>NZ_JBXWMI010000002.1:0-434175 GCF_059609765.1 Ruegeria sp. YTSC106
CCTTCACCTTCGCCGCCGCCTTCACCTTCGCCGCCGCCTTCACCTTCGCCGCCGCCTTCACCTTCGCCGCCGCCTTCGCCACCGCCGCCGCCTTCGCCGCCGCCTTCGTTTTCACCACCAGTGCCGCCACCTTCACCGCCAGTGCCACCGCCTCCAGCGCCAGTGGTGCCAGCTCCACCGCCTGAACCGCCGCCACCACCGAAAGCGGGGCTGCTGTCGGCAGTCTCATCAGACGGACCATCACCGGACCGCTGATCACTTGCGCCGATCGATGCTGTCGGAAAATCAGAAAGCAAGTCTGCAAGTGGCGTACATTCAGCTCCGACACGCGCAAGAATTTGATCGAAATCGTGCCGGCGCTGAATGTATCGGATCATACCCGATGTTACAGCGTCGCACTCACATAGAACCTGCGCGGACGCAGCGGATTGTCTGGCCGTTTGAATCGTACACATCCCGGCTGCGAATGCTTCGCCAGTGGGCGAAAACAAAAAAGTAGTGGCTACAAAAAAAAGCGGGATACTGCTTGATTGGACACCCATTTGAAACTCCTCGAAACTCGATATTCAACTACGTGTTCATATGAACCACCGATGCGCCGGTGTTTATGAACCACGTCACACAACTGGCATATTTTCACCTTAAATGGGTCTCAATCACAATATGTGGAATGGGTGAGTGGCAAAATCTTAATGCAACTTAAAGCAGAAAGAATACTCTTTTCAAAAGAAAACCGGGCGTATTGCCCGGTTGTCCATTTTTCATCTTTTGTCCGTTTGGACGCAAAAATGCCACACTGAGGCAATTGTTTCTGATTGCGACGGCGGGTTGCCCGAATGATCAGGCCGACTTGGCCATCCGCTTACGCTCGTGAGGGTCAAGATAACGCTTGCGCAAACGCACCGCATTCGGGGTGACTTCGACCAGTTCATCGTCGTCGATATAGGCAATTGCCTCTTCCAAAGAGAACTGGATATGAGGCGTCAGGCGAACGGCGTCGTCTGAACCGCTGGCGCGTACGTTGGTCAGTTTCTTGCCTTTCAGCGGGTTCACTTCCAGATCATTATCGCGAGAATGCTCGCCAATCACCATGCCTTGATAGACATCCGTTTGGGGACCGACAAACATCCGGCCACGCTCTTCCAGGTTCCAAAGGGCGTAAGCGACGGCCTGACCGTTCTCCATCGAAATCAGAACGCCCGCCCGACGCCCCGGGATCTGACCTTTGTGCGGAGCCCAGTCGTGGAACACGCGGTTCAATACGCCCGTACCGCGCGTGTCGGTCAGGAACTCGCCGTGATAGCCGATCAGGCCGCGGGACGGTACGTGGGCAATGATGCGGGTCTTGCCTGCACCTGCGGGGCGCATTTCGACCAACTCACCTTTGCGTGCGCCGGTGATCTTTTCGATCACCGAGCCGGAGTATTCATCATCCACGTCGATGGTGACTTCCTCAATGGGTTCCAGACGTTGCCCGTTTTCTTCGCGGAACAAAACCTGCGGACGCGAGATGCTGAGTTCGAAACCCTCACGGCGCATGTTCTCGATCAGAACACCCATCTGCAATTCGCCTCGGCCTGCGACCTCGAATGCCTCGCCGCCGGGCGTGTCGGTGATGCGGATCGCGACATTCGATTCGGCTTCTTTCATCAGGCGATCACGGATAACGCGTGACTGAACCTTCTTGCCATCCCGACCGGCCAACGGAGAATCGTTGATCCCAAAAGTAACGGTAATCGTCGGCGGGTCGATGGGTTGTGCAGGCAGGGCTTCTTCGACCTGCGGAGCAACAAGGGAATCTGCCACTGTGGCTTTGCTCATGCCAGCGATGGTGACGATGTCACCGGCTTCTGCCACGTCGATGGGCTGCTGTGCCAGTCCGCGGAATGCAAGTATTTTCGACGCGCGGAAGTTTTCGATCACCGTTCCATCGCGGCTGAGCGCCTTGAGGTTGTCGCCTGCCTTAAGAGTGCCGCTTTCCACACGACCTGTCAGAATGCGGCCGATGAACGGATCGCTGCCCAAAGTTGTGGCCAGCATCCGGAACGGCTCGTCCTTGTGCTCGACCTGCTTGGGGGCAGGGACGTGATCGACGATCAGGTCAAACAGGGCGCTCAGGTCCTTGCGGGGGCCGTCCAACTCCATGTCTGCCCAGCCCGAACGGCCCGAGGCGTACATCGCCGGAAAGTCCAGCTGGTCGTCATCGGCACCGAGGTTTGCGAACAGGTCAAAGCATTCGTCCAGTGCGCGGTCAGGTTCCGCGTCCGGTTTGTCGACCTTGTTCAGAACCACGATTGGGCGAAGACCCAGCGCCAGGGCCTTGGAGGTCACGAACTTGGTCTGCGGCATCGGGCCTTCTGCGGCGTCAACCAGTAGGACAACTCCGTCGACCATGCTGAGAATGCGTTCCACTTCACCGCCGAAATCGGCGTGGCCGGGTGTGTCGACAATGTTGATGCGGGTGTCTTTCCACTCGACCGAAGTTGCCTTGGCCAGAATGGTGATACCACGTTCGCGTTCAAGATCGTTGCTGTCCATGGCGCGTTCCGCCACGGACTGGTTTTCCCGGAACGCGCCGGATTGTTTGAGCAGCTCATCCACCAGGGTCGTCTTGCCGTGGTCAACGTGAGCGATGATTGCGATATTGCGCAGGTCCATGAGAGGTCAGCCTTTGAACGGGAAGTTGCCGCGCGCATAGCGCGGCGCGACAAAATATACCAGCCCTAACCGTGGATCAGTGACCAGCAGTCTTGGAAAAGAGGTGAATGATCAGGATTCCCGCCAATATCATGGTAAGGCCAAGTACCGCCGGCCAATCCAGTCTTTGACCGAAAACGATGAAACCGATCACGGCGATCAGAAAAATTCCCAGACCTGACCAGATCGCGTAGACAATGCCAACAGGCATGAATTTCAGCGTCAACGCCATGAAGTAGAAAGCGACTCCGTACCCCACGACCACAAGGACGGACGGCCAAAACCGCGTGAATTGTTGACTGGCCTGCAACGCGGTGGTGCCAATGGTTTCCGCAATAACGGCTAGCATCAGATACAGATACGCTTGGGGCATTTGAATCCTCAAATGGGGAAGACACATCGCGTTGAGCATGAAATTGAAGGTCTGAGCAAGGTAAATTTCCATCTCAACCAGGTAGAACGTCAGCCGAGGTCAGGTATACCTTACTGTTCTGAAAATCGAATTAGTGTAATGCTCTCAACATATTTTATCTTTTGTTAATGAGTATTGAGTGATGACGACATTTTCGAAATCCGTCATATTTGCTTCGGGTCTGATTGTGGTGATTGGGTGGCTTGCTGACGGGGGGTCCGTCGAAGTTGAAGCAGCCAACATGGTTCAACAGTTTGATGGTAGTAGTGTTTTTTAGCGCCGCGTAGAACTAAGCAGGGAAAAAGGAGCCTTCCGGCTCCTTTTTTCCTTTGTTGTCTAGTGATGAAAAGCCTCGCCGCTTTGGAAATACGCAGCCAGTTGCGGTTGCAGCCAATCCCAAAGCCGAGGAGACCCCGCTGCAATTGCAGGCTGAACTCGCGCCTCAAGCTGAGCATATGTTACCTTGTAATCGACCCATGACCCGCCACCGGTTTCCAGATTGGCGATAGGTGTCTGAAAACGGTCGACGGCTTTGGCGAACTTGGCGTCTGGGCTGTCTGCAGCTTCAAACTCTTGCCACAGCGTGGTGAAGCCCTTGCATTGAGTGTCAGGCAACAGACCAAACAACCGCTTGGCCGCCGCTTGTTCCTTGGCAGCTTGCGCCGCGTGATCGACCTGCCCGTGGATCGGATTATCGCCGGCGTCGATTTCGACGATATCGTGCAGCAACAGCATCTGAATCACCCGATCAACACTGATCTTCTGAGGCGCGCTTTCGGACAGGACCCAGGCGTAGAGCATGATGTGCCACGAGTGTTCCGCCGAGTTTTCAAAACGATCACCCGCCATCAGCCGCGAGGCGCGGAGAACGGATTTTAGCTGATCGGCTTCAGTCAGAAACGGCAACCGGGTCGTAAACGCATTGGCGCGCGTATCTGTGCCGGCCAGCAGGTTGATGGCATGCTCGTAGGCCAACGGAAAAACCTGTGCCAGATAGGCTGCACGGCCGCCTTCGAGATTTGAACGCGCTATGTCCACGTGGTCCGGATTGGGGTTAGGGGCACACAGAACCTGAAACAGTGGCTGACACCGGTCCAGTATCTTGGCAAACCGGGCGTCGGGGGACTGATCCTCCTCAAATTCACGCCAGAAAGCGTGGAGCGCATCAGCCTGATCCTTTGGTAAAAGTCCAAACAGCTCCAAAGCTGCGGCTTGCTCAGCCTTGGCAACCGAAGCCCAATCGGTTTCAAGATGAATTGGGTGGTCGCCAACAACGATCTCAACCAGATCATGTAGCAAAAGCATACGGATGACTCGATCAATCGAGACATCCGACCCTGCCAACGGGGCCATGACCAGGGCCCACAAGGCCAGATGCCAGCTGTGCTCCGCGGAATTCTCGGGTCTCGACTGGTCAAGCAGAACATTTGCCCGCTCGACCATTTTCAGTTCGTCAGCCCGTTTCAGAAATGCGACTTGCGCCGACAAACGGTTGGTCATTGTTTTTCGATGGCCTTCAGTTTTGCGCGATGCGCGGACAGGCGTTTGATCACAAACTGCCTGGCCTTCCGTTCAGCCAAACGAACACGAATTTCCGTCAGAAACGCTTCTTCCAGAGACTGAGATGCTGCCCCGAGCACTTCACCAACTTCGACAAAAAATCTGTCTTCGCCTGTCTCATCCATAACCTTCATCGTATCTTCGGCCAGTTTGGCCGCAAGAGATGTGATGGTGTCGGACATTAGCGGGTGTTCTCGGTCAGGCGCCGTTTCACATAGTCACTGACCTCGGTGATCATCGTGTCCATGTGTCGATCCTGAAAAAAGTGATCGGCCCCTTCCACCTCGGTGTGGGTGATGGTGATTCCCTTTTGCTCGTGCAGCTTGTTCACCAGCGAGGTTGTGTCAGCCGGAGGCGCCACCCTGTCAGCCGTGCCGTTGATGATCAGGCCGGAAGACGGGCAGGGGGCAAGGAACGAAAAGTCGTACATGTTTGCAGGGGGCGATACACTGATGAATCCCGTGATTTCAGGGCGGCGCATCAGCAGTTGCATACCGATCCAGGCACCGAACGAGAAACCTGCAACCCAGCAGTGCTTCGAATTGTTGTTCATCGATTGCAGGTAATCTAGCGCCGAGGCTGCATCGCTCAGCTCACCCACGCCCTGATCATATTCGCCCTGACTGCGACCGACACCGCGGAAGTTAAAGCGCAACACGGTGAAGCCCATGTTGTAAAAGGCGTAGTGCAGATTATAGACCACCTTGTTGTTCATAGTCCCGCCGAATTGAGGATGCGGGTGAAGCACGATGGCGATCGGTGCGTCTTTTTCCTTTTGCGGGTGGTAGCGGCCTTCCAGGCGGCCTTCGGGTCCGGGAAAAATCACCTCGGGCATGTGTGCTTTGGTCCTGTCTTTTTCGTACAGATGCCCGGATAAACTTGACGATAATCGTCGGACACCTTAGAACGGTTCTAATTACATTGCATGGCGTTTTTTTTCGCTGCCAATCGGAGATACGCACTGGCAGCGTCGGCGTCAATGATTTCGCGCAAATCCTGCTGAGAGGAGACATGGAATGAAGCTGTCGACCAAGGGGCGTTACGCAATGGTCGCTCTGGCGGATATTGCGCTTCATCCGACAGAAAGCTTGGTGACGCTTGGGGAAATCTCCGAGAGGCAGGACATCTCGTTACCGTATCTCGAGCAGCTCTTTGTCAAACTGCGTCGGGCGGACTTGGTGTCTTCCGTTCGCGGGCCCGGTGGTGGGTACCGACTGGCTCGCCCTGCGTCTGAAATTCGCGTTGTCGAGATTCTGGCGGCCGTAGACGAAACCGTTGATGCCCTGCAAAAAGGGGCAGGAGCGTCCGGAGCTTCATCCGGCAGTCGCGCGCAATCGTTGACCAATCGGCTTTGGGAAAGTCTCAGCGCACATGTCTATGTGTTCCTGCATCAAACCCGCTTGTCGGATGTGATCAAGAACGACCTCGCCCCGTGCCCGGCCGTGCCGAGCCTGTTTTCTGTTGTAGATGAATGATCTGAACAGGCGAGGTAAGAAATGAAGTCTGTCGGCAAAAAGATGTATCTATGAAACGTGTTTATCTGGATCACAACGCAACAACGCCGCTGCGTCCAGAAGCGAGGGACGCGATGATTGCAGCCATGGATGTCTGTGGCAACCCCTCGTCGGTTCATGCGGAAGGTCGTGCCGCCAAAGCTCTGATCGAACGTGCTCGGGCTCAGGTTGCATCGGCCTTTGGGGCGGATGGAGCGGATATTGTTTTTACATCTGGTTCAACCGAAGGTGCGGCGCTGACATTGTCGAGGCGCCAATTGCACGGCGCAGCGATTGAGCATGACGCGGTAAGAGCCTGGATCAAAGAGGATCTTTCGGTTTCTGAGTTCGGAGACGTGCAGGTGGGCGCACCTGAAATATCGACATTGCAACTGGCAAACTCAGAGACAGGGATTGTTCAAACACTGCCGTCCGGTCTGGCCGTGACAGACGCCACACAGGCTTTTGGCAAGCTGCCCGTCGCGTTCAACTGGATGAGTGCGCAGATGGCCTTGGTTTCCGCCCATAAGCTGGGCGGCCCAAAGGGTGTCGGTGCCGTTGTGATGAAGCGAGGAACAGATCTGGCGGCGCAGATCAAGGGGGGCGGCCAGGAAATGGGCCGCAGATCAGGGACCGAAAATGTCATTGGTATCGTGGGGTTCGGCGCGGCAGCTGAAGCTGCTGCACGGGATCTGGCCAATGGCGTTTGGGAGCAGGTCGAAGAATTTAGAAATATTCTAGAAAACGCTCTTGAGGCCGCTGTAAAATCACCTATTTTTGTCGGGAAAGGGCGGCGACGCCTGCCGAACACCCTGTGTTTTGCTGCGCCCGGTTGGAAGGGTGAAACCCAGGTCATGCAGATGGACCTGTCGGGTTTTGCCGTCAGTGCGGGCTCTGCCTGTTCCAGTGGCAAAGTTCGTGCCAGCGCGGTGCTTACCGCAATGGGTTTTGACGAGGAGACAGCCAGCAGCGCAATCCGCGTGTCGCTGGGACCTCGGACAACGGAAGAAGATGTGCTGCGTTTCGCCGAGACGTGGCTTGAGAAAGAGAAAAAGCATCGCGCGCGAGCTGCGTGATCTGACGGAGGGTAAGTCATGGCCGCTTTGGACCAGACCCAGGTTAAAGAAGGTGTCGATCAGGAAACCGTTGATGCGGTGCGCGAGGCCGGAACCTACAAATACGGCTGGGACACTGACATTGAGATGGAGTACGCGCCGAAAGGTGTGAACCCGGACATCGTCCGTCTGATCTCGGAAAAGAATGAAGAACCGGAATGGATGACCGAATGGCGTCTGGCCGCGTTTGAACGCTGGACCAAAATGGAAGAACCAAACTGGGCCATGGTCACCTATCCCAAAATCGATTTTCAGAACCAGTATTACTATGCCCGTCCGAAATCGATGGAAGAGAAGCCAAAATCCTTGGATGAGGTCGACCCCAAGCTGTTGGCCACATACGAAAAGCTGGGTATCCCGCTGAAAGAACAGATGATTTTGGCCGGTGTCGAAGGTGCTGAAGACGCCCCGGCTGAGGGCCGCAAGGTTGCTGTCGACGCGGTGTTTGATTCCGTTTCGGTTGGCACGACCTTTCAGGCCGAACTGAAAAAGGCCGGCGTGATCTTCTGTTCGATTTCAGAAGCGATCAAGGAACATCCTGAACTGGTCAAGAAGTATCTGGGCACTGTAGTTCCGGTGTCGGACAATTTTTATGCGACACTGAACTCGGCCGTGTTTTCGGATGGGTCATTCGTATACATCCCGCCAGGTGTTCGTTGTCCGATGGAGCTGAGCACATATTTCCGTATCAACGCGGAAAACACAGGCCAGTTCGAACGCACGCTGATCATCGCTGACAAAGGCTCTTACGTCTCCTATCTGGAAGGCTGTACCGCACCTCAGCGCGACACCGCTCAGTTGCATGCAGCCGTGGTTGAAATCATTCTGGAAGAAGACGCCGAGGTAAAATACTCGACCGTTCAGAATTGGTTCCCCGGGGATGAGAACGGCAAGGGCGGCATCTACAACTTCGTGACCAAACGTGCCGACTGCCGTGGCGATCGATCCAAGGTGATGTGGACGCAGGTCGAAACGGGTTCGGCCGTGACATGGAAATACCCGTCGTGCATTCTGCGGGGCGAAGAAAGCCAAGGAGAGTTTTACTCGATCGCAATTGCCAACAATTACCAGCAGGCAGATACCGGCACCAAGATGGTTCATCTGGGCAAGAATACCAAGTCGCGCATCGTGTCCAAGGGCATCAGCGCGGGCAAGGCACAGAACACGTATCGCGGTCTGGTTTCGATGCATCCGAAAGCCAAGGACAGCCGGAACTATACCCAATGCGACAGCTTGCTTATTGGCGACAAATGCGGGGCACATACGGTTCCGTATATCGAGGTCAAGAATAACTCATCGCGGGTTGAGCATGAGGCGACGACATCCAAGGTGGATGACGATCAGCTGTTCTACTGTCGTCAGCGCGGCATGGACGAAGAAGAGGCCGTGGCCTTGGTGGTCAACGGGTTCTGCAAAGACGTTTTGCAAGCACTGCCGATGGAGTTCGCCATGGAAGCGCAGCAACTTGTGGCAATCTCGCTGGAAGGGTCGGTCGGCTGATGACGCGGGCGTCACGAAACAGCATCCGGAAAGAAGACGTGCTGACCTGGCTGGGGTACGCATTGCCGGTTCTTGGCGGTCTGCTTGGCATGGCTTACGTCAACATCAACCACATGGAATTCATCAACCCGGTTTGGGCGGTTGGCGGAGGGGCGATCCTGGGCTGGATCGCCGCGAGGTTGATCCGCAAGTTTCTGGGATAAGAAGGTTTCGGGGCCAGAGTGCCCCTTGCGATACGCAAAAGGATAAAAAATGCTGGAAATCAAGAATCTGCACGTAAAGCTTGAAGAAGAAGACAAGCAGATCTTAAAGGGTGTGGACCTGACGGTTGAGGCCGGCAAGGTACACGCAATAATGGGGCCGAACGGGTCAGGCAAGTCAACACTCAGCTACGTGCTGTCGGGTCGCGACGGGTACGAAGTGACCGAGGGTTCTGCCACGCTGGACGGTAATGACCTACTGGAGATGGAACCGGAAGAACGTGCTGCGGCCGGCGTTTTCCTTGCGTTCCAGTACCCAGTCGAAATTCCGGGCGTGGGAAACATGACGTTCCTGCGCACCGCTGTGAATGCGCAACGCAAGGCGCGCGGTGAGGACGAACTGTCCGCTGCGGATTTCCTCAAGGAAGTGCGTGCCAAAGCCAAGACGCTGAAGATCGACGCGGATATGCTCAAGCGTCCGGTCAATGTTGGTTTCTCGGGTGGTGAGAAAAAGCGCAATGAAATCCTGCAGATGGCAATGCTGGAACCCAAGATGTGCATCATGGACGAAACCGACTCGGGTCTGGATGTGGACGCGATGAAACTCGTCGCTGAAGGCGTGAATGCGTTGCGCGATGAAAGTCGTGGGTTCCTGGTCATTACGCATTATCAGCGCCTGCTGGATCACATCAAACCTGACGTTGTTCACATCATGGCCGATGGCCGCATTGTCAAAACCGGTGGCCCCGATCTGGCGCTTGAGGTTGAAAACAACGGTTATGCCGACATTCTTGCCGAGGTGAACTGATGGCCTTGCCCGAAGTCAAACAATCCGCAACCGAGGCACGGCTGTCTGCTCTGACCATGCCTGACGCGGGATGTACCCGCGCCGCGCGCGAAGACGCGCTGGCCCGTGTTCTTGAAACCGGTCTGCCTGGGCGGCGTGACGAATACTGGAAGTACACTCAACCGGATACGCTGGTCTCACCAGACGCAACCCCGGCTGCGGTGTTTGCTGATGACGAGCCGTTGATGTTCAGCGAACTCGACCGGCTGAACATCGTCTTTGTGGATGGTGAATTCAGTGCCGAAGAGTCGGACGACCTATCGCTGGAAGGCGTGACCATTGATCGACTTGAGGACATCTGCTGCAAGGACATTCATTGGGCGAAAGACCTGTATGGCGTACTTGAAACGCGCGGTCAGTCCCCGGTCCAGCGCCCCTTGGCAGCACTGAATACGGCCTTTGCATCAGATGGCGTGGCGATTCACGTAACTGGCAAACCGCCCAAACCGATCAACCTGATCTATCGTCATGCGTCGCCGACCTCTGATGCGATCCTGCACCATGTCGTTCGCGTGGAAAGCGACGCCGAGGCGACCATTCTGGAAACCGGCCCGGCGGCGTCACGCTTCAATAAATGCATGGAGATCGACATTGCTGACAAGGGCACGCTGCACCATGTGCGCGCGCAGGGCAGGGATCATGAGCGTCGCGCTGCGACCCATTTATTTACCCGACTGGGCACGGAGTCGGTCTACAAGTCCTTCACACTGACTGTGAATGGCGTGCTGACCCGCAATGAGCAGATTGTCGAGCTGACCGGCGATGACGCCATTGCACATGTCGCAGGGGCATGCGTTGGTGATGGCGACTTCCACCATGATGACACGGTTTTCATCACCCATGACGCGGTGAATTGCGAAAGCCGCCAGGTTTTCAAGAAAGTGCTGCGCAACGGGGCGACCGGTGTGTTTCAGGGAAAGATCCTTGTGAAGGAAGGTGCCCAGAAGACTGACGGTTATCAGATCAGCCAATCGCTGCTTCTGGACGGTGACAGCCAGTTCCTCGCCAAGCCTGAACTTGAGATCTACGCCGATGATGTGGCGTGTTCGCACGGTTCAACCTCGGGTGCGATCGACGAAACCGCGCTGTTTTATCTGCGGTCCCGTGGTGTTCCGACCAAAGACGCGACCAACATGCTGACATTGGCTTTCCTGGCCGAAGCGGTGGATGAGATCGAAGACAGCGCTCTGGCGGAAGAGATCGTAAGCCGTCTGGAAGGGTGGCTGGCGCGTCGTAGTTGATGGCCGTTTCGTCAGACATACTGGCCACATACCGGGGGCCGGGGCGCGTGGTGCGTCGGCTTCTTGAAGTGGGTCAGCGGGAAGACAGGGCGCTGGTGTTTGTCATGGCCTTTTGCGTGGTGGCCTTTGTCGCGCAATTGCCCAGCCTTGCCCGAAAAGCGCACTTGGAAGGGCTTGAGCTAAATATGCTGATGGGCGGGGCCTTGCTGGGCACTGTCATCATCCTGCCGCTGTTCTTCTACGCGCTGGCTTTTGCATCTTTTGGAGCCGCCCGTTTGGTCGGAGGGCGCGGAACAGCTTACGGAGCCCGTCTTGCGTTGTTCTGGGCACTGCTGTCATCAACCCCTCTGGTTCTGTTGAATGGTCTGGTCGCCGGGTTCATCGGACCGGGGCCGGCATTGACTCTGGTCGGTTTGACCTGGCTCGGGGTGTTTTTCTGGTTCTGGCTGGCCGGTCTCAGACAAGCGCAAAGGCAAGCAGAATGAACGTTGTTAACCTTGCCGTTCAAACTGTGATCAATCCGGCCGTGGTCGCCCGGCAGTTGTTGGATATCCGCCTCGGGCGCGAGGTTCTTTGGTTGGCGTTTTTCCTGGCGGTTGTTCTGAGTTGCCTGGTGCAGGTTGGGAGGCTTCAGTTTCTGCCGCTCCAGGAGGGGGAACTGGCGCCAGTATCAGAGTCAGTCGGTCTTTACCTGATACGTTCGGCTGCCTTGTTGCTTGTCAGCATTCTTGCGTTTTTATTTGCAGGGCGCTTACTTGGCGGCGTCGCGACGTTTAGTGGCATCATGACACTGATAGTCTGGCTGCAATACCTTCAGATCGTTGCGATGCTCATCACTCTTGTTTTGGCGATGGTCCTTCCGTTCTTGATGCTGATGTTTTCTCTCGCAACGTTTGTTCTGAGCCTTTACGTCACGCTTCATTTCCTGAATGAAGCCCATAAATTCGGATCGCTCTGGAAAGCATTTGGGGTCATTTTGTTGGCCGGCGTGGTTGCCGTGCCCTTTGTACTCGCATTGATGCCCAACGCCCCGGTATAGGGAAAAGAAAACCATGTATGACGTAGAAAATATCCGTGCAGACTTTCCAATTCTGGCGCGTGAAGTGAACGGCAAGCCGCTGACCTATCTGGACAATGGGGCCTCGGCGCAAAAGCCTCAAATTGTCATCGATGCGGTGACACGGGCCTATGCCGAGGAATACTCGAACGTTCACCGCGGACTGCATTTCCTGTCGAATCTGGCAACCGAGAAGTACGAAGCCGTCCGCGGCATCATCGCCCGGTTCCTTGGGGCATCGAACGAGGATGAGATTGTTCTGAATTCAGGAACGACCGAAGGGATCAATCTTGTTGCATATGGCTGGGCCATGCCGCGCCTGGAAGCCGGGGATGAGATCGTTCTGAGCGTCATGGAGCATCACGCCAACATCGTGCCCTGGCATTTTCTGCGCGAGCGGCAGGGCGTCGTTCTGAAGTGGGTGGATGTCGACGCTGACGGTGGACTGGATCCCCAGGCGGTGATCGATGCAATCGGCCCGAAAACCAAACTTGTGGCCGTGACGCAATGTTCCAATGTGCTGGGAACTGTCGTGGATGTCAAAGCCATCACCGAAGGTGCGCATGCCAAGGGCGTTCCGGTTCTGGTTGATGGCAGTCAGGGCGCGGTGCATATGCCGGTGAGCGTTCAGGACATCGGTTGCGACTTTTACGCCATCACCGGCCACAAGCTGTATGGCCCGTCGGGGTCGGGTGCGATCTACATCAAGTCCGAACGCATGGCCGAGATGCGCCCCTTTGTCGGTGGCGGTGACATGATCAAAGAGGTCAGCAAGGATCAGGTGATCTACAACGATCCGCCTATGAAGTTCGAGGCCGGAACACCCGGCATTGTCCAAACTATCGGCCTGGGTGTTGCACTGGAGTACATGATGGATTTGGGAATGGACAACATTGCCGCCCATGAATCCGGCCTGCGGGACTATGCCATGCAGCGCCTGAACGGTCTAAACTGGCTTCAGGTTCAGGGCACGCGGCCAGACAAGGCAGCCATCTTCAGCTTTACGCTGGATGGGGCCGGCCATGCGCATGATGTATCCACCATTCTGGACAAAAAAGGTGTTGCCGTCCGCGCCGGTCATCACTGCGCAGGCCCGCTTATGGATCATCTGGGCGTCACGGCGACCTGTCGTGCCAGCTTCGGTCTGTATAACACGACGGATGAGGTCGATACGCTGATCGAAGCGCTTGAATTGGCGCATGATCTCTTCGCCTGATTTTGGTTTCAAAGAGGGTGCAACAATCACGATTTTCAGTTGCACCCGGATTGGAACAAGGTTAGCTAACGGCCAAGGCACCTGTAGCTCAGCTGGATAGAGCGCTGCCCTCCGAAGGCAGAGGCCAGAGGTTCGAATCCTCTCAGGTGCGCCAAAAATCAATCACATTTTTAAATGATCTCAGCAGAATAGCTGTGAGGGCGAGAAACTCATTTCAGCTCAGATTCCTTTGACTTCATTTTGGTTCCGTTCAACTTCGGTACCATCAGTTCGCCCGCAACTACTTGAGTTCGGACGGTTTTCAGGAACAAACGGGTGTGATTTCGGGGCCTTGTGGAGTTCCACGGCGTTTCTCCTCCTTTGAGTTGCTGTCAAAAGGGAGGTTTCAACGTCGACGAACCTTTAGGTTTCAGTGTTGTGCCTTCTTCCCATGTTTGAGAATGGTCGTGCACCCAACTCAGTGCACAAGTCTTTCCCTGTTCAATCGCGTCTCATCTCGTTGAACCGCTCTGCAAAGAAGTCAATCAAGGTGCGAATGCGTTGCGGTAGAAATGTCGTTTCAGGGCGCAGAAGGAACACACCACCACCAGCATCCGGACATGCGTATTCCTTCAGCAATGGAAGAAGGCGTCCCTTGTTGATATCGCTCGCGGTGAGGAACTCAGGCAGCCATGCAATGCCGCGCCCCGATATACACGCCGCATGGAGCGCTTCCAGGTTGTTGCATGAAAAGCCTGATCCAAGCCGCGCGTTTCCGCCCTGTGGCTGAGCAAATCCCCAATCTGAAAGCTGCCTTTCCTGCCCCAGACGCAGACATCTGTGGATCGTGAGATCCTCGGGCTTTCCGGGACTGCCGTGTTGTTCAATATAGGAAGGCGCCGCACACAGAATGCGTGGGTTGCTCATCAGCTTTCGTGAGACGAGCGACGAGTCCGGCAATATCCCTGTTCGGATTGAGAGATCAAAGCCTTCGCCGATCAGGTCGATGATCTTGTCCGTCAACAACAGCTCAACCTCGACCTCCGGGTGGTGTTCCATGAATTCGATCACAAGGGGCACTACAAACCGTCGCCCAAGCGCGGCTGAACTTGTCAGGCGTACCGTGCCGCGCAACGTGGAAGCATCATCTGAGATATCCTCTTCCAGTGCTGTCAGGCGGGCAATCAGGTCACGTGCTTCCTCTGCATATCTCCGACCTGCTTCAGTCAGAGTCATCCGTCGGGTCGAGCGGACCAGAAGCGGCACATTCAACCGCTGCTCCAGTTGGTGGACCCTCTTGCCAACGGCAGAAGGGGTGTATCCCAACGCTCTGGCTGCGGCAGAAAAGCTGCCATGATCAACAACAGCCAACAGGATTTCCAGCTCGGTCTTCTGTGACATCTGTTCCAAAAACGATCAAGATTTGATCCAGATTACCCGATTATCAATATAAGTCATCCAAACTATCTCAGATAAGGACAGAAAAGTCCGAGGAGACCTGCCTTGCACGCCACTTCGCCCCCAACTCTCTTCACACCGTTGGCCCTGCCGAACGGCCAAGTGCTGAAGAACCGGATCATCAAATCTGCGATGTCGGATTCGCTGGGGGATGGCCAGGGCAACCCGACGCCCACGCAAATTCGACTTTATGAACGTTGGGCAGAAGGCGGGCTGGCAGCGTCGATTGTCGGAGAGGTCCAAGGTGATCCGCGATACCCAGAAAAGCCCGGAAATCTGGTTCTGGATGACAACGCCAATATGGCGGCATTTCGTGAGCTAGCCCGACGAGGATCGGCAAACAACGCGCAGCTTTGGTTACAGCTTGGGCATGCCGGGGCACTGGCCCATCTGCCAATCAGTACCCCCAAGGGGCCAAGTGCGATGGAATTCCCTGACTTCCGCAGTGAAGCCATGCCACGTGCCGAAATCGCGACCGTTCCCGCGTGTTTTGCCAATACGGCGCGCCGTGCAGCGGATTTAGGATTTGGCGGTGTGCAAATTCATGCCGCACACGGGTTTCTTCTGAGCCAGTTCCTGTCCCCGCTCTTCAATCAACGAACAGATGCCTATGGTGGTTCGATACATGCACGGATGAGATTGCTCATCGAAACGGTCGAGGCTGTTCGTGCGGCGGTCCCGCCTGATTTTGTGGTTGCGGTAAAGCTGAACGCGACGGATCAGCTTGCCGGTGGTCTGACAGAACAAGATGCGCTCGTAGTCGTGGCCGCTCTTGAAGGGAAGGGGGCTGACCTTTTGGATATCAGCGGAGGCACCTATTTCCCCGGTGCTCCGCCGAGTTCGGAGCGCATGAGTCAGGGTCCTTACTTTGTCGAATTTACCCGCGCCGCACGTCAACTGACATCGGTCCCGCTTATGGCTACGGGAGGGTTCAAGCGCCGTGAAGAAGCTGAATCCGCGGTCCTTTCCGGGGACGTGGATGCAGTGGGTTTGGCCAGGGGTTTTGTCATTGATCCGTCCCTGCCAACCACGTGGCGGGCGGGAAAGAACGCTCCCGCCTTTCCTCGCTTTGCCACCTTGCCGCCAGGTGGGATGACCGCGTGGTTCACTATGCGCATGACGGACCTTGGGTCAGAGCAAGAGAAAATGACGGATAGGGATATTGCCCAGGCCATTGCTGAGTATGAAGAACGTGATGAACGGCGCGTTGCGCTCTGGAAGCAAAGAACACTGGGTCATTAGGTATTTCCTTTTGGTCTCGGGCTGCGCCATTAAAGCCGTATGTCTGTGAGTGGAGGATAGTGCTCTGGGGATTTCGGGGGCAAGGTCACAATCCCTTTCGCACCTGTCAGCAAAGCTCAAGGTGTTTGAGCGACTTAAGTTGTTGATATTGTTGTTCGGACACTTCGTCGAGGCACCTTCCACCAACAAGGTCATGTGGCGCGGGATTGCGATCCCAGTCCGCAAGCGTCACGATCAGGGCGATCGTTCTCTCTCCGCTCAGGTGCGCGATCTCCTTGGTCGCTTGAGCAACTCCAATTATCTTGCATGTCCTGTCTTGCACCATGCGCGGAACAATCATTGACGCTTATTCCTCGGCATAGACCTCTCTACCCGTGGTTTTTGATGTACACTTTCAGGACGAGGCTGGATCGCGTCCGCTTTAATGGAGGAAAGAACGTGCAAGTGATCTTTTCAAATAAGACGTTCATAATCAAAGTGCTGGTTTTAGCGCTTTTGGGCTGTTACTTTATTTCGGGTTTTTCAATCCTAAGCGTCATAAGTTGGCTTGTACTTGGAGTAATAATTGCACTGATCCTCGGCAGACTTACTGACGAGGATTGGGATAGTGATGATGACTCAGAAAGCGAAAAAATATCAGAATCCAATGCCAACTCTCATGTCGATGACGAGAAGACGCACGAGAGCAGCAGTTCGACTGCGGAAACAGCATCCAGCAGCGGATCCGGAGGCGGCGACGTTGGCGGAGGAGGCGACGCAGGTATGTAACTGGTATGACGGTCAACCAGTTACATATGTTGTCGGGTGCATTGAATTCATAAGGCTTGCGTCTTAACCACGCCAGGTGCGCACGACACCGCAGTCCATATGCACGAAATTGGATCCGTAGTATTGACCAACTCCGCCAGCCCTGCATGACATAGCGGCCTTTGCCATCTGCGAAACAGAACGGGACGCCAGGCGCAAGTCTGCTGCTTGTCCCTGCATATGAAGCGATTTCCGGGCAACACCGCGAGATCTGGAGCGGAGCATGGCGTTGGTCTGTGGAGAACGATAGCCCGACAGCAACATGTAAGGTTCACTGACATCCAGCAGGTTGTGTGATGCCGCCATGATATCAATCGCGCGTAAATCGATGGATTTTACCTGATCTGTACGCCAATCACGCATGAAGTGATGCACTTCTTTGACAGCGTCCTTGATATACTTACCATCGACCCAATAAATCATGTCCAACCGTTCGCCCGTGCGACCGGAATACATACGTATGCGACGAATATCGCCGCCACCGCGCAAAAAGCCTGCTGCATTGGAGTATGTGGGTGCTGCTGCAACTGCGGTTGCTGCAAACGCACCCAATAGGGCACGTCGGGTCAAGCCCGAGGAACTGCTCTTGGTCATTTTGGTCGTCCCGTACTGTTCCTGCCTGCACACGATGTTACGTGCACTGTCTTAATTTTTCCCATCCCAGATGCGAAATTTATGACACAATCGGATTCGGCGGCCAAGAAGTGTTTCACAGTTACCTTTTCAAGGGGGAATTTTCGGCAGCTTTTTGCGCAAATGTCACAGCTAGGCACAGAAATTTTGCAGCTGTGGACCCCGTGCCACCGGGCCGATGCAAACGCGCATCAGGCGAAAGCAGAAGCGATTTGGTAAGGAATTTGTGAATAGACAAGCCTTCGCAGTAAAATCCATAGTTGCTCGACGCACGTATCACCTACCCAAGCCATTGATTCCAAGGCCATCCAATGTTTTCTGTTTTCCGAACCAGTACCAGTATCCTGCTTGCCGCTTGTTTTGCGGCCACAGCCAGTGTGGCAAACACCACTTCTGAACCCGCGCCAAGCATGGCGTTTCAAATGGCGATAGCAGAACACACACCGCAGGCATCACAGATCGCTGAGTTCTATCGGACAAACGGGTTTTCGCCAATATGGGTGGGGGAAACCAATGAGCATATGCAACGCCGGGCTGCATTGATCCAGGCACTGTCAAATGCTCACCTGCACGGTCTGCCGCAGGCCGACGCAACAGTATCATCCTTGCTGCAGAAAATGGAAGGTGCACGCTCGACGCGCGACCTTGGGGAAGTTGAAGCGGAACTGAGTCGGGTTTTCGTGGAATTCGCCGACGCATTGTACTCAGGTGCTGTTCGGCCCGGCAGTGTCGACGACGGGCTTGTTCGGTCGGTGGATCGACTCAGCGCAGCCGAACATCTGAACGGACTAGACACACATGGCACCGCGTATATTGCGCAGCTGGCACCTCAGACGCGTCAATACCGGGCCCTGATGAAGCAAAAGCTCACGCTGCAAAACTTGATAGATCAGGGCGGTTGGGGGGCGACTGTACCCGTAAGCAAGTTGGAATACGGCGACACAGGACCCAATGTCGTGAAGCTTCGCAATCGGTTGGTGTCAATGGGCTATATGAAGCCCTCGGCCAGCCCGTCTTTCGACGCGGCGCTTCTGGAAGGCGTTAGAGCTTTTCAAACCGCGCATGGGTTAGAACCCGATGGCGTTGCAGGCAATGGTACGATTACCGAGGTGAACCGACCAGCTTCGGATCGGCTCAAGGCTGTATATGTTGCTCTGGAGCGGGAACGCTGGTTGCCTCGGGATCGCGGCGTACGTCATATTCTTGTCAACCAGACCGATTTTTCGGCAAAGATCGTAGACGACGGGCAAGTCACCTTTGAAACCCGTGCGGTGATCGGCAAAAACACACATGATCGCCGCAGCCCGGAGTTCTCGGATGTGATGGAGCATATGGTGATAAACCCCAGCTGGTATGTTCCACGCTCGATCATCACCAAGGAATATCTGCCCAAGCTGAAAGCGAATCCCAATGCGGTCGGTCATATTCAGATTACTGACCGCAGGGGGCGGCAGGTTAATCGCGGGGCTGTTGACTTCAATCAGTTCACTGCTCGGAGCTTTCCTTTTGCGATGCGTCAGCCACCCAGCAAAAGCAATGCTTTGGGGCTGGTCAAGTTCATGTTCCCCAATAAGCACAACATTTATCTGCATGATACGCCTCAGAAAAGTCTGTTTTCGCGTGAGGTGCGTGCGTTCTCGCACGGCTGCATCCGGCTGGCTCAGCCCTTCGAATTTGCCTATGCATTGCTGGCCAAACAGGAAGAGGATCCCAAGGCCTTCTTCCATCGCGTTCTGAACACTGGGAAGGAAACCAAGGTCGATTTGGAACAAAAAGTTCCGGTGCACTTGATTTATCGAACAGCCTATGTCGGACCAAAAGGCGACGTGCAGTATCGCCGTGATGTCTATGGCCGGGACAGCAAGACTTGGGAGGCCCTGCTAAAGGCAGGGGTGGCCCTGCCGGACATTCAGGGTTAAGCACAGGGCAAATCCTGCCAAAAGGAAGCCCGTGATGCAGTTTACCATTCAGCAAATCGCCGACGCTTTGGGTGCCGAGTGCCAAGGTGATGGTGGCCTGACGATCGTGCGGGCGGCCGAACCGGGCGATGCCGGACCAACCGATCTGGCGATGGCCATGTCCCCGAAATATGCCGAGGCGCTTTCGAACGGGGAAGCGCGCGCCGCCGTTCTCTGGGAAGGTGCGGACTGGCGGGCCATGGGTTTGCGAGCGGCCGTTTTCGTGAAACGTCCGCGCATGGCAATGGCCGGGATCACCGCGATGCTGGATCGCGGGCAAGGGGTTGAACCGGGCATTCACCCTTCCGCAGTGATCGATCCAACGGCTGAAATTGGATCAGATGTGGCGATTGGACCGCTGACTGTTGTTGGCGCGCGGGCTCGAATTGGTTCGGGTTCGATAATCGGGGCGCACTGCGTGGTGGGTATCGACGCCGTTCTGGGCGAACGGGCCTTTTTGCGCGAAATGGTCAGCATTGGCGCGCGCGCTCAAATCGGGGATCGGTTTATTGCGCAACCTGGAGCAAGGATTGGCGGTGACGGATTCAGTTTTGTGACACCCGAGGTCTCCGGCGCTGAGAACGCCCGCAAAACGTTGGGCGATCAGGGTGATGCAAAGGCCCAAAACTGGCTTCGCATCCACTCTTTGGGTGCGGTCGAGATCGGGGACGATGTGGAAGTTGGCTCCAATTGCACCGTCGACAATGGAACCATCCGCAACACGCGTATCGGCAACGGCTCCAAGCTGGATAATCTGGTCCATGTCGGGCACAACACCCGCATCGGGCAGGATTGTCTGTTGTGCGGTCAGACGGGCGTGTCCGGGTCGGTTGAGATCGGCAACAACGTCGTTCTGGGCGGGCAGACCGGAGTGGTCGACAATATTTTCATAGGGGATGGCGTCATCTCAGGTGGGGGCACAAAGATTCTGTCAAATGTTCCGGCCGGTCGTGTAATCATGGGGTATCCAGGCATCAAAATGGAGACTCATACAGATGTCTACAAGGCGCAGCGACGACTGCCCCGCATGGCACGCGACGTTGAGGCATTGAAAAAGGCTGTTTTCAAACAGACCCCAAGCGATTAAATCATCGTCAAACTGAAATTCAGGGGATCGACATGAGCATCAGCGACCGCGTCATCGCAATCATTGCAGAGCAGGCCGTGCTGGAGCCATCGGACGTGACGCCCGAAAGCACGCTGGAAGATCTGGGTATCGACAGCCTTGGTCTGGTCGAAAGCATCTTCGCGATCGAGGAAGAGTTCGACATCTCAATTCCTTTCAATGCCAACGAACCCGAAGCCAACGATTTTGATATCTCGAATGTTGCTGCGATCATTGCCGGGATCGAAAAGCTCGTGTCGGAAAAGGTCTGACAAACGCTCATGAAACGTGTTGTCATTACCGGCGCAGGTACGATCAATTCACTGGGCCATTCGGTTCCTGACACGCTGGAAGCCATGCGGGAAGGTCGCTGTGGGATCTCGGAACTGGAATTCCGGGACGTTGACCGGTTGGCCATCAAGATCGGCGGGCAGGTTCGTGACTTTGAGGCCGAAGGTCGGTTCAACCGTCAACAGATGTCGCTGTATGACCGGTTCACTCAGTTCACTCTGACCGCTGCCAAAGAGGCTATAGATCAGTCGGGCATCGAGTTTCACGGAGAGCTTGCTGCAAAGTCAGGTGTTGTCTTGGGGACTGCCGGTGGTGGTGTGTCGACCTGGGACGACAATTACCGATCGGTCTATGAGGATGGCAAGAACAGGGTACACCCTTTTGTTGTTCCCAAACTCATGAACAACGCGGCGGCCAGCCATGTTTCCATGGAACACAACCTCAAGGGTCCCAGCTTCACCGTGTCGACTGCCTGTGCATCTTCGAACCATGCCATGGCTCAGGCCTTTCAGATGGTCCGCAGCGGTATTGCACCGGTCATGGTCACAGGCGGGTCCGAATCCATGTTGTGTTTCGGTGGCGTCAAAGCCTGGGAAGGGCTGCGCGTGATGTCGAAGGATGCGTGCCGACCGTTCAGTGCCAACCGCAACGGGATGGTACAAGGGGAAGGGGCCGGTATCTTTGTTTTCGAGGAATACGAACACGCCCGTGCCCGGGGCGCCGAGATAATGTGCGAAGTCGTCGGTTTCGCTATGTCGTCAGACGCGGCCGATATCGTGATGCCCAGCAAACAAGGGGCTTCGCGGGCCATGTCAGGTGCCTTGGCCGATGCCAGCTTGAATGCCTGCGATGTCTGCTACATCAACGCGCATGGCACCGGAACGGCAGCGAATGACAAAACTGAGTGTGCCGCAGTGGCAGATGTATTTGGACCCCATGCCGACGATCTGATGATATCGTCGACCAAATCCATGCATGGCCATCTGATCGGAGGAACCGGTGCGGTGGAGCTGTTGGCCTGTATCATGGCGCTACGGGATGGTGTTATTGCACCCACCATCGGATACGAGGAACCCGATCCGGAATGCGCGCTTGATGTTGTGCCGAACGAAGCTCGGGAAGCCAAAGTTGACGTCGCACTCAGCAATGCGTTTGCCTTTGGCGGACTGAATGCGGTTTTAGCGCTGAAGCGGATTTAGTCCGCGCAGCGCCGCCGCATAGGATGCGGCGGCGTATTCGAAACGCGCTCTTAGTTCCCGTTGACGGTCAGGGAATCAAAGCCGGACGTAAAGCCGGACAACGACATTTCCATTTCCAGAACCTGGTCCGGGAATCGGGCCGGTACCAACGAGAAGACAGCCTTGGTGCCAGATTTCATTGCTTCGATGTCGCCCTGGCTCAGGCCCAGTTGCGCGACGCAGCCAACAGGCAAGCAATGGTGATAGTTATACAGCTTGCGGGGCGCGCCATCGATGGACAGGGCGAGCTGTGCTTGCAGCAGTGTTTCCAAAGGAACAATCACGTTGGCCCATGCAACTGCCGCGCCGCCTTCGGGCAGTTTCCCGATCGACACTTCTGCAATCGGATCACCTTGATTGCCCTTCAGTATCTGAACGATGGCGCACGGGTCTTCACCTTCCTGCGCCTTGATGCAGGACACGTCCCAATCTCCGAACTCTTCCTTGACGAACTGTTCTCCGGGGCGCGGTCCTTCCTGACCCAGATCGAGCCCGGCATCCGGTTCAGAAGTCGTTGTGTCCTGCGCATATACCGCACCACATAGCAGAACTGCCGCTACTGTACTAAGCGAGAGGATTTTCTTAGTCATGAATGCCTCGATTTGATGATTGAGCTTTTTGCCTCGTTTAACACTCTTCTGAACTGGTGTCAGGCACTAACAGAAAAGCTTGTCCGAACGTGAACGGATTGTTGCCAGATCATCGAAACCGAACTGTCCTGAACCAGAAAAAGAGAGCTGTATTAGCCAGCTCTCTTTCCCAAAAGGTTCTCCCCGTCGGACTGGCCGACTTATTTATGCGCAAACCCTACGAAAGGGGCGCTGACGGGTCAACAGCTATCCTCAAATTTTAATCTGTCCGTCAGAACTTTAAAACCTTTCCTGGACTGACAAAAAAGCCGTGCCCGAAGGCACGGCCAGTCGACAGGGAGGATATCTGCCCCACGTGAAGGAAACAAACGCAGGGCAAATTGACTATCGCAGTCAAAGGTTAACTTTGTATGCTGGTGACGGATCGGTGAAATATAAGGCAGTGTTAATGGGCAATAATATTTTTTTGGGCGGCGGTGGCGAAGGCTATGGCCTGCCGCAGGAACTGGCGCTGAAATATGCGAACCGCCACGGGCTGATTGCCGGTGCGACCGGGACCGGTAAGACTGTAACGTTGCAAATCCTGGCGGAAGGGTTTTCCCAAGCCGGGGTTCCGGTGTTTTTGTCCGATGTCAAAGGTGATTTGTCGGGTCTGGCTTTGCCCGGAAGCGATACGCAGAAATTGCATCAGGCGTTTATGGACCGTGCCGGCCGCATTGGATTTGACGATTTTTCCTATTCTGCCTGCCCGGTTACGTTCTGGGATCTCTTTGGTGAACAGGGCCATCCGGTGCGAACGACGGTAACCGAAATGGGGCCCTTGCTGCTGTCCCGGTTGATGGAATTGAGCGAAGCACAGGAAGGCATTTTGAATATAGCGTTCCGGGTGGCCGATGAAGAGGGAATGCCGCTTCTGGATCTCAAGGATCTTCAGGCATTGTTGGTCTGGATCGGAGAGAACAGGACCCAGCTTTCATTACGATACGGCAATGTTTCGACATCTTCGATCGGTGCCATCCAGCGGCGTTTGCTGGTATTGGAAAATCAGGGCGGAACAAAGCTGTTTGGCGAACCCGCGCTTGATCTGTCCGATTTGATGCGCACCGATGAAAGCGGGCAGGGGATGGTGAACATCCTTGCTTCGGACAAGCTGATGGCCTCACCAAGGTTGTATGCAACGTTCCTGCTGTGGCTGCTGAGTGAATTGTTTGAGGAACTACCCGAAGTCGGTGATCCTGAAAAACCCAAGCTGGTGTTCTTTTTTGATGAGGCACATCTGCTGTTTGATGGCGCTCCGAAAGTGTTGGTGGACAAGGTCGAGCAGGTTGCCCGGCTGATCCGTTCCAAAGGGGTGGGGGTTTATTTCATAACTCAGAACCCCGCCGATATACCCGAGGATATTCTGGGGCAGTTGGGCAATCGCGTTCAGCACGCTTTGCGGGCTTTCACGGCGCGTGACCGAAAGAACCTGCGCCTCGCGGCCGAAACATATCGTGAGAATCCGGCCTTCGACACCGAAGTCGCAATCCGGGAGGTAGGCGTCGGTGAGGCGGTAACGTCAATGCTTCAGAAAAAAGGGGTTCCCGGAATCGTCGAGCGCACGCTGATTCGCCCACCGGGGTCTCAGTTGGGGCCGATCTCTGATGCCGAGCGTCGGACCATTCTCGGTGCCTCCCCGATGGCGGCAAAATATGACAAGGGAATAGACCGAAAGTCGGCTTTTGAAATCCTGCAAGCCCGGGCAGAGGCAGCCGCCGGGGCCGCTGAACAGGCAGAGGCCGATGAGGTTCTGGAAACGCAGTCACCGATGGAGCGGGAGTATGCTTCGGCACGCAGATACTCGGGAAGCCGGGTTGGCAGGTCCTCTTCCCGGGTGCAACGCCGCAAAGATACCTTTGCATCGGCGATGACCGACGCGGTGATCAAGGAACTGAAGGGAACGACCGGACGTCGGATCGTGCGCGGTATTCTTGGCGGTTTGTTCCGAAACAAATGACGGAACGGCGCCCATCGCGGGCGCCGCAATGTTTATTTCAAGCGGCGCTGACCTTCCTGACGGCAATAGGCATCCGCTTCGGGAACAGACATTTTTGTGGCCGGGTAATCAATTGCACGATCCCAGGTCACCCGATCTTGGCGGTACAACTGACAGGTTACGACACCTTTGGGTGTCTGGACCTTGACAGGTGTCGTCTCCAGTTCTTCTGGAGTGGGAATACAGGCGGCTGTTGCAACGGCAATAACCGGAAACAGAACAAGTGTCTTGAGGCGTGGTGCTTTCATTTCTAACTCTTTTCAACAAGTGTGAATGATCGTTACAGATCGGCGTAGACGGGTGTGAGCGCCGGCAACATACCGCAAAAAAAGAAAACACTGCGGTGGGTCCGTTTATTCAGAAAATTGTTAAGAATCAAGAAACCGTGCCGGATGAAAGGCACGGTTTCGCCTATTGAAGGTGGAAGTGGCCTATTTCTCGGGGATCAGCCCTCTTGGACTGAATCTGAGAACAATCAACAGGATCAGGCCCATCGTAAACAGACGCATATGTGCGGCGCTGTCCAACAGGTGGGTTTTCAATGCGCTTCCATCCGGCATGCCTGCGGTAATGACATTCATCAGCCACAACCCGATCGGTTCCACCTGAACCCACAGGAACCAGATCAGGAATGCGCCTAGAACAGCCCCGAAATTGTTGCCGGATCCACCAACGATCACCATCACCCAGACCAGAAAGGTAAAGCGCAGCGGTTGGTAAGCGCTTGGCGTCAACTGGCCGTCCAGCGTGGTCATCATTGCACCCGCAATACCGCAAACCGCTGACCCCAGCACGAAGATTTGCAGATGACGACGGGTAACATCCTTGCCCATGGCCTCGGCCGCCACTTCATTGTCACGGATTGCGCGCATCATGCGGCCCCACGGGCTTTTCAGCGCCATCTGAGCCATCCAGAGCAGCACCAGAAGTACAATCATGAACAGCAGAGAATAACCAAGTTTGACCGTTAGCGTTGACGCGGTAACGGGATCCAACCCGAACCATTCGGCCCGTGCAAGAAAGGCCGGGTCACTCTGCAAGTCCACTTCGTAGCCCACTACCGGGGACGGGCGTGGGATGCCATAGACATTCTTGACGCCCCGGGCCAGCCAGTCTTCGTTTTTCATGACTGCAATGATGATTTCCGCGATACCCAATGTGGCAATCGCCAGATAATCCGAACGAAGGCCCAGCGCCGTTTTACCGATCAGCCACGCAGCGCCCGCCGCCAGCAAACCGCCCGCGGGCCAGGCCAGCAGAACAGGTAGGTTAAGACCGCCGATATTGCCGGAAATCGCCGGGTCGATTGCCTCGACCGCTGAAATGCTGGGGTCGAAAACCGCGCGATAGACGAAAAAGCCGACCACCAGAACTGCGATGATGGTGAGGGTTTGCACTCGACCTTTCGGTATTCTCGTTGCCACCAGAACAGCCGCCACCACTGTTGCTGCACCCAGCAGCAAAGCCAGAACGATTCCATAGCCGCCCGCAGCCCACGCGCCGGGAGTGGGTGGTGTCGAGACCAGTACAACGGCCAGTCCGCCCAGCGCGACAAAGCCCATGACGCCCACGTTGAACAGACCAGCAAAACCCCATTGCAGGTTTACACCGATCGCCATGATTGCGGAAATCAGCCCCATATTCAGGATCAGGATCGCGGTGTTCCAGCTTTGCGTAAAGCCGGTCAACAGGATCAAGCCGCCGACAATTGCGAAGAGCAGCGTATTTTTGACAGCGTCGGTCATACTGCTTTCCCCTTGAAAAGGCCCGTGGGCTTGAACAGAAGCACTATCAGCAGGATGACAAAGCTGACGGCGAATTTGTAATCGGTCGAGAGAAGTTGCACCAAACCTGACGGTTCAAGGTTTTCAGGCGCAAGATAGGTCAGGACTTTCTTCCAGGCGTACGTGATTGTCACTTCTGAAAACGCGATGATAAACCCGCCTGCAATGGCGCCCAGTGGGTTCCCCAAACCACCCACGATGGCCGAGGCAAAAATCGGAAGCAGAAGTTGGAAATACACGAAGGGTTTGAAGCTCTTGTCCAGCCCATAGAGAACACCAGCAGTCGTCGCCAGCGCGGCCACGATAATCCATGTGATCATCACCACACGTTCCGGGTTGATGCCTGACAGCAGCGCCAGATCCTCGTTGTCCGAATAGGCCCGCATTGACTTGCCGGTGCGCGTTTTGTTGAGAAACCAGAACAGCAGCGCCACGGCAACAACGGCGACGATCACCGTGATACCTTGCGACGTCTTGATGGCCAGCCCCTCGCGCAGACCGGTCATCGCCTTGAAATCGCGCGCCGACACAATGAACCGAGCACCGTCCGAAAACCTTTGGTCGTCCGGCCCGATGATAAACCGGACAAGGCCGTTCATGATGAACATCACACCCATTGAAACGATCACCAGAATAACGGGCTTCGCCTTCTGTTCACGGTAGAATTTGTAGACCAGCCTGTCGGTGATCAGCACCAGCACGATACAGCCCAGGATGGCAAAGGGCAGGGCGAGCAGGGCGGTCGGCAACGGTCCAAAGCTGATCCCGGCGGCCTGCAACGCCCATGTGACAAGCACGGCGATCATCGCGCCAAAGGCCATGGTGTCGCCATGGGCAAAGTTCGAAAACCGCAGGATTCCGTAGATCAGGGTCACGCCAAGCGCGCCCAACGCCAGTTGGCTGCCATAAGCGACCGCAGGCACCAACACAAAATTCGCAAGCGCAACAAGCGCGTTGAGTAGATCCATTATTTCTTCTCACTGTCCGGGTGCGGTCTTATGGCATGACGGTCCGCGCAGGCACAATGTTTCCCGCGCGGTTTTGCGTCATATTTTTCTGCTGGTTGCGAAAAATATCCACGGGAAACACGGAAGCAGGTCAGACTTTTCAATTGTAGTCTGGCTCAGTCACGCACCGGCCAATTCCGGTGCGTGGTCGAGATGGTCCGAAGGGGGTTCAGGCGTCCGTCTCGGTGCAGGTGCCGTGATCGGTTCCCGCGTGGGGACCCTTGACCGAGAGGTCAAAGGACATGTCGTCATAATGCACGACAAAGGTCATGACATCTTCGCCTTCAATATGGACAAACGTCATGTTGCCTACGCCTTTGAACACCATCGCGTCGCCAGAAACACTTGCAGTTTCGATGTTGCCTTTGTCTCCTTCCGGTGCCCGATTTAGGCGCACTTCACTGCCGTCGCGGTCCGACACACAGACAAAGTGACGTTCTTCCGCAGTTGCGGCGGTCGCGCACAAGGTGGC
Organism: Ruegeria sp. YTSC106; assembly: GCF_059609765.1. Classification (NCBI taxonomy): domain Bacteria; kingdom Pseudomonadati; phylum Pseudomonadota; class Alphaproteobacteria; order Rhodobacterales; family Roseobacteraceae; genus Ruegeria; species Ruegeria sp. YTSC106. The sequence goes on from NZ_JBXWMI010000002.1 coordinate 27,938, forward strand.
AATGGCCACACACATCCATTTTTTCATTTTTGGGTCCTGAACAGAGTTTTTCATTCAGAAGGTTCGCTTGATTTCACAGAACTTGATTTGTTTGACCGGGAAACCGTTTCCTTCACAGCGACCGGCGCTAAACGCACAATGTGACCGGATTGCAGCCGACGCGTGGAAATCTTGGGATGGTAGGGAAATTTCGGGTAACTTCGGATAAAGTATTTAATCGACTTCAGAAAACTCCGGGAACAAGGATGATGTTGGAAAGCGCCACAATGGCGTTGAGGAAGTCCATATCTAATACCAACCGGAGTCACAGTTTAGGTTCTGGATGGCGTATTTTCCGTTAAGTTTCCTGTAGACGGAAACTTCAAACGGCAGATCATCCCTCCTGTCTGAATTGGCTCTGCTATTACCAACCTCGTACAAGTCGCTTGTAACAACAAAGGCAAACCAACTTATGCCGTATGGGGAGGACTGCGCTCCAGCCAATCAATCTTGCAAACGAAAGGTAACTTCGGGCGCGTACTCCAAATCTGCGGCGTACCAAACGGGGAGAGGAAGTTTGCCCGCTTTCGGATTAATGAAGTCCACCCAAACCGTTTCTTCTTGCCAATCAAGAAAAGATAGCGCTTGTCTATCGATTGGGTCGATGTCTTCTAAATCATAAACCAGAAAAGTGTAGGTTATACTGGTTGATTCATTGGTCTTTTTGCACAGAAATTGGTGGTCGCATTTTTCAAAGATCGTGCATTCCAACTCCAAGTAGAGACTTTGCGGTCCCGAATATGCCAGAGCGGTGGTTGATGCGATTGCGAGAAAAATTGAAGCTGCGGCGAGTTTAACCATCCTCACCCCCCCAAGAAACTCTTCCGAACCTCCGGATCGGCCAGCAGTTCCTTGCCCGTGCCGGTATAGGCATTGCGCCCCTGAACCAGAACGTATCCCTTGTCGGCAATCTCCAAAGCCTGGCGGGCGTTCTGTTCGACCATCAGGATCGGCAGGCCGGTGCGGGACACCTCGATGATCCGGTCGAACAGTTCATCCATCACGATCGGCGAAACGCCCGCAGTCGGCTCGTCCAGCATCAGCACCTTGGGCTGGGTCATCAGCGCGCGGCCCACTGCGACCTGTTGGCGTTGTCCGCCTGACAGTTCTCCGGCGGCCTGATTGCGCTTGTCGCGGAGGATCGGGAAGAGGTCATAGACCTGCTCCATCGTCTGGCTGATGTCGTCACGGCGGATGAAGGCACCCATTTCAAGGTTCTCTTCCACCGTCATCGAAGTGAAGATGTTCTGTGTTTGCGGCACAAATCCCATGCCACGGATTACACGGTCCTGCGGGGAGAGGTTGGTGATGTCCTCTCCGTCCAGACGCACAGACCCTGAACGGACATCCAGCATCCCGAACACAGCTTTCATCGCTGTCGACTTGCCGGCACCGTTGGGGCCGACGATGACTGCAATTTCACCCTTGTCCACGGCGATAGTGCAATCATGCAGGATGTCCGGCCCTTTGCCGTAGCCACCCGTCATGGTGTCGCCGATCAGAAAAGGGCCGCCCTCGACCTTGTGCGTCGCACCACTTTTGCGATGGGCCGGGGTCATGGTGCCGACACCGTGCGGATTGGTAATCGAGGCGTCCTTGTTGCCCTTGTCATCCTGATAGGGGTTGTCGCTCATGCCCCGGCCTCCAGCTTGTCTTTGTTCTTCAGGCCGGTGCCCAGATAGGCCTCGATCACGTGCTCATTGGCCTTGATCTCATCCAAAGTACCTTCGGCCAGAACCTTGCCTTCGGCCATACAGATGACCGGATCGCAGATCTTGCCGATGAAATCCATGTCATGCTCGATGACGACGAAGGTATAGCCCCGCTCTTTGTTCAAGCGCAGAATGGTATCGGCAATGGTCATCAACAGGGTGCGGTTCACACCCGCGCCGACCTCGTCCAAAAACACGATCTTGGCGTCCACCATCATGGTGCGGCCCAGTTCAAGCAGTTTCTTCTGACCGCCGGAAACCTGACCCGCCTTGTGATCGGCCAGATGTTCGATCGTCAGAAACTCCAGCACCTCATCGGCCTTGGCCTTCAGCGCGCGTTCTTCGTCAGCGATGCGTTTGCGGCCGAACCACGTGTTCCAGAGCGACTCGCCTGATTGCGCGCCAGGCACCATCATCAGGTTTTCACGGCAAGACATCGACGGGAATTCATGTGCAATCTGAAACGTGCGCAACAGACCCTTATGGAACAGTTCATGAGGGGGCAAGCCAGTGATATCCTCGCCGTCCATCACCACCTTGCCGCTGGTCGGCGGCAGAACACCTGCGATCACATTGAACAGAGTGGTTTTTCCTGCCCCGTTTGGCCCGATCAGGCCGGTGATCGACCCTTTCTGGATTCCCAGCGATGCCCCGTCCACCGCATGAAATCCGCCGAAATGCTTGTGCACGTCCTCGACGACGATCATCTTTTCCCCTTGCCGCCTGTTCGGCGCTGTTGTTTCGACCCCGTTTATCGGGTGCGGTCTTTTTTCATTGAAACAGCCCGGACACAAGGCCCGGGCTGCTTTCATTCATAGCCTTTGACGATCAATCAACGGAAGTTGACGGTCTTGTTTTCACCGTCGGTCACTTCGATCTCACGATAGGAACCAGCGCTTTCGCCGGGGCCGATCAGCTCGACACCGGACGCACCGACATAGTCGATGTCCTGACCGTTTGCCAGCAATTCCAGACCCTTGGCCAGTTCACCGGGATAGATCTTTTCGCCCGGGGCGTTGGCGACGTCCATGATCTTGCCACCATAGTCGGCCGGATTGGTCGATCCAGCAGCCTGCATGGCCAGCATGAACAGAGCCGCAGCGTCATAGGACTCGGGTGAATAGGGCGACGAACCGTCAAACCCTGCCGCTTCGGCCATGGCGAAATACTTCTCGGCGCCTTCACCGCCCGAACCGGCGATCTGGCCGAACGAACCATTCAGGTCGGGGCCGACATTGGTCGGCAGCGAGTCACCGATCATGCCGCCGGGCAGACCGAAGGTGTCAAATGCACCGCTGTCCAGCGCCGACTGGATGATGCCCAGGCCGCCCTGATCCAGATAGCCCGCAACAACGAGAATGTCGCCACCGGCCGAGGCCAGAGCACCGACTTCGGCCGAGTAGTCGGCTTTGCCGTCCTCGTGCGCTGCAACGATGGTAACTTCACCGCCCGCCGCCTCGTAAGAGGACTGGATCGCGTCCGCCAGACCCTTGCCGTAGTCGTTGTTCGTGTAGGTCAGAGCGATCGAGTTGATGCCGCGATCTTTCAGGATATCCGCCATCACTTGGCCTTCGCGCGCATCTGACGGCGCGGTGCGGAAGAACAGGCCGTTGTCTTCCATGGTCGACAGGCCCGGCGAGGTCGCCGAGGGCGAGATCATGACCATGCCATTCGGAATCGCGACATTCTGAAGGATCGCACCGGTCACGCCCGAGCAATCGCCGCCGATGATGCCGGCAACACCGTCCGCAATCATGCGTTCGCCGTTCGAAGTGGCCAGACCGTTATCAATGCAGCCGGTGTCAGCGCGCGATGCGGACACTTTGGATCCATCCAGCAGTTTTCCGGATTCGGTGACTTCCGAAATTGCCAACTCGGCGCCAGAACCCATTGCAGGTGCCAGCGATTCGATTGGGCCGGTGAACCCGAACAAAACGCCCAGCGTGATGTCTTCGGCCAGCGCAGGTCCGGCCAGCAAGGCGGATGCTGCAGTTGCTGTAAGCAGCTTTTTCATATGGTTACTCCCTATTGTGAACGTGTTCGTTCTGGCCACGAACCTAGGCAAGCTACCCGGAAAAGAAAAGTCCTAACGCAATCGTGTTTTTATCGATTGGAAATCTATCTGTTTTGTTAGGGTTTGCCTTAGATTGTCCGGGGAAGGTTCAACATGCTCAGAGCCGCTGCGATTCTGTTCGTCACATTTTGCACCGAAAGTGCCTTGGCACAGGCATTGTCGACCTCGGTCGGGGATCTTGAACTCACCAAAATGGCAGGCGGGCTGGATACACCCTGGGCCGTCGGTATCCTGCCTGACGGCAGTTTTCTTGTCACCGAACGGGACGGAAACCTGTTTTATGTTCAGGACGGAGAGGCGAATGCCGTATCCGGCGCTCCCAAGGTCGCAGCTTCAGGGCAGGGTGGATTGCTGGACGTCACGATCCCGCGCGATTTCAATCAAAGCCGCGAGGTTTTTCTGACCTTTTCAAAACCGCAAAATGGTGGCGCGGGCACAGCTGTCGCCGTTGCGCGCCTGTCCGAGAACGGCACGAGCCTGACAAATCTACGTTTCATTTTCGAGGCTTCCCCCGGCGGATCAGGCGGGCGGCACTTCGGCTCACGCGTAGTAGAAGCGAAGGACGGCACGCTTTTTGTAACCATTGGAGATCGAGGGGTTGGGCCGCTGGCGCAGGATCGTTCGAACCCCATCGGGTCCGTGATCCGTATCAACCGTGACGGCTCGGTGCCAACAGACAATCCTTTCGTCGGACAGGCAGACATCCGACCTGAAATCTGGACCTATGGGCATCGCAACCCACAGGGGGCCGATCTGGACGCGCGCGGTAGGTTGTGGGTGTCGGAACACGGTGCGCGCGGCGGCGACGAGGTGAACCTTGTCAAACCCGGCGCCAATTACGGCTGGCCGGTCATCTCGTACGGCACACATTATTCCGGAAAAAAGATCGGCGAGGGCACCAGCAAGCCCGGTATGGAACAGCCGCGCCTGTACTGGGACCCGTCGATCGCGCCGTCGGGATTGATGGTCTATTCGGGCGAAATGTTTCCTGAATGGCGGGGCGACATTTTCGTGGGTTCGCTGAAATTCGACTATATCGCTCGGCTGTCCGGAGACCCGCTGCGCGAGGTCGAGCAGATCAAGGGCCCCGAGACCGAACGGGTCCGCGACATCGTGCAGGCCCCGGATGGGGCGATCTGGTTCATCTCAGTCGGGCAGGGCGCGGTTTACAGGATGTCTGTCAAACAGTGACATACGAAGCATGCCAGCAGACTTTACAATTCCGTTTGCGCGTTTCCATCGCCGCAGTCAGTCTGTCCAACAGGTTACACGGTTAAGAGGATATCAATGAGTGATTTCGACATTGAATTGTGCACAAGTATCCCGCCAAGAACCGAGCTGAATGTGATTTTGGAGCAATATTATGCTCTTATTGCTCAAAGAATGCAGGGTATGGGGTTCGAATTGGATCCTTCCGCACCGCAAAGCGCACTTGAGGAATTCTGGGCGAACACGGATGACTATATGCCTCCGAACGGATGCCTGATCGTCGCAAGAAACCGCGGTGGCAAAATAGTGGGGTGTGGAATGATGAAACGGTTTGATCAGTATACCGGCGAGTTGAAACGTGTATTTGTAACTGAAGATGCTCGGGGCACTGGAGTGGGGCGCGCATTGATTCAAGCACGAGAACAAGCCGCCAGAGCTATGGGGCTGAAGCGGTTAATCGCAGATACACTCACCCCAAATGTGGAAATGCGGTCTTTGTATCCCAAACTCGGGTTTGTTGAACTGGACTCTCCGATCAAGACAACAACCTACAAAGATCAGCCCATGCTCCGACCGTACTTGCACTATTTCGTCAAAGAGCTTTGACGCTGAACCTTAGACTGACAATCTTCCACTTTGCGCACCACGCTCGCGATAGGGCGTGGTGTTGTAATGCGCCCGGTAGCATTTCGAAAAATGGCTAGGTGAGGCGAACCCACAGGCCAGCGCCACGTTGATGACACTCATGTCGGTCTGCATCAGCAGGTTTCGCGCCTTGTGCAGCCGCAATTCCATGTAATAGCGCTTGGGGGAACGGCTGAGATACCGGCGGAACAGACGCTCCAGCTGGCGGGTCGACATACCTACGTCCTTGGCCAGAATCGAGGGCGAGATCGGCTCTTCGATGTTCTTTTCCATCATCAGGATAACCTGGCTCAACTTCGGATGCCGGACACCGATTCGGGTCGGAGTTGACAGGCGCTGCGTGTCCTGATCGGTTCGGATCGAGGAATAGATCATCTGATCCGCCACCGCGTTGGCCAGATCCTCGCCATAGTCATCCGCAATCAGCTTGAGCATAAGGTCAATCGAAGAGGTGCCGCCCGCAGTCGTCATACGATTGCCATCGATCTGAAAGACGGCTTTGGTCAGTTCTACTTCATCAAATTCCTCTATGAAACTGTCAGAATTCTCCCAATGGATCGTCGCCTTCTTGCTATCCAACAGCCCGGCCTTTGCCAGAGTATAGGCCGCAGTGCAGAGGCCACCGATCCGCAAGCCCCTTCGGGCTTCGCGCCGCAGCCAGTTCAGCACGCGTCTGCTGGTGGCCGCCTGAACGTCTACGCCACCGCAGATCAGAACAACGTCGTCGCGCTGCAGCTCTACCAGATCACTGTCCAGACTGAACTCGGTCCCGGCCGAGCAGGTTACCGTTTCACCGCCTTCTCCCAGCAACCTCCAGGTATATAGCTGCCTGTTCGCCATGCGGTTGGCGATGCGCAGACTGTCAAGCGCCGAAGCAAAGGACAGAAGAGAGAATTTGTCCAAGAGGACAAAAACGAAATTCCGAGGTGGAGCCGCAGTGTCTTCCACCGTGACAACTTGGCGTTGCTCTTGCATGGCGAGATGTCCTTACTTCGCGGCGGGACGGACGATCATCCAGCTGCTGATTTGACAGCCACCATGATCAAAGCTTGTTTACGTCGTCAAGAGGCGCAAATGGGATATGGTCACTCTTCCTTGCATTTTGTATAGAGACCACCTGAAAACTTCAGCGGAGATCAAAGCTATGACCGAATGGCAAAAATCGAACTGGCGCAGCAAGCCCCGGGTTCAGATGCCAGAGTATACCGACGCGGCCGCGCTGGCCAAGGTCGAGGCTCAGCTTTCACAGTATCCCCCGCTGGTCTTTGCCGGTGAGGCGCGGCGTCTCAAGCAACATCTGGGTGCCGCCGGACGCGGCGAAGCCTTCCTTTTGCAAGGCGGGGATTGCGCTGAAAGCTTTGAACAATTCAGCGCAGATGCAATTCGCGATACCTTCAAGGTGATGCTGCAGATGGCAATGGTTCTGACCTATGGTGCCAAGGTGCCAGTGGTCAAAGTTGGTCGTATGGCCGGACAATTTGCCAAGCCGCGCAGCGCCCCGACCGAGGTTGTGGATGGCGTTGAACTGCCCAGCTACCGCGGGGACATCATCAACGAATTGGCCTTCACGCCGGAAGCCAGGATTCCGAATCCCAACAGGATGTTGCAGGCCTACACGCAAGCGGCGGCGACGCTGAACTTGCTGCGCGCTTTCTCAACCGGTGGATTCGCGGATATGAGCCGCGTGCACGCCTGGACGCTGGGTTTTGCGGATGAACAGGACGTTCAGAAGTATTCCGAGGTGGCGGACCGTATTCAAGACACCATCGACTTCATGGAAGCGGCTGGTATTACTGCGGAAACAACGCATGAATTCTCGACTGTTGAATTCTACACCAGCCACGAAGGTCTGTTGCTGGAGTATGAAGAGGCACTGACGCGCCTGGATTCGACCTCGGGCAACTGGCTGGCGGGTTCAGGTCACATGATCTGGATCGGCGACCGTACGCGCCAGCCTGATGGCGCGCATGTCGAATTCTGCCGCGGAGTTCTGAACCCGATCGGTCTGAAATGCGGCCCGACCACCACGGCCGAGGACCTCAAGGTTCTGATGTCCAAGCTGAACCCCGACAACGAAGAGGGGCGTCTGACCCTGATTGCTCGGTTCGGAGCGGGCAAAGCTGGTGAGCATCTGCCACGTCTGGTCAAGGCCGTGAAGGAAGAAGGGGCAAAGGTCACCTGGGTCTGCGATCCGATGCACGGCAACACGATCAAATCGGCCACGGGTTACAAAACCCGCCCGTTTGATTCAGTTCTGCGCGAGGTGCGTGACTTCTTTGGTGTGCATCAGGCCGAGGGCACCATCCCCGGCGGTGTGCATTTCGAGATGACCGGTCTTGATGTGACCGAATGCACCGGTGGTGTACGCGCTGTGACCGAAGAAGACCTGTCTGATCGCTACCACACCGCCTGCGATCCGCGTTTGAACGCATCGCAGTCGCTGGAACTTGCATTCCTGGTGGCGGAAGAACTGACCAACCTACGCCGCAACGGCTCCAAACGCGCGGTAAGCTAAGCGCAACTTTAACACTGACAACAGCGGGCCATCGGTCCGCTGTTTTTTTGTTCACCGCAATCTTACGGGTTTCAATCGTCGCGTGATACCACCAGGTGAAGGTGGCCGGCAGAGCGTTTGAATTCGCGTTGTTCCTCGGCAAAACCTTCCACAGGACGGCGCGGAGTGGGCGCGGGCACCTGAATTTCAGAAACCGGTTTGATCCGTGTATCAGATAGTAAAAACCGGCGCGGTGTCTTGCCGATTGCGCCATCGGCGATCATGACCCCCAAAACACGACTGACATCCCCCAGGTCACTTTTCAGCGGCAGAAGGATCATCCGGGCCTGCATCCTCGTACGCCCCAACACGCCACCCGAGATCAAACCCAGTTCGGCAACAGCTGGGGACGCAAAAACCTGTTCCAGTATATCCTTGGTTTGCGCTCGGGCATCGGGTTGAAAGAATGCGGTCAAAGGCATCCCCCGGACTTCCATGCCCGCAAGTGTGTTCAGATGGCTGCCTGCCAGACGAAATCGGGCCAGCCCGGGTGCTATACGTTCAAGGATAAAAGTATACTCAAGAACATTCTCTAGCCCGCGCGGGTCGATTTGAGACCGCATCGGTACGCTGTCGCGGCTCAACAATGCGGTCCAATACGCCTCGGCCTGGCGGATCGGCGATAGGCTGCGCCCACTGTCAAAGCGATCCATTGCGACGATCTTTCCAAATTCTGACCCGGAACCTGTCCCGAAAAAGGTTTTCATTTTCATTACCCTAACGTCAATTGGCCGCTAATTTCATAAAATGCAACACAATGGAAGCACCTGCGGCCCGTAAGCCATTGCTAGGGGCAGTTTGACTCGGGTTAATTCAATTTTGGAGTAATTCTTTAACGAATGGTTAACTTGCGCCAAACAAATGCATCTTCAGCAAGCTCTTGCTCTGCACCAGTCAATAGCATTAGGTGCGGCACGTGCTCGAAACAGCAGGGGAACAGGAAAGGGCCATCATGATCAGATCCATGACCGGGTTTGCCTCGGGGAAGGGAACTTACGGCCCGCACAGCTGGTCGTGGGAGCTTCGCAGCGTTAACGGTAAGGGACTGGACATGCGTCTGCGCGTGCCCGACTGGTTGACCGGCCTCGAAGTTTCACTGCGGGCGACCCTGTCCAATTCTCTGAGCCGTGGAAACGTGACCCTGTCGATGCGCGTGAACCGAGAGGATTCCGCACTGGAGCTGGCCTTGAACGAAGCCTCGATGGCTGCGGCCCTGACCGCTCTTGAGCAAACAGAGGCGCTGGCAGCTGCGCGCGGCATCACGCTCGCGCCGGCACGTGCGTCAGATCTCCTCGCACTCAAGGGGATGATGGATGCAGAAACCGAGGCCGACGATCCGACTCCGCTTGTTGCGCATCTGACGTCCGAATTCAAAGATCTTCTGGCCGCGTTCATAGACATGCGCAAGACCGAAGGGGAAGCTTTGGCGGCGGTCTTGAACACGCAACTGGATCAGGTCGCGGAACTGACGGCGCAAGCAGCGACGATTGGAGAGCAACGCAAGGGCAAAATGGCCGAGGCGCTGCGTGAAAACCTCGCGCGGGTGCTGGAGAATACGCAAGGCGCAGATCCTGATCGTGTCGCGCAAGAGCTGGCGATGATCGCGGTCAAGGCCGACATCACCGAGGAAATCGACCGCCTGACCGCGCATGTAGGTGCCGCACGTGAGTTGTTGGCGCAGGACGGGGCCGTGGGCCGCAAGCTGGACTTCCTGATGCAGGAGTTCAACCGCGAGGCCAACACGCTGTGTTCCAAGGCGCAAAGCTCGGATCTGACGTCCGTCGGGCTGGAATTGAAAGCGTTGATCGATCAGATGCGAGAGCAAGTGCAGAACGTAGAATAAGAATGGGAACAACTGACATGGCGGACCGCCGAGGCCTATTAATCATCCTGTCTTCTCCTTCCGGCGCGGGCAAGTCGACCCTGGCCAAACGGCTGATGGCCTGGGATACGGATCTGGAATTCTCGATCTCGGCGACAACTCGTGCTCCGCGTCCCGGGGAAGAGCATGGGCGCGAGTATTTCTTCTTGTCCGAGGACGAATTCAAACAGCAGGTCGCTGATGGGCAGATGCTGGAACATGCCCATGTATTTGGTAATTTCTATGGCTCTCCCGCTGAGCCGGTCCGAAACTCGATCAATGCTGGCAGGGACGTATTGTTCGACGTCGACTGGCAGGGTGAAGTGCAGATCAGAAATTCGGATCTGGGCAAGCACGCCCTGTCGATCTTCATTCTGCCGCCGTCTATCTCCGAGCTGCGTCGCCGTCTGGAAGCCCGTGGGCAGGACAGTGATGACGTTATCGGCCGACGGATGCTCAAAAGTTGGGACGAGATCAGTCACTGGGGCTATTACGACTATGTCCTGATCAACGACGATCTCGAGGCAACCGAGGACAAGCTGAAGACTATCGTAAGCGCTGAACGGATGCGCCGCATTCAGCAACCCACGTTGCAACAACACGTACGCAAGTTGCAGAATGAGTTCGAGGGATTGTCATGACCATTTACGCCTTGGGCGAGCACGCCCCGCAAATTCATGAGGATACATGGGTCGCGCCTGATGCCAATCTTATTGGAAAGGTTGTACTGGAGCAGGGGGCCTCGGTCTGGTTCGGCTGTACGATTCGCGCGGATCACGAAGAAATCCGGATCGGTGAGGGCAGCAACGTTCAGGAAAACTGCGTGATGCATATAGATGCCGGGTTTCCTTTGTCGATTGGTCGGAACTGCACCATCGGGCACAAGGTGATGCTGCATGGCTGCACCATAGGTGAAAACACGTTGGTTGGAATGGGCGCGATCGTTCTGAACGGGGCAAAGATCGGTAGGAACTGCCTGATCGGAGCAGGAGCCCTGATCACCGAGGGCAAGGAAATCCCCGACAATTCGCTTGTCATGGGATCGCCGGGCAAGGTTGTGCGCCAGCTGGACGAGGCTGCGGCACAAAGGATCACGTTCAGTGCGCTGCACTACCAGGAAAATATGCGCAAGTTTCGTGAAACCTTAAAACCTGCGCAGTAAGGCGATTGGGTTGATTGGGTTTTGAAGCATGACCGAAGACGTTCTTCAGGAAATTGTCCTTGCGATCCCGTTGCCGGCGCTGGTGGTCGATCAGACCGAACGGATCATTGCGGCGAACACGGATGCAACGTCTCTTCTGGGACAGAAAATTGTCGGGCGCCATTTCGCGACCATTTTGAGACAGCCGCAGGTTCTGGATGCCATCGAGCAAGCCCTGACAAGCAAAAGCGCAAAAAAAACTCGTCATCTGTCCAATGATGGCGCGCAGGACACAGCGTACGAAGTTGAATGCAGATATTTGAACGGGGTAGGTGCCGCGTCCGAAGGGGCCGTCATGGTGACGTTTCAGGATACCACTCATCTGGAACATGCCAGCCAGATGCGACGGGATTTCGTAGCCAATGTCAGCCATGAGTTGCGCACCCCGCTGACCGCTTTGATGGGTTTTATTGAAACCTTGCGTGGTCCGGCACGTGAAGACCCTGCGGCACGGGATCGGTTTCTCAAGATCATGGCCGATGAAGCCAACCGGATGAACCGTCTGGTCGGAGATCTTTTGTCGTTGAATCGGGTCGAAAGCGAAGAACGTGTTCGACCCAAGCAACAGCTGGAGCTTACCGGCCTTCTACAATCCACGATAAATTCGCTGCGGCCCCTTGCGGAAGACGCAGGCGTGGTACTGTCGCTGGACGTGACAAACGGTCCGCTTTCAATCACTGGTGACGGCGACCAATTACGGCAGGTTTTCACCAATCTCATCGAGAACGGGATCAAGTATGGCGCCAGTGGCGGCAGCGTCACCGTACGTGTCCTGCCCGCGGACAGGGATCCGGCGATGCGCGGCCCGGCTGTCAGAATTCAGGTCATAGACAAAGGGCCCGGCATAGATGCCGTTCACTTGCCGCGCCTGACAGAGCGATTCTATCGCGCGGACAGTCACAGGTCGCGCCAACTGGGCGGAACGGGACTGGGCCTTGCGATCGTGAAGCACATCGTAAATCGTCATCGTGGAAGACTTCGTGTGGAAAGCGAGTTGGGAAAAGGTTCTGTTTTTACGGTGATTTTGCCCAGATAGACACCTAAGTCGGCCTTGTTCCGGCTTTCTTGGTCGTCAGCGTTTTAGCGGTTAACTCGCAAAAAAGTCCTGGTTGTCATGAAAGTGTTACACACCTGTCACAAAAGACTTACGCACGCCCCATAGGGGTGCCCGCAGGATCATCATGGGGGTGATCAAGCATACCTTTTCAGGGAGACTGAAATGTCCTTTGTAAAACTGTCGGCATCTGCGCTGGCTATCGCTGCCGTCTCGGCAACCACTGCTGCGGCGCGTGACAACGTTCAGGTTGCCGGCTCGTCGACCGTTCTGCCTTATGCCTCGATCGTAGCCGAACTGTTCGGTGAAAACACAGATTTTCCAACCCCGGTCGTTGAATCCGGCGGTTCGTCGGCTGGTCTGAAGCGTTTCTGCGAAGGCGTTGGCGAAAACACCATCGACGTTGCGAACGCATCGCGCGCGATCCGCGAAAAAGAGATCAAAGCCTGTGCCGAAAACGGTGTGACCGACATCATGGAAGTCCGTATCGGCTATGACGGCATCGTATTTGCAAGCCAGCAAACCGGGCCTGACTTCACTACTTTCGAACCTGCGGATATCTTCAATGCCCTGGGCGCAAAAGTGCTGAAAGACGGCGAGATAGTTGATAACCCTTACAACAGCTGGGCTGAGTTCAATTCGGAACTGCCCGATGTTGAAATCGCTGGCTTCATCCCGGGCACCAAGCACGGCACACGTGAAGTGTTTGAAGAAAAAGTTCTGCTGATCGGATGTGAAGAAACCGGCGCAATGGAAGCCATGATTGCTGGCGGCATGAGCGAAGACGACGCTGAAGATGCTTGTCTGGCGGTTCGCACCGATGGCAAATCGGTCGATATCGACGGTGATTACACCGAAACTCTGGCGCGTATCGACACCAACCCCAACGGCATCGGCGTGTTTGGTCTGGCGTTTTACGAAAACAACGCCGACAAGCTGAAGGTTGCGACCATGTCGGGCGTTGCCCCGTCGACCGAGACCATTTCCACCGGTGAATATCCGGTTTCGCGCCCGCTGTTCTTCTATGTAAAGAAAGCTCATATCGGCGTGGTGCCGGGCCTGAAGGAATACGCTCAGTTCTTCACTGCTGACGAAATTGCCGGTCCGTCAGGCCCGCTTGCCAACTACGGACTGGTTGCTGATCCTGAGCTGGCAAAAACTCAGGACGCCATCGCCAACGAAATCACCATGGGTTCGGGCAGCTAAGTCTGACACTGGTTTAACGCATCTTGGGGCGACTGATCCGTCGCCCCTTCATTGTCTTTTCTCATCGCAATCGAGAGTAACTGGGGGTGTCATGCCGATACTTTGGCTTATTCTGATCGTGTCTGCGATCGCAGCTGTCGGCTATATACTTGGACGCATACGCGCATTGCAGAACGCAGGTGGTGACAGTCGGAACCTGCATTCCCTGCCCACCTTTTATGGCGCGAACGTTGCGCTGAAGACACTTGTCCCTGCTGTCGGTCTCATGATTGTCTGGCTGTTGGCACAGCCTTTCTTTGTTAACTCGCAGGTGTCAGGCATGATACCGGAAACAGTGATCAAGGAAGGCTCTTCCCGCAGTCTGGTCATGGCGGAAGTACGCCGCACAGCCGCCGGGCTGGACAGCGCGGTCGCACAAGGCAACCTGACCGAGACTGTCGCCAGCGATGCCCATGCAGATGTCACGGAGATTACCCGGAAACTGAAGGAAGCAGGCCAGGTGGTGACGTCGGACATCACCCAGCCGGTATTGCGCGCAGCTCAGGGCTATCGGGCCATGAGCTCGACCGGCTATGTAATCATGTCCGTCGCTGTTCTCACGGTTGCTTTGATCGGCGCCATAATGGGCTGGTTGCAAACCAACGCTGACTATCGTGCGCGCAACGTTGTTGAACAGGGCGTTAAAGCCCTTCTTCTGGCCGCCGCGTCGGTAGCCATTCTGACAACAGTGGGCATTGTCCTGTCCCTGGTTTTCAACACCTGGGAATTCTTCAAGCTCTACCCCGCATCAGATTTCTTTTTCGGCATGACCTGGGCACCCAGCTTTTCGGGCCGCGGAGGGTTGTCCGAACTCGGCATAATACCGTTGCTTTGGGGGACGCTTTACATCTCCGTCGTGGCGCTGCTGGTTGCGGTGCCGATAGGATTGTTCGCCGCGATCTACCTCAGCGAATACGCCTCGTCCCGTTTGCGGTCTTTTGCCAAACCATTGCTTGAGGTTTTGGCCGGTATTCCGACCATTGTTTACGGTCTCTTCGCGCTGTTGACCGTCGGTCCACTTCTGCTGGACGTTTTCGGTGACAATGGCCTGGGGTGGATGAAAGCCGGCACCGCCGTGATGACAGCCGGTCTGGTGATGGGGATCATGTTGATCCCGTTTGTCTCTTCGCTGTCTGACGACATTATCAATGCGGTCCCGCAGGCGATGCGCGACGGCTCCTACGGTCTTGGTGCCACGCAATCGGAAACCATCCGTCAGGTCGTTCTGCCCGCCGCGTTGCCGGGTATCGTCGGCGCGATCCTTCTGGCTGCATCGCGCGCCATCGGCGAGACCATGATCGTGGTTCTCGGGGCAGGGGCCGCGGCCCGCCTCAGCCTGAACCCGTTCGAAGCCATGACAACCGTGACAGCCAAGATCGTCAGTCAGTTGACCGGCGACGCTGACTTTGCCTCCCCCGAGGCGCTGGTCGCCTTCGCGCTTGGCATGACACTATTCATTCTCACTTTGGGGCTTAACGTTTTTGCCCTGTATATCGTGCGTAAGTACCGGGAGCAGTACGAATGACCGACACCAGCATGCAAAGCCCGCAATCCGGTCGAAATACGATCTCGCTCACGGCTACTGACGCGCACACGAAGAAACGGGCCAGAGCCGAAACACGTTTTCGCGCATATGGCATCGCTGCAATTGCAACTGGCCTGTTCTTTCTGGTTGTCTTGTTTGCTTCAATCCTGTCGCAGGGGATCCCGGCCTTCCAACGCACGGTCGTCAGTGTGGATTTCACGCTGACTGAACCGCAAAGAGACGAGGTCGAAGAGACCTTGTTCAAGACAAAGGCCTATTCCAACCTGTTCGTCGCTCAGTTGAACAGTGAACTTGGGGAACGCGGAATCAGCGTTGATTTTGATGAGGCCGCGATCGAGCGTCTTTTGGGTAAAGTCGGCGGAACAATCCGGACCTTCTATTCCGAAAACCCAGATAAGCTGGGCGAGCCGGTCAGTTTCGATCTGGCGGCATCCAGCCGGGTTGACGGGTATTTCAAAGGTCGCGTGTCCCGTGACACCATGCAGGACAGCCGGTTTCTGCAAAAAAGAGACCTGGATCTGGTCGATGCGCTGGAAGAGGCAGGCATCATCAAGCAGGCATTCAACTGGCCATTCATTACTGGTGCCGACGCAGGCGTGGACAACCCCGGCGGTGCAGGCATTGGTGTCTCGGTTGTTGGATCGTTCTTCATGATGCTGGTGGTACTTTGCCTGTCACTGCCGATTGGCGTTGCTGCTTCGATCTACCTCGAAGAGTTTGCGCCACAGAACAAGTTCACTGACCTGATCGAGGTGAATATCTCGAACCTGGCTGCCGTTCCGTCCATTGTCTTCGGTATTCTGGGCCTGGCCGTGTTCATCCAATTCATGCACCTGCCACAATCGGCACCGCTTGTCGGCGGTCTGGTTCTGACCCTGATGACACTGCCGACAATCATCATCTCGACCCGTGCGTCTTTGAAAGCGGTTCCTCCTTCGATCCGCGATGCGGCATTGGGGGTAGGGGCCTCAAAAATGCAGGCGGTGTTCCATCACGTGCTGCCACTGGCTGCCCCGGGCATTTTGACAGGTACAATTATCGGTCTTGCACAAGCCTTGGGAGAGACAGCGCCGCTCCTGCTGATCGGCATGGTTGGATTTGTCGCGCGAGGTTATCCTGACGGCTTCCTCGCAGGCTTTACCGAACCGAATTCAGCTATGCCCGCCCAGATCTATACATGGGCCGCACGCGCTGACGCCGGCTTTTACGAGAAGGCGTGGGGTGGGATCATCATCCTTTTGATGTTCCTGCTGACCATGAATATCATCGCAATCATCTTGCGCCGCCGCTTTGAACGCCGCTGGTAATAGGGGCTGAAATGAACGACATGACACGAGTGGAGAGATCCGTGGACTCCAAAGACATCAAGATAGACGCCAAGAATGTTCAGGTCTTCTACGGTGAGACCCATGCCATTAAGGACGTGAGCGTTGAAATCGAAGACAAAACCGTCACGGCCTTCATCGGTCCTTCCGGCTGCGGCAAGTCCACCTTCCTGCGCTGCCTGAACCGGATGAACGACACCATAGATATCTGCCGGGTTGAGGGCGATATCCTGCTGGATGGCGAGGACATCTATGACAAGCGTGTCGACCCAGTACAGTTGCGCGCCAAGGTCGGAATGGTGTTCCAAAAGCCCAACCCGTTCCCCAAGTCGATCTATGACAACGTCGCTTATGGCCCGCGCATTCACGGCATGGCCAGAAATAAGGCGGAACTGGATGAAATCGTAGAAAAATCCTTGCGCCGTGGTGCAATTTGGGATGAGGTCAAGGATCGTCTGGATGCGCCTGGAACGGGCCTGTCCGGCGGCCAGCAGCAGCGTTTGTGCATTGCCCGTGCGGTTGCCACCGAACCCGAAGTTCTGTTGATGGACGAGCCGTGCTCGGCCCTTGACCCGATTGCAACCGCACAGGTCGAGGAACTGATCGACGAATTGCGCTCGCGGTATTCGGTGGTGATCGTCACCCACTCGATGCAGCAGGCTGCGCGTGTCAGTCAGAAAACGGCCTTCTTCCACTTGGGAAATCTGGTTGAATTCGGCGAAACCGGACAGATCTTTACCAATCCGGTCGATCCGCGCACGGAAAGCTACATTACCGGCCGTATTGGCTAAGCACAGGTATCTGACAATGAGCGAACAACATATTGCATCTGCATTTGACCGCGATCTTGAAGCGATCCAGGCGCATATCATGAAGATGGGCGGGCTAGTCGAGGCCGCCATCATAAACGCGGCGCGCTCGCTTGAAACACGCGACGAAGAATTGGCGCAAGAAGTGCGCAAGGGCGACAAAGCCATCGACGCGCTTGAAGAGCTTATTAACGAAGAAACTGCCAGGTTGATTGCGTTGCGTGCGCCCACGGCCGGTGACTTGCGACTGATCTTGTCGGTTCTGAAGGTGTCCGGCAACCTTGAGCGCATTGGCGACTATGCCAAGAATATCGCCAAACGAACCACCGTTCTGGTCAATGCGGGCGAGATCACTGGAAGCGCCGCCGCTCTGCGCCGTATGGCCCGCGAGGTCGAACGGATGCTGCGTGATGCGCTTGATGCCTATATTCAGCGCGATGCAGAGCTGGCCACAGATGTCATCAACCGCGATGAAGAGGTCGACCAGATGTATAACGGCCTGTTTCGCGAATTTCTGACTTTCATGGCCGAGGATCCGCGCAATATCTCGGCCTGCATGCATCTGCATTTCATCGCCAAGAACATTGAACGTATGGGCGATCATGTAACCTCGATTGCCGAACAGGTTGTGTATCTGGTCACTGGCGACCGCCCGACCGAGGCTCGGCCCAAGGCCGACAACACGTCGCAAACCGTTTAGGAGGCGAGTGAGATGTCCGCAGATCAACCTACCGTTCTGGTTGTAGAGGATGAAATGGCTCAGCGTGAAGTTCTGGCCTACAATCTTGAAGCTGAAGGATTTCGGGTCTCCAAGGCTGCCAACGGTGATGAGGCCATGCTGTTGGTTGACGAAGACAGTCCGGACATCATCGTTCTGGACTGGATGATGCCCAATCTGAGTGGCATAGAGGTCTGTCGTCGTCTGAAAAGCCGCCCGGATACACGTTCAATCCCGATTATCATGCTGTCGGCCCGGTCCGAGGAAGTGGACAAGGTTCGCGGTCTTGAAACCGGGGCGGATGATTACGTGGTCAAGCCGTATTCAGTGGTCGAGTTGATGGCACGCGTTCGCACGCAATTGCGCCGCGTCCGTCCCACGACTGTTGGTTTGCGCCTCGAGTTCGATGACATCGTTCTTGATTCCGAAACACACAAAGTCAGCCGGGACAACAAACCCCTGAAGCTCGGGCCGACCGAATTCCGGCTTCTCAGCACATTTATGGAAAAGCCGGGCAGGGTCTGGAGCCGCGAGCAATTGCTGGACCGGGTTTGGGGCCGCGACATCTATGTCGATACCCGAACCGTCGATGTACATATCGGGCGTTTGCGCAAAGCTCTGACGCAATATGGTGGGAATGACCCAGTGCGAACCGTTCGTGGCGCAGGATACGCGTTGGGGTAGCTACTTGGTGTGGGCTTATAACGTGCAAACCATTTGAATTTTGACAGGAGACGTATTTAATTTGTGAATCCACCATGCTTCAGCAGAAAGACGTATAATCGGTATTATGGTTAAAGTTGTCGACTTGTAACTTGTCTGCAAAGTGAACACTCTGGCCAGACCACGCAAGTTACTTGTTTTGGAACGTGCTATGCAGATCAGAAATAAAACTGTCGTTGTTACCGGCGCCGCTGATGGTATTGGCAAGGGTTTGGCGGAACGCTTTGCACAAGAAGGTGCGCGTGTCATCTGCTCGGATATAGACAAAGCCGGAGCGCATGCGGTCGCAAACAAAATTGATGGCGTTGCATTCACTTGTGACGTTTCCAGCGAAGATCAGATCAGGACGTTGATCGATTTCACCGAAAACACTGTTGGCCCAATTGATCTGTTCTGCGCAAATGCCGGTATCCTGACTATTGGCGGTCTGGATGTTCCGGACGATCAATGGGAAAAGATTTGGAAAATCAACGTGATGTCGCACGTGTGGACCGCGCGACATCTGGTGCCTCGCATGATCGGTCGCGGCGGCGGTTATATTATGACAACGGCGTCTGCAGCGGGATTGCTGAACCAACCAGGTGCAGCGCCATACGGTGTCACGAAACATGCAGCGGTCGGATTTGCTGAGTGGCTGTCGCTGACCTATGGCGCCAAAGGTCTGCGGGTTTCGGTTCTTTGTCCTCAGGCGGTTCGGTCGAAGATGACTGAGGGACACGAGGTTTCAGTAGCATCGATCGACGGAATGCTGGAGCCCGAAGACGTCGCGGAAGCCTGCGTTCAAGCCATCCGATCCGAACGGTTTCTGGTTCTTCCACATCCGCAGGTTCTGGATTATTTGCGGCTCAAAGCGGCTGATTACGACCGCTGGCTGGGCGGAATGTGTAAATTGAATCAAATATTTACGCCGGATATTTAACGTTTTCTCTGAGCCTTCCGCATAAGACCTTCCTGAGCCACCGACGCGACAAGGGTTCCGTCTTCCGAGTAGATCGACCCACGATTGAAACTGCGTCCCTGCCCCGTCCATGGGGAATCCATCACATACAGATGCCAGTTCTGAAATTTCACGGGTGCATGAAACCACAGAGCGTGATCCAGGCTGGCGCCGTTGAACTCTCCGGAAAACCAGCTCAGCCCGTGAGGTCGCAAACCCGACGACATGAGGTTCATATCTGACGCATAGGCCAAAAGAAGATGTTGAGTTTTCGCGTCCGCAGACGCGGCAGCCGCCATGCGAAACCAAGTTTTGTTGTGGTCGTCCGACACTTCGGGGTTGAACGGATCCAGATGATCCACCTCCCGGACTTCGATCGGGCGTTCACGCAGAAGTTCACTGCGAAATCCTTCAGGCACGCGATCAACGTATGCTTGTCGAAGTTCGGAGCGGGATGGGTATGTCTGGGGTGGATTCACAGTTGGCATCGGATGCTGATGCTCCCAACCTTCATCCTGAACGTGAAAGGATGCCGACATGTTCAGGATCTGTTTGCCATTCTGAATTGCGACGACGCGGCGGGTAGTGAACGAACCTCCGTCACGCGCTCTATCCACCTGATAAATAACGGGCTTCTCCGGGTCTCCGGGTCGGATGAAATAGGCGTGCAGGGAATGGCACAACCGGTCATCTACGGTTCTGTATGCAGCGGCCAAGGCCTGCGCAATGACCTGACCGCCGAAAATCCGGGTTGGTGTTTCTCCACCCGATCCCGTGCCGCGGAAAAGGTCGACCTCAAGCCGTTCAATATCCAGAAGATCCAGTAAGATGCGTTCCGCTTCGGTCATTATTTGCTCTCAGGCTAATTACTCGAGACCCGGGTATCAGCCCGAGCAAGATCATTCAATCATGGCGGCGTGCACCAATGCCTTGAGTTCAGCACGGGATGGATAGGAACTGGACGGCGACAATTGAGTAAAGAACACAGCCGTCAGGTCGTTCTCCAGGTCGTTCCAGAAATAGGTCGAGGCCATGCCACCCCAACTGAAATCACCAACTGATCCGGGCACACGCACCCGACCCGGATTCAGAACAATCGATCCGGCAAGGCCAAATCCCATGCCTTCCATGGGTTGTTCCGCAAAGCTCTTTGGACCCATCGAGGCGATATCACCCGGCAAGTGGTTACGCATCATGAAGTCCACTGTTCTTGGACCAAGCAATTGATGGCCATTTCCGGCCCCTCGATTACGTAGCATCTCGACGAATTTGGCATAGTCGTCGATTGTGGACACCAACCCACTGCCACCTGAAAAGGTCGTCGCGTTCTCGAATGGCGAGCCCTCGTGAGAATCGATCAATCGTAGTGTATCGCTTCCTTGGTCGAGCGAGTTCAACGCCATCGCGTCGCCGACCAGCGGCGTGTAAAGGGATGCGAACCGGTCCCCTGCCCCGGCTGGTACTGAAAACCCGGTTTCGCCCATCCCGAGGGGAGCCAAAATTTCCTGCCGGAAGAATTGATCCAAAGCCTGTCCCGAGACGACCTCGACAACGCGTCCAATCACGTCGGTTCCGACAGAGTATTCCCACTGTGTTCCGGGTTGGAATGCCAATGGTAACTCTGCCAGTTCACATACGAGATCTCTCAGAGGCCCTTGATCTGGTTTGAAGATTAGCCCCTTTTCATCCATCGCGTCCGGTAGAATTCCGGGATTGAACGGATAGCTGAGACCACTGGTGTGGGTGAGTAACTGATGTAGAGTTGGGGGTGCTGCGTCTTCGGTTTGATCCAGCTTTTCTGCGCCGGGCACCAGAGCCTGTATCTGTTTAAACTCGGGAAGGAAATCGGACAGAGGCGCGTCGAGGTGAAACAGTCCACGTTCCGCCAACATCATCAAAGCAACAGAAGTGACGGGTTTGGTCATCGAGTAAATGCGCGCCAGCGTGTCGCGTTGGAACGGCAGATTGTCCTCAACACTGCGTAGACCGCTCGAGTGGAAAAAAACCTCATCTCCCTTGTGCTTTAGCAAAATGGACGAACCTGCATATTTACGCTGCTCTACATAGCTGTCCATCCAGGTGCAAAGCCGGCTAAGCCGCGTTTGATCGAACATGACTTGTTTTTGAAGCATTTTTTTGAGTTCCGCCAGTTGTTGACCAATATCGTGCATGCGTGGGGCCTGAAACAACAGCAGATCCCGGGCTGAATTAAACGGTTAAATAAGCAGAGCCAAGAGGCACGTCCTTCATCCAAGTGATACAGTGAAACCGATACAGATTCGCTTGTAAATTTTTGGATGGGGTCATGCCGGACCGGCCTGGAGGGACATCATGACGCAAAACATAGATTTCGTTTACGATTTTTGCAGCCCAAATGCCTTTCTGGCCCACAAGATGCTGCCAGAGCTGGCGGCGCGGCATAGTGCCAAGATCAATTATACCCCAGTCCTTCTGCCTGTTGTTTTCAAAGCCACGCACAACCAGAGCCCATTTCAGGCGTTTTCTGAGAACCGTCAGAAAACCGCTTATCTTACCCATGACCTGCATAGGTTCGCGCGACGTCGCGGGCTGAGCTTCCATATGAGCCCGCATTTTCCGATAAATACAAAATTCGCGATGCGTGGCGCCCATTTCGCCAGAGGAAAATCATGGGAAATCCGATATATAAGCGCCGTTTTTGATGCGATTTGGGTGCATGGACAAAAAGCTGACGAGTTGGCCGTTCTCGTCGATATTCTGCAAGAAAACGAACTGCCGGTTCGCAAGCTGCGCGAAGCCATGACGAGTCCTGAAATCAAACAGAACTTGAAGGATCAGACCAAAGCGTTTGTTCGTCGGGGCGTTTTTGGTGTTCCCAGCCTGTTTTACGGATCCGAAATGTTCTTTGGCAAAAACAGCTTGCCGAACCTGGAAATTGAGCTGTCGAGAAACAAGAAGCGAAGTAAAACCAATGCGTTGTGAAAGGTCTTGGTTTCAAACGCAGCCTCCCTCAAAAGGCGTCAGCGAAGATATTGCCTGACGTTACAACGTTGATCCCACCTGAAACCGGGATAACCGAACCGGTGACATAACTGCCGCCGCGCCCGCATAAAAACAGCATACACCCCGCTATATCTTCATCACAGCCAACACGCCCAAGAGGCACTGACTTACCGACCTTTTCGCGCTTGCCCTCGTCCGCTGTCGCAAAGGCTGTCATCCGCGAAACGAACGGTCCCGGAGCCAGCGCATTGACCGTCACGTGGTAAGGCGACAATTCCTTGGCCAGGATTCTGGTTAGATGCAGAACAGCGGCCTTCGAGGCTGAATAGCTATAGGCGCCATCCCCCATGGGAACCTCTCCCATCACAGAGCCGACGTTTACAACTCTCGCCGGATCGTCTGCTGTGCCAGACTCCATCAACATCGGCAGTAGCCTCTGGGTTAGCTCGAATACTCCGGCCACGTTGACCGACATCACCTTTTCCCAGGCGTCATGCGGAAACTGCCCCAAGGGAGCACCCCAGGTCACACCGGAGTTATTCATCAGAATATCAAGAGTTTCAGTGCGTTTCTGAATGTCCGAAACCAGTTTGGCGATGCTGGCCTCGCTGCCGATGTCTCCGGCAAATCCTTCGGCACTTCCGGGTGCTTTCAGCGCATTCAACTCGGCGGCGGCCGCGATACATGCGTCCCCGTTTCGGGAGGTAATCAAAACACGTGCACCGGCCCTGACCAATGCTTCAGCGGCCATTCGCCCGATACCCGTGGCGCCGCCAGTTACCAATGCGGTTTTGCCGGGCAACGAGAAAAGGGTATCCGGTGTCATTGTCATGCTCCTCAATCAAGTCTGGTTTTGTCTGCATTCTGACCCGGTTCGAAGGCCTGTTGCCGACACGGCAATCTACCGTTCACTGCATTGGCACGAACCCGGGTTGCACAAAAAATTTTACACAACAATCTACAGTCTCATCGGAGACGGTTTGCAAGTATTACTCAGCGTCGCGCAGGGCCGCCCGAAAATCCTGGAAAGACCCTAGTTGCCGAACCTGAAATCGATCAAAGAGAACCTGAAAACCTGTTTTCCCGCCAATGGAAGACCAAGAGAAAAAGCATGGCCCACGTTCACAGGGATACACGGTGTTTTCGGGTGGGATGTTTGAACTCAGTTTTTTCGACCATCACGAGTTCTGTTTTCTGAGCAACTGACCGGATGCAATCCGGCAGTGTCAGGTAGACAACCCGGCCTTTTCGTGTCTATGAACCATAGTATGGGGATAGTGAAAACATGCATAACGTCTTGGTATTGAATGGCCCAAACCTCAATCTGCTTGGTACACGGCAGCCCGAGGTTTACGGCGACACAACATTGCACATGATCGAGGACCGCTGCGTTCAGCATGGGGCGTCGATAGGGCTGGATGTAACGCATCTGCAATCCAATCACGAAGGTGTGCTACTTGACGCTATTCATGCGGCCCGTGGTGTGCAAAGCGGCTTGATACTGAACGCAGGGGCGTTCACGCATACGTCGATTGCCCTCATGGATGCCATTGCATCAGTAGAGTTACCGGTTGTCGAAGTGCATCTCTCCAATATTCATGCCCGAGAAGCCTTCCGGCACAGGTCCTATGTAGCCTCTGTTGCATTGGGTCAGATCTGTGGTTTCGGTGCCCAAAGCTATATTCTGGCGCTGGACGCGCTCGCGGCTCATCTGAAAGCAGGCAACTCGACATGAAGCTCAAGGAATATCTTCAGTTTGTCAGCTACGCTAAGACCCTGGAAGACCTGTGGGATGCACATTGCCGCCAGATGGGTGAATTCGGATTTTCCCGCCTGATCTATGGCCATACGCAATACAGGACGGAGACGTCTCTGGGCGATCCCGAAGATTTCGTAATTCTGACAAACCACAAACGGGCCTATGTCGACGGTTTCATCAAGGATGGGCTTTATTTTCATGCCCCGATGTTGAAGTGGGCGTTGGACAATGAAGGCGCTGCCAGCTGGAAAATGCTGCAAGACATGAACTCGGGCGGAACGATGACCGCGAAGGAGCGCGAAGTTTTCGATTTCAACAAGTCCATGGGTGTGGTTTCTGGCTATACCGTCAGCTTCAACTCAGTTTCCATGCGCTCGAAGGGAGCGATTTCTCTGGCTGCTGCCAATGGGCTAAGCCAGGAAGACGTGGATGCGGTCTGGGAAGAACACGGCGACGACATTCTACTTATGAACAATGTCGCCCACCTGAAAATACTGACATTGCCGTTCCATCCGCCAAACCGAGCACTGACCAAGCGACAACGCGAAGCGTTGCAGTGGGTCGGAGACGGGAAAACCACTCAGGATATCGCGCTGTTGATGGGACTGACATCTGCAACTGTAGAAAAGCATCTGCGACTCGCGCGAGAGGCTCTCTCGGTCGAAACGACGGCGCAGGCGGTTCTCAAGGCGTCTCTGCACAATCAGATGTTCATTATGGAAGTATAACCGCAATATTTTGACGCTATCCCGCGTCAGTTTACCTTAGGTAAGGAAATCACTACTTTTCAAATCAAACCTAAAAGTTGCAAAGTGAGAGTGTTCCGTGAGTGGTGGCTTTAGCCAGGGAACATTGGGTTGGATCTTTGCAATAACAAAGCTCTCCGATCACTCTGACAAGGGGGCGCTTATTTGTCCGCGTGCCGGTGTCGGAAATTTTGGGGGGCCTCGACCATCCCCATCATGCGGGGCCCTCCAATTCTTCTATAGATCGCTGGGGTATTCTGTTTGCCAACAGCAAAAGAAAAAGGGTCACGCCATGCGTAACCCTTTAATTTTATTGGAAAATGCCGCTTTCGGCAATTTCCTGTGCCACTTAGCCTTGAGCGGCCTTGGCGACCTCGGCTGCGAAGTCTTCTTTCTCAACCACGATACCTTCGCCAACTTCCAGGCGGATAAAGCCGGTGATGGTCGCGCCGGCCTCCTTGGCCGCTGCTTCGACGGTCAGGTCAGGGTTCACGACAAACTGCTGGTTCAGCAGAGTCGATTCCGCGACGAATTTCTTCATACGACCTTCGATCATCTTTTCGATCACCTGCTCCGGCTTGCCGGATTCGCGGGCGATGTCCATCTGGACCTGCTTTTCTTTCTCGACAACTGCCGGGTCCATGTCCGCTTCGGACAGGGCCGCCGGGTTCACGGCTGCGATGTGCATTGCAACCTGTTTGCCGATTGCTTCGTCGCCACCGGTCAAAGCAACCAGAACGCCGATTTTTCCCATGCCATTGGTGGCCGCATTGTGGACGTAGGACACAACGGTGTCGCCCGACAGTTTGGCCATGCGGCGCACCGACATGTTCTCGCCAATCGTGGCGATCTTGTCGGTCAGGGTGTCTGCAACGGTTTTGCCGCCCAGATCAGCTGCCAGCAGCTCTTCTACGTTGTCTACGCCTTCAGCCGCGTAAGCAATCTTGCCGACCATTTCCTGGAATTCCGCGTTTTTCGCGACAAAGTCGGTTTCTGAGTTCACTTCGACAGCAACACCGTTGCCATCGTTGACGTGCACTGCAACCAGACCCTCTGCTGCGGTACGGCCGGATTTCTTGGCCGCTTTGGCCAGACCCTTGGTACGCAGCCAATCAACGGCTTCGTCCATGTTTCCGCCGGTTTCGGTCAGCGCCTTTTTTGCGTCCATCATGCCTGCGCCGGTCGAGTCGCGCAGTTCTTTAACCATTGCTGCTGTGATTGCCATCTCTTGGCTCTCCTCAATTCAAACGGAATTGGGGCAGGTCTACCCTGCCCCATATGTCATTTACGTGACGGGCAGCTTACGCTTCGGCTTTCGCTTCCGGAGCGGCTTCTTCTGCGGGTGCTTCTTCCACAACGGCTTCCTCAACCGGCGCTTCTTCGAATGCACCCAGGTCAACACCTGCTGCGCCCATCTGAGCGGTCATACCGTCCAGAGCCGCGCGTGCGGCCAAATCGCAGTACAGAGAGATTGCGCGGGCTGCGTCGTCGTTACCGGGGATGATGTAGTCGACACCGTCGGGTGAGCAGTTGGTGTCGACAACAGCCACAACCGGGATACCCAGTTTGTTGGCTTCGGCGATGGCCAGTGCTTCTTTCTTGACGTCGATGACGAACAGCAGATCAGGAACGCCGCCCATCTCACGGATACCGCCCAGCGATGCCTGCAGTTTGCCCTGGTCACGTTCCATGCCCAGACGCTCTTTCTTGGTCAGGCCTTCGGCGCCCGATTCCATTGCTTCGTCGATCTGGTTCAGACGGTTGATCGACTGGGAAACGGTTTTCCAGTTGGTCAACGTGCCACCCAGCCAACGGTGGTTCATGTAGTACTGAGCCGACTTTTCTGCAGCCTCTGCAATCGGCTGAGCTGCCTGACGCTTGGTACCAACGAACAGAACGCGGCCACCTTTTGCAACGGTGTCACGAACGGCCTGCAGAGCTTGGTCCAGCATCGGAACAGTCTGGGTCAGGTCCATGATGTGGATACCGTTGCGCGAGCCGTAGATGAACGGGCCCATGCGGGGATTCCAACGCTGTGTCTGGTGACCAAAGTGAACGCCAGCTTCCAGCAGCTGACGCATGGTGAACTCGGGAAGAGCCATGCTATTTTCCTTTTCCGGTTTACGCCTCGGCGGGGGTGAAAGAAGCGGATGCTCCAACCGGCGGGCCAGATAGGGATGTCTCCCCTACAAAGCCCAAACCCCGCCTGCGGGTTTGAATGGCGCGCGTATACGGCAGGTTTGGACGCAGTGCAAGGGTCAATGCCCTTATTTTTCAAGCCGCGCCAATGCATGAGCGTGGCGCACCGCCGCTTCGCAATGGGCCGCCAGTTCCTTGCGGTTGGCGAAGTCCCTGACCCGGGCCGGCGAATGATAGATCAGTTCAACGGATCCTTGTCTGCGCGCACCCAAAGTCTTGAGCAGGTGCGGCGCGAAATCCATATCGCCCCACCAGCCATAGAAACGGTCAGGCTGACCTTTCGGTGCGTGGAACACCACCGAAACCGGTTGAACATACATGAAATCACGCAATTCTTCTGAAAAGAACGCGGCAAAGAGTGTTGTTTTAAAAGGTAAAACACGCAACCCGTCGGTCGAGGTGCCCTCGGGGAAGAACAACAATTTGTGTCCGGCCTTGAGTCGTTCTTCGAAGATCGCCGTCTGCTCGCGCGCCTTTTTGCGATCCCGCTCGATGAATAAGGTCCCGGTGGCCCGCGCCAACCATCCGATACCCGGCCAGTTTGCAACTTCTGCCTTGGACACGAAGTAGACTCTCTTGCGGGCGTTCAAGGCAAAGATATCCAGCCAGGATGTGTGGTTGGCGACAACTGCACCGTGCTCCTTCATCAACGCGCCCGAGCAGTGAAATCCAATTCCAAGGATGCGAAGCGCGTTTCGGCAGACGAACTGGCTGATAAAAGGTGTAACGGGGCGGTGAACGCCAAAAAACGGCAACTCGATCAGTCGAATGGCCAACAGAACAAGCAGACCGCCGAACACAAGGATGGCCAAAGGCAATCCCCTCAGTATAACGAGTATCCAACCGACAAAACCCAGTTCGATTGGGTCCGGCGCTTCCTCACTGTTCCAAAGCGGATCATTCACCGATTCAAGCTCCGCCATAGATGCGCTTCTGCCGCTCGTTCATACGGGTCGTATCTAGGATCAGGCACACATCGGTGGTGTTGAAGTCGTGATCGATGAACGCCCCCTCGCCGACGAAACCGCCGAGCCTCAGATAGGCTTTGATCAGGGCTGGAACCTGCACCATGGCGCTGCGACGATCCAATGCGTCCGGTGCGACAAGATCCATGGTCTGAAACACGCTCGGCTGAGCCCTCACCCGCAGGTCTGGCGGCGCCAGATGATTGTTATGCAGCATGGACAATGGCTGGGCCAGTTCCTGCACATCCGTGCCATGAAAACTGGCGACACCGAACAGGATTTCGATCTCACGCTCGGCCACATACCTAGAGAGACCATTCCAGAGATGATACATCGCCGTACCGCCCCGGTAGTCCCTGTGCAGGCACGACCGGCCCAGTTCCAAGAGCTTGCGGCCACTTTGCTTGAGAACGGTCAGATCGTATTCGTCTTCGGAATAAAATTGACCCAATTCTGCCGCACGATCGCCCGGTAACAGCCTGTAAACGCCTACGACTTCCCCTGTCGCATCATCAAGGGCCAGCAAGTGATCGAAGTAAGGATCAAACCGGTCACGTTCCAACCCAGTCACATGATCGATCAGCTCGCCCCCGCCGCCGAGTTCACGCACGAACACGTCATAGCGTAACCGCTGCGCGGCGTGCAGTTCGTCTTGAGTTTCCGCCAATTTGATCGTGAACGAGGGGCCAGCGTCCGGCATGTCTGACTTATCGATCCTATGTTGTCATCGCGGCTGATACCCCAGTTCTTCAGGGGAAGGCAACAAGTGGGCATCTGGCCTTTTCTGTTAACTCTTCTTAAACCAGTTTCACGGATCAAAGACCGGCATCAAGGCGATGCGCGTTCCGTCGATTACCACTTTCCCCTGCTCGCGAAAGTTCACGGTGATCTTGCCTGCGATGTTGGACTGAACCTGTCCGACACCCCATTCGGGGAAATCCGGGTGGCGAACAAACATGCCCGGTGCAAGAATAGCATTCATGTCTGTCATTTGGGGCTTCCGGTTCCTGCGACAGATACCGCAGGAGGTACGCATGGGCAACACGAACGTCAACCTGGCTGAATTGATCGGCTCCCGAATCTGCCACGATCTGATCAGCCCGATCGGTGCCATCACCAACGGGCTGCAACTGTTGGACATGGTTGGCGCGGTGCAGGGCCCCGAGATGGAGCTGATCTCGGGCAGCGTCGGCAGCGCTGGTGCGCGCATCCGTTTTTTCAGGGTTGCCTTTGGATCAGCAGGAGAACAACCGCTGGGGCGAGCCGAAGTGACTGAACTGCTCAAGGATATGGAACGCACCGGACGGGTACGGGTCATTTGGAATCTGAAGGAACCCGTGCCGCGAAATCAGGTCAAACTGGCCTTTTTGGGAATCATGTGCTGCGAAAGCGCCATGCCACTGGGCGGAACGGTCGAAATAAAAACCCAAGATGAAAAATGGACGATCACCGGGACCGCAGACAAACTGAATGTGGATGCTGAACTGTGGAAACACGTTGCAACCGGTCGGTTCCCCAACAAGATTACACCTGCGCAGGTCCAGTTCGCTCTGCTGCCCGAAACGGCAAATGCAATGGGTCGGCGCGTTTCAGTCGAAACCGCTGCGACCCGCGTTTTGCTGCGCTTTTAGTCCCGGGTCGTTCCGTTCCCGCGCACCAGGTATTTGAAACTGGTCAACTGGGCGGCCCCCACCGGGCCGCGGGCATGCATTTTGCCCGTGGCGATTCCGATCTCGGCGCCCATCCCGAATTCACCACCATCGGCGAACTGAGTCGAAGCGTTGTGCATCAGGATCGCGCTATCGAGGCGCTCAAAAAAACGGGCCGCAGCAGCACCGTCCTCGGTCATGATACAATCGGTATGGTTTGATCCGTATCGCTGGATATGCGCAATGGCTGCGTCGATATCAGCGACAGGCTTGGCCGCGATAACACTGTCCAGAAATTCTTTTCCCCAATCCTCAGCCGTTGCGGAAACTGTACCCTCAACCGCAAGTATGTCGTCGGCGTGAACCTCAACACCAGCATTCACGAGCGCGGCGATCACGTCACGCCCCAGCGTTTCGGCGATGTCCTGATGGATCAGCAAGCATTCGGCAGCGCCGCAGATGCCGGTGCGACGGGTTTTGGCGTTCAGCACCACGTCCAACGTTTTCTGCGGATCAGCCGCCTTGTCGACATAGATGTGCACGATACCTTCAAGATGCGCAAAGACAGGCACACGAGCCTCACGCTGCACAAGGCCCACCAACCCCTTGCCTCCGCGCGGAACGATGACGTCGACATAGTCGGTCAGGGTCAGCAACTCCTGCACCGCCACGCGGTCACGTGTCGGCACCAGCTGAATCGCATCTTCCGGCAGATCGGCGGCCTTCAGCCCTTCTACCAAGCAGGCATGAATCGCGGTCGAAGAATGAAAGCTCTCGGAGCCGCCCCGCAGGATGACAGCATTTCCGGATTTCAGACACAACGCGCCTGCGTCAGCGGTTACATTCGGGCGGCTTTCGTAGATCACGCCGATCACACCCAGCGGGGTGCGCACGCGCTGGATATTCAATCCTGTCGGGCGGTCCCATTCGGCCAGCACTTCGCCCACCGGATCGGTCTGATCAGCCACCGCGCGCAAACCATCGACCATGCCCTGAACACGCGTCTCATCCAGCATAAGGCGATCCATCATCGCCGGACTCAGGCCCTTCTCACGGCCAAACTCCAGATCCTTCTGGTTGGCTTCGATGATCTGCCCGCGATTGGCCCAAACCGCGTCGGCTGCCGCAATCAGAGCGGCATGCTTTCGTTCGGCGCTGGCAAAAGCCAGTTCACGTGATGCCGCCTTGGCACGTTTCCCAAGATCGGCCATCAGAGCTGGAATGCTGTCAAAGTCTTTCATGTCGCGTGCCTCTCAGGTCGTCTTATTCGATGGTTACAGGGCCAGATCATCCCGGTGGATCAGGGCAGCGCGGCCGGGGTAGCCCAGCGTGGCCTCGATCTCGGAAGACTTACGCCCCTTGATCGCGCCCGCCTCCTGCGCGGTATAACGGCTGATACCCTGCCCCAGTCGGCGCGCTTTTGGGTCAAGGATCGAAACGGGGTCGCCGCGCCCGAAATCACCAGTCACTTCGACAATACCCGCGGGCAGCAAGCTTTTGCCATTGGCCAGCGCGTTGGCAGCCCCTTCATCGACAGTGATCTCACCACGCGGTTTCATGGCTGAAATCCAACGCTTGCGCGCTGCATGCGGGTCCAACGTTGCGGTGAACCACGTACAGCTTGAACCATTCTCCAGCCTTTTCAGAGGGTTCAAGGTCGATCCTTCAGTGATCGCCATCGCACAACCGCCCGCGGCGGCCATTTGGGCAGCCAGCAGTTTTGTCTTCATTCCGCCCTTTGACAAACCAGAGCCCGCATCACCCGCCATGGCTTCGATTTCGGGCGTGATCCGATCTATGGTTTCGAACCGGGTAGCCGAAGCATCTTCATTCGGGTTGCCGGAATAGAAGCCATCAACATCTGACAGAAGGATCAGCTGATCCGCGCCGACCGTTACCGCGATTTGCGCGGCCAGACGGTCATTGTCACCATACCGGATCTCATCCGTTGCCACTGTATCATTTTCATTGACGATCGGCACGACACCAAGGCCAAGTAATGTTTCCAGAGTCGCGCGCGAGTTCAGGTATCTGCGGCGATTCTCGCTGTCCTCCAGCGTCACCAAAACCTGCGCCGTGGTGATTCCATGTGGTGCTAACGCTTCTTCATAGGCGCGTGCCAGACGAATTTGTCCAACGGCAGCGGCAGCCTGCGATTTTTCCAAAGGTAAAGCCGCTGTGGGCAGACCCAGAACACCGCGCCCCAGCGCGATCGACCCCGACGAGACCAGAATAACATCCGTCCCTTGCCGTTTGAGCCAGTCCACGTCCTGCGCCAGCGTATGCAGCCAATCGGAACGAAGCAAACCTGTATCCCGATCGACCAGCAGAGCAGAGCCGATTTTGACGACCAGGCGACGCGCTGAGGTCAGGGCTGCCAAGGCTGCGCCTCCTCAGCGGGTTTCTGGCGAACACGGTTGTCATCAATCTGGCCGCGCAACGCGCGCAGAACCTCGGTTACACCTTGATGAGCAACGCCGGACATCGTCATCACGGGGCCGCCAACGGCCTCTTCCAGTTCGGCTTTGGCCAGATCACGTTCTTCATCATCCAGCGCATCAACCTTGTTCAGGACGGTGATCCGGGGTTTCTCGGCCAGTTCACCACCATAGGCTTCAAGCTCGTGGATAATCGTGCGGTAATCATCGGCAACCGTTTCCGACGTTCCATCGACAAGATGCAGAAGCACAGCACAGCGCTCAACATGACCAAGGAAGCGATCTCCGATCCCGCGTCCTTCATGGGCGCCTTCGATCAGGCCGGGGATGTCGGCCACGACGAATTCCGCATTGTCGACGCCCACCACTCCCAGATTAGGGTGTAGCGTGGTAAACGGGTAATCCGCAATCTTGGGCCGCGCGTTGGACGTAGCTGCAAGAAAGGTCGATTTTCCCGCGTTTGGCATACCCAGCAAGCCCACATCGGCGATCAGCTTGAGACGCAGCCAAATCGTACGATCAATGCCTGCCTGCCCCGGATTTGCACGGCGGGGCGCCTGATTGGTGGCGGATTTGAAGTGCAGGTTGCCGAAACCGCCATTGCCGCCCTTGGCCAGCAGAACGCGCTGGCCCACTTCGGTCAGATCGCAGATGACCGTTTCCTCGTCTTCGTCCAGAATCTCGGTGCCGACAGGCACGCGCAAGACAATGTCATCACCGTCCTTGCCGGTACGTTGCTGCCCCCTGCCCGGCTGGCCGTTCTTGGCGAAGAAATGCTGTTGATAGCGGAAGTCGATCAGGGTGTTCAGCCCGTCCACAACTTCGACCCAGACGGAACCGCCCTTACCACCGTCCCCCCCATCAGGGCCGCCGTATTCGATGTACTTTTCGCGCCGAAAGCTGACGCAGCCGCCACCTCCGGCCCCGGACCGGATGTAGACCTTTGCAAGATCGAGAAATTTCATGTGTGTCCCCTACTGCAAAGGCCCCATCGGCCACAAGTTAGAGTTTTTTACTGTACGTCCAGGTGGGCACATTCGCATCACGCGCCACCGAATAGCTTTCTGCATCGCCAAGATACTGGAACCCGCAATGGGTCAGAACCCGGGCAGAGGCCGGATTGTCCTGGAACACGCTGGCAAACATGGTCGCGTTCTCCAGCGGGTTGGCATTCACCAGCGCTTCGACAGCCATAGAGGCAATGCCGGTATTCCAATAGATCGGCGCAACCCAATAGCCGACTTCTGACTGATTCCGATCCAGCCGTTTCAGCGTGATCAGACCAATCAGCTCCGGGCCACCATCCTTGGTGGCATCCATGACCCAGACATCCTCGTCCCGGTCTTCAGCCATTGAGCGCGTGACAAACGCTTCGGTCGAGCCTGGGGCCAAAGGATGTGCAATACTGGTTGTCATGCGTGCCACACGCTCATCACCGGCATAATGCTCGATCAGCCCCATATCCGACCGACGCAAAGGGCGCAGATCGAACCGCTCGGTTTCTATGACCGGCTGATTTATTATTGCTTCAAGTTTCATGGGTGTGTTCCTCCTCCGAACAACACGAAAAGTACGGACGCAACCGTAAGACCCGCCAACGTCCACATCAGATACTTTTCAACTGGCCGTCCTTCAACCGCGTGGGCAATTCTATCGCCCGCAAAAGTCCAGATCGGATGAAGAACCACCTGACAAAACAACAAACAAAGAGCGATCGTAATCGTCGCTTCAAAACTGGGCGTGCCCGCGGCCACAAACCCGGTGAAACCGGCAATGATCATGGCCCAGGCTTTGGGATTGAGCGGATGAACAATCAATCCCGCCAGAAAGCCGGGGGCCCTCCCCTCGGACTGTTGTCGCGACAACCGCGTGTTGGCAATTTTCCACGCCAACCACATGATATAGGCCGCTGACGCGTATTTAAGTACCGTAAACACCTCAGGTGCCTGATCCGCGAGATGCAGTAACCCAAAACCAATCGGCCAAATGATCAACTGCTTCCCCAGAATCACCCCCCCGACAAAAGGTAATGCTGCCCGAAAGCCATAGCGCGCACCCGTTCCCAACAGGACCATGTTGGCCGGTCCCGGCGTGCCGACCTGGCTGGCGGCAAAAATCAGGAAACTGGTGGTTGCGACTGTCATCGGTTTGATTGATCACGACTGCGTTAGAACGAAAAAGGGACCGGCACTTTGTGCCGGTCCCCCATGAATTTTTCTTAAACCTTCTGGGTTTCGGCTTACTCTGCGGCCTCCGCCACTGGCAGGACCGAAATGAAGGTGCGGTTTTTAAGTCCTTTATGGAACTTAACGGCGCCATCGGTGGTTGCGAAGATGGTGTGGTCCTTGCCCATACCTACGCCTTCGCCCGGCCAGAACTTGGTGCCGCGCTGACGCACGATGATGTTACCTGCGATAGCGGCCTGGCCACCATACAGTTTCACGCCAAGGCGACGACCAGCTGAGTCGCGACCGTTACGGGAGGAACCGCCAGCTTTTTTATGTGCCATTCTCTCTCTCCTTAGCCTTTGGCCAGTTCTTTGGCCTGCTCAACCCATTCGGGCTTCACTTTGACCGTTTCGATAGCAGCAATCTGCTCATCCGACAAGGCGGCCAGAGCGGCAAAGCTTTCGATACCGGCCTCGTTCAGCTTCTTGGCAGCGGCTGGGCCGACGCCAGTCAGCGCGGTCAGATCGTCCGCAGCAGCAGAGGGTGTATCGGCTTTGGCTTCAGCTTTCTTTACAGGCTTTGCCGCCGGAGCAGAGTCGCCTGCCGGAGCGGATCCGGTTGCAGCCTTGATGCCCGACTTGTCAGCGCCCGACGCAAGAATGTCGGTGATCTTGACCAGAGTCAGTTTCTGACGGTGGCCAACGGTACGCTTCGAGCTGTGCTTACGACGGCGCTTGACGAACTTGATGACCTTGTCACCTTTGACCTGTTCGATCACTTCGGCCTGTACGCCTGCGCCTTCAACGAAAGGTGCGCCAACAACCGGAGCGTCACCGCCCAGCATCAGAACATCGTTGAATTGAACTTTTTCTCCTGCGTCGGCAGCCAGTTTTTCAACGCGGAGCATATCGCCCGCCTGAACCTTGTACTGCTTGCCGCCAGTCTTGAGGACCGCAAACATGCGTCTTTCCTTTTCATATCCGCGTTCTGTGGTCCCCTGAACCGGGTGTTGCTGGCCTAAGCCACCTCGAACAGCGAGCCCTTTTCGGGCTGTGTGAATGACCCTGTGACGATGTCGAATGGGTCAAATAATAACGATACCCGGCGCGGAAAACCGGCCGGGATGCGCGCTTATCTATAGAACGTCGGAAAAAGTCAACACCAAAGCGATGTCAAAGATCAGACGCTCTGAGCGTCTGGGCAACCGCCCGCCCCATCCGGAACGAGATGTCGTTGAACATGCGGTCAAAACCGTCGAACAACGCCTCATTCAGGGCGCGACCCGTTTCGGTTCTGGAAAACGCGATATTCTCGCGCATCTGGGTCTCGTCCAAAGGCCGGTAAGCCATCAGCAGAAAAGAATACAGCCACGCCTCGGTTTCGGCGGCGCGGCTCGTTTTCTGAGAAAGAAGCTCGGCCAGCAATTCCTGATCGTCGCCTTGCGCGTCAACATCGAGACCCTGAAAGAAGCTGTAGTCTGAACTCAGAGCCCCCTGAACGTTCTTGTCGATAAGGTCATTTGCCTGAATGTACTCATCGACCAACTCAAAGCGAGTCGTGTTTCGTTTGACGGAATCGTATGCTTCACGGGCCATGTCCTCTATGGCTTGGTCTGACATCGCCTGCCGGGCCGAGTTTTCCAGCGCCACAATCGTCTGACCGAGATCGCTTTCGAAAAACAAGATCGCCTGATCAAGCTGCGCATCAGACAAACCTGCTTCAAACGCATCCGTCAGTTGTTTTTGCATCCAATCCGGATCGTAAATGTCCCTGACCTGCGCTTCAAAGAACGCTCCGCCAGTCTTGTCCAACAACGTTTCGTCAAGTTCCTCGCGGTGCACCTGCCCTTCCTGTACGAGAATTTCCATCACATGCGACAGGTGCATGGCCTGCGCCAGCCGGTCAACTTTTTGATCGGCCTGCAAGGGAACACCCCACAGAACAACTGCAATCGCCAAAAAAACGCGGCGCATCAAATATCCTGTGCAGGATGCAATTCGGCCATTCGGGCCGCAAGAACTTCGAACCGCATGGCCATGATTTCGTACTGGATTGCGTTCAGCAATTCATACACTTCCTGCATCAAGGGTTGTTCCAATGCTTCGACATAGGTAACGACATCCGCATCAGAAAAATCCTGATAGGTGTAAGCTGCCCCTGCAAGGCTGGACAGTTGGAGAGACTGGCGCATGCCGGATTCGTTCCGCTTCATCAGCGCACGCAATTCATCCGCATCCAGTTGCAGCTCGATGACACCTGATGCGCTGGCTGCCAGAAGGAAACGCACCTGAATCTCTTGCAGGGCCCGCACCGCGGTGCCGGTCGAATCGATGGCATTGTTCATGCGCTTGAAACTTTCGACCCGTTCCGATCCGTCCTTGATCAGGTCCGAGATGATCATTTGCCCTTCCAACTGTTTGGCTTCATCGTCCTCAAGCATATGCGAGGCGTTTTCGGCCTCTACCAGGCGCTGCCCCAGGTCGGATGCATAAAAGTCAACCGCATGCGTCAGGGCTTCATCACTCAGAGTTTTTTCCAGGATGGAAACTGCGGTCTCGTGCATGGCGCCGACCTCAAAGACTTCGTCTGCCAGACGGGCCCAGTCCGAGCCAAATCCCTCAGGGTCTATCCCCAGCATCTGAGGGGCGGACCTCGAGCTCAGCGCGATGCTTTCCAACGCTACGTTAAACCCGGTTGTCGTCAGAAAAGCCTCAATCCGGTCCCGGTTGGCAGCGGAAAGTTCCAATGGGATAAGTACAAGCGCAAAAAGCGGGGCCAGAAACCAAAAGGCAAAGCGGCGTACAAACTGTGTCATACTTATCAGACTAGGCGTTTTATGCCTGCTGGCAACGGAAAAACCCGGGTTTCGTAAATTCCCGAATTTTCTGCTTGCACCCCTGCCCGTTCCTCACTAAATCCCCCCTTCACAGACCCCCGCGGAGAGGTGCCGGAGTGGTCGAACGGGGCGGTCTCGAAAACCGTTGTGGGTGCAAGCCCACCCAGGGTTCGAATCCCTGTCTCTCCGCCACACTGCCAATGCTGGCTTTTAGGTCAACCAGAGACTTCCCAAGGATTTACTTCTGCTGCTGCCATTCCCCGCGGATCGCTGCTCAATCCGGTCGCGGTGCCTTTGTGCAGGCATATTCTTGCCGCGTTTCGTCGGGCAATGAGCGTAGCCCGGCTTATACTCTATTCTGCTGAGAATTATTGGGAATTCCCCTTTGTTCCTGAGTTATTTTTAGCGCATCCCGGCGACACATTTTCCAAAGGAGACACACATGTCGCGTACTCTCATTCTTGCCATCGTCATCGCCGCAATTGGTGCTGGCGGGTATTTTTACCTGAAACAACCCGAACCCACACCCGCTGAACGTTTGGAAACCGCGGCAGAAGAAGCCGCCGAAGCGGTGACAGACGTGGCTTCCTCTGCTCAGGACGCTGCCTCTGACGCAGTCGATGCAGCGACCGAGAAAGCCGCTGAAGCAGCATCGTCATTGACGGACCAAGCAACTGAAGCGGCCTCTTCGGTGGCGGATCAGGCAAGCGAAGCGGCGTCATCCGTAGCGGATCAGGCCTCTGATGCCGCCCAGGAGGCTGGCGATCAGGTGGCAGCATTGGCCGGTCAGGGTCAGGAGTTGCTGAATTCATGGGTTCAGGAAGGCAAGCTGGACCCCACAAATTTCGATTATGAAGGCATTATGACATCCCTTCAGGAAAGCACTCTGGCCACTGATCTGAAGGATCAGGCGATCAAGATTGTAAATGATATCAAGGACTCACCTGAAACAATTGTTCAGAAGATTCAGGAACTGACCAACTTGTTGACCCAACAGTAAAGTGATTGAGGCCGATCCACGGGTCGGCCTTTCCCAAGGGCGCATCTGCGCTGCCCCTACGTTATGGCGTCGTCGAATTGACGTCCTTCGCGGCTTTTGATTGGCTGTGCCAGACAAACAGCCCGCATCTTACCCGTACTATTGGGGGCCTTCCAGATATGGTGCGGGCTTTGCTTTAGCCATTTCGAGGATGACCCGATGACCGACCTGCCCCAGACTATGTTCGCCGCAATCCTGAAACATGACGGGTACTCCGGCACGGCCACCGGACCGGCCATTGAAAATGCCGCTGGCTGGTTGGAAGAAGCAGAAGTTCCAACACCAAAACCCGGCCCCGGTCAGGTGCTAATCCGGTTGCGCGCAGCTTCGGTCAATCCGTCAGATTTGCACTTCATCAAAGGTGAATACGGACAGCCAAGGATCAAGGGTTCGCCCGCCGGATTTGAAGGTTGCGGAGACGTCGTCGCCGTCGGCAAGGGCGCCGAGGCCCTGCAAGGGCAACGCGTCGCGTTTGTCGCCGCCGGATCAGGGGCCTGGGCGGAATTTGTCGTTACACAGATGCAGATGTGCATCCCTCTGCGCCCTGATATCTCGGACGATGATGGGGCTGCTCAGATCGTTAATCCAATGACGGCGATGGCCATGGTGGATATGGCCAAAGCTGACGGCGATGCCTTTGTCGTATCAGCCGCGACCAGCCAATTGGGCAAGCTTATGTGCAGCCTTGGCCGCGATCTGGGGTTGAAGCCGATCGCTTTGGTGCGCCGGGCCGAGACGGTAGAGATGTTGAAAGACCTTGGTGCGGCCAAAGTGCTGGTGACAACCGATGAAGACGTTGTCACAAAGTTTGCGGATCTGAGCGCGCATCTGAAACCGCGCGTGTTTCTGGATGCCGTGACGGACCAGTTGTCTGAACAACTGTTCTGCGTAATGCCCAACCGGGCGCGCTGGATCAGTTATGGCAAGCTGTCAACCGAGGCGCCGACGCTGACTCAGACCGGTCAACTGATCTTTATGAGCAAGCGGATCGAAGGCTTCTGGCTGACGAACTGGATGATGTCGACCCCGCCCGCTGATCAGATGCGCGTCGTGGCCGAGGTTCAGGCCCGGTTTGCCGACGGGCGTTGGAAAACGGATGTTTCAGAACATCTTAGGCTGAAAAATCTTGTGCCAAATCTGGCAGATGCGCTGAAAAAGAGTGACGGCAAGGTGATTGTCACGCCATAGTAGAACAAACCTGCGTTACCGGACGACGGGCGCGGGCGGAACGCGACGCCGGCAAACCGGTCGAGGGAGGACAGCTTGGATAACGCACAGCTGCTGATCAGCGGACTGGCAAACGGATGTGTCTATGGCCTGATCGCGCTTGGCTTTGTTCTGATCTACAAGGCGACCGAGGCGGTGAATTTCGCCCAAGGTGATTTCATGATGCTGGGGGCCTTTGTGACCATCGGCCTGACCAACACCGAGTACATGGGTCTGCCGTTCTGGCTGGCCTTGCCGATGTCATTGGGGATCATGGGTGCATTGGGCTATCTTTTGGATCGCCTGATCATCCGACGTCTTTTTGGCGAAAGCCAGACCGCCGTTGTTATCCTGACCATCGCCCTTGGCTTTGTGATCCGCTTTGCGGCCGGGTTGATCTGGGGGCACGAACCGCAAACGCTGCAGAACCCGCTTGCGGGCAGAGAGGTGCGCTTTGGAGGCCTTGTGCTGGGTATGGAAGATGTTGCCGTAATCGTCGTGACCATCCTGCTGACATGGGGCCTTTACGTCTTTTTCAACCGCACCAAACTTGGCCTTGGGATGCAGGGGGCGTCGCAAAACCAGCTGGCAGCTTATTACATGGGCGTGCCTGTCAAGCGGGTCCAGGGATTCATCTGGGCGCTGGCCGGAGTCGTTGCGGGGATTGCGGGCATTCTGTTCGCCGCCAAGGGTGCGGTGGATCCGACAACCGGATTGCTGGGCATCAAGGCATTTGCCGCCGCCGTCATCGGCGGGTTCGGAAGCCTGCCCGGTGCGTTGGCTGGTGGACTTATAGTCGGGGTGATCGAACCTTTTGCCAGCCGCTATATCGCGGCGGGTTACAGCCAGATCGCGCCATACGCCCTGCTGCTTGCCGTGCTGATCTTTCGACCCAACGGGTTGTTCAGTCAGGTTCGGGTCAAAAAGGTCTGAGCCATGCGGATCGTCTTCAAAACAGGCTACATGCAGGATATCCATCCATGGAAAGACCGCTATCAGCTTGTCCTGTATCTGATCCTTCTGACAGTTGTTGCCGCAGCCCCCTGGTGGCTTGATGAGTTTTATCTGGGTGAGCTGACCAACGTCCTGATTTGGGCTATTGCCGGGTTGGGCCTGATGATCCTGACCGGGCACACGGGGCAAGTCAGTCTGGGCCACGCGGCCTTTCTGGCTTTTGGCTGCTATGCCAACGTTGCCCTGATCGAAGCAGGGGTGCCCTTTCTGGTAGCGTTCCCGCTGGCCGGCATTCTGACCGGGATAGCGGGCGTGACGGTCGCGATCCCTGCCCTGCGGCTGCACGGAATCTATCTGGCCATCTTCACTATGGCGCTTTCCATCCTGATGGATGACGTCATCGTACTGTCCGAACCTATCACCGGAGGCGTGGCGGGCAAATATGTCGGCGGGGTCGAAATCTTCGGCCATCTGGTTGACCGCTGGGGAACGCCCGATCAATTTTTCTGGCTGGTCCTGACCGTCGCCGTGCTGGTCACACTCGGATATATCAACCTGCTGCGCGCGCCTTTGGGGCGCAGCTTCATCGCGGTACGCGACTCTGAGGTTTCGGCCCAGGCGATGGGAATCGATATCGCGCGGACAAAGATGATCTCTTTCGCCCTGTCCTGTGCCGTTACGGGCTGGGCCGGGGCACTGATGGGGCTGTTTGCCGGAGCGTTCAACAACGAAACCTTCAGTGTTCTGATCTCGATCCAATTGTTGATGATGATCGTGATCGGTGGGCTTGGGTCGATCCACGGCGCGTTTCTGGGCGCGATCGTGATCGGGTTCCTGCCGCAGTTTTTGTCGATCTCAAAAGAATATGCCGGGGCCCTGTTCGGTGGCAATACGGTGGCCATTCCGGGATTGGAGTTCGGCATCTTCGGAATGATCCTGATCGCGTTCATCCTGTTCGAACCGATGGGGATTTACGGCCGCTGGCTTAAGATCCGTACATGGTTCGAATTGTTCCCGTTCTATCGAAAGGACATGTTCAAACGTCAAAAATCCTATCTCAAAACGGAACGTCTGAGATGAGCTTGCTGAAGTTTGAAAACGTCACTCTGAAATTCGGCGGTCTGACGGCGGTGGATGACCTGTCATTTGATGTTCGGGAAGGTGAGGTTTTTGCCATTGTCGGCCCAAACGGTGCGGGCAAGTCCACTGTTTTCAACCTGATTTCCCGGTTCTACGATCCTTTTGAAGGAGCGATCCAGTTTGACGGTCACGATCTGCTTCAGGTCAAGCCGTCCGGCGTCGCCGCCTATGGTGTTGCGCGGACCTTTCAGAATATCGAACTGTTCGAACACGCCACAGTTCTGCAAAACCTGCTGGTCGGGCGGCACCGCCACCGCAGGACAAACCTGATTTCCGAGATTCTGTTCACCCCTTCCGCAAAGCAACAGGAACTGGAAAACCGCGAGAAAGTCGAACGGATCATCGACTTTCTCGACCTGCAAGCCTATCGCGGCAAGATGATATCGGGGCTTCCCTACGGCGTACGCAAAGTGGTTGAAGTTGCCCGCGCTTTGGCAACCGACCCCAAATTGCTGCTGCTGGATGAGCCGGCCTCGGGGTTGTCCGTCGAAGAGACAACAGACATGCGTTGGTGGATCGATGATATCCGACGACAGATGGGTATCACCGTTTTGATGGTAGAACATGACATGGGGTTGGTCTCCGGCGTGTCAGACCGGGTTCTGGCCATGGCAGATGGTGCTAAACTGGCGCTTGGAAGCCCGGCCGAAGTTCAATCGCACCCGGCGGTGATTAAAGCTTATCTGGGGAAAGCCTCATGAGCCTGCCAATCCTGAAAATCCGAAATGTCGAAAGTTTTTATGGCCCGATAATGGCCATTCGCGGTGTTTCGCTGGACGTTCACGAAGGAACGATTGCCTCGATCCTTGGCGCAAATGGTGCAGGTAAAACGACATTGATGAAAACCGTCTCGGGTGTGATGGACCCGGAAAAGGGCACGATTACCTTTGATGGCGACGACATTCAGGGGGCTGAGCCGCATACAGTCGTCCAGCGCGGGATTGTGCATGTGCCCGAAGGGCGCGAGGTATTTCCTCTACTAACCGTCGATGAAAACCTGAGCCTCGGAGCGTATACTCGCTCGGACAAAGCGCAGATCGCCCAGGACCGCGACCTTGTTTTCAGTTATTTCCCTGTTCTGAAAGATCGCCGCACGCAAGAGGCCGGCACCCTGTCAGGTGGGCAACAACAGATGCTGGCGATCGGACGTGGGCTGATGGCCCGCCCCCGCATCATGCTGCTGGATGAACCGTCACTGGGTCTGTCGCCGCTACTGGTACAAGAGATATTCGGCATTCTGAAACGTCTGAACGAAGAACAGCATATGACAATGCTGCTGGTCGAGCAGAACGCCAATGCAGCATTGGAACTGGCGCATCATGGTTACGTGATGGAGGTTGGACGCATCGTCATGGACGGCGCTGCGGATGAGTTACTGAAGTCCGAGGATATCCAGAACTTCTATCTAGGCGTGCGGGAAGAAGGCGCGCGCGAAAACCGCCGGTGGAAACGCAAAAAGACGTGGAGGTAAGCAAGATGGATGCAACGCCCCTCGCCCCGCAGATCAGGATCAACGGCATTGAACTTAATACAACCCCCGGACAACGCCCGTTGCGTGTGGATGGGTACACAACCATCAGTGCGCTGTTTAAAAGCCGTTGTGCGGAACTGGGGGATCGAACAGCCCATCGTGAAAAGGACTTGGGCATCTGGAAGTCATATTCCTGGGCCGACTACTGGCGGCACGCCAAGTGGATCGGGCTCGCCCTGCGAAAGCTGGGTTTGGAACGCGAAGACGTTGTTTCAATCCTGTCCGAGGACCGCAAGGAATGGATGTGGTTCGACATGGGCATTCAGTGCGTCGGTGGCATTTCTTCTGGCGTCTACACCACGGATTCTGCCAATCAGTTGCAATATCTGGTCAATGACAGTGGCAGCAAGTTCCTGATCGTCGAGGACGAAGAACATCTGGACAAGTTTCTGGAAGTCGAGAGTCAAGTTCCGGACCTGGTCAAGGTGATCATACTGGAGGGCGAAGGCTTGCATGACCTGACCCATCCACGCTGCATGATGATCGACGATCTTTACGCTTTGGGCCAGCAGGTCGAAACCGAAGATCCGGGACGGTTCGAAGCCGAAATCGCGCAGGCTAAACCTCAGGACACAGCTTTGCTGGTTTACACATCCGGCACCACCGGCCAACCCAAGGGTGCGATGCTAAGCCATGAAAACATCCTGGCTGGCATTGAGGCCGGTGCCTGGTCATTGCCAACGCAGGCCAGTGACGAACAGCTGTGTTTTCTGCCGCTCTGTCATATTCTGGAACGCGACGTATCTGTCTATTTCCCGCTGGCCGCCCGCTGCACCGTGAACTTCGCGGAAAGCCCCGAGACGGTTTTTGCAAATCTGCAAGAGGTCTCGCCTTCGACCTTCACGGCAGTACCTAGAGTTTGGGAAAAGATCTATGCGCATGTGCAAATCATGGCGCAGGATGCAACGTCGCTGGGTCGAATGGCATACGGTCTTGCCCTGAAGGCCGGCG
The DNA here is from genome assembly GCF_059609765.1 of Ruegeria sp. YTSC106. Lineage (NCBI taxonomy): Bacteria > Pseudomonadati > Pseudomonadota > Alphaproteobacteria > Rhodobacterales > Roseobacteraceae > Ruegeria > Ruegeria sp. YTSC106. The sequence continues at coordinate 72,153 of NZ_JBXWMI010000002.1, forward strand.
CGCGCCGGGCCGAATACGTGAGTTCGGGAAAACCCGTTCCCGCCGCCATCGCGGCCCGGTTCTGGTTTTGGGATCAGTTGGTTCTGAAGAATTTGCGCCGGATGCTGGGCTTGGACAAGCTGCGCCGGGGTGGCACGGGTGCTGCCCCTATCTCGGCGGATTTGTTGAAATGGTACTGGGCCATCGGAGTGCCGATCGTCGAGGGCTTCGGCATGACCGAAACGTCCGGCCTTGCGACACTCAACACCGTTGAAAGCAACAAGATCGGAACCATCGGAAAGGTCGTCCCGGGGTGCGATATCCGTATCTCGGACGAAGGTGAAATTCAGCTCAAGGGCATGAACATCTTTCAGGGCTATTGGCGCAATAACGCAAAGACGGCGGAAAGCTTTACCGCCGATGGCTGGCTGCGCACCGGCGATATGGGACGTATCGACAAGGACGGGTTCGTTACCATCACCGGCAGGTTGAAAGACATCATCATCACCGCCGGTGGCAAGAACATCACCCCGGCCGAAATCGAGAGCCGGCTGAAGTTCAGCCATTACATCTCGGACGCGGTTATCATTGGTGACAAGCGTAAATACCTCACGGCGTTGATCATGATCGATCAGGAAAACGTCGAGAAATATGCGCAAGACCAGAAGATCCCATTCTCGAACTTTGCCTCGCTTTGTGCCGCGTCCGAAATCAGGGATCTGATCGGTTCCGAAGTCGAAACCGTCAATGCGAAGTTTGCAAGAGTTGAACAGATCAAGGATTTTCGCTTGATCGACGTTTTGCTGACCGCCGAAGATGACGAGCTTACCGCCACGATGAAACTGAAACGCGGTCTGGTGGAAAAGAAACACGGACATCTGATTGAAGACATGTACACTTAGGCAAAGAGTTTTCGGGAGGAGAAAGATGAAGAAGTCACTCAAATGGCTGGCCGCAGCCACGGCGTTGACCGCCTCAGCAAGCATCGGCTCGGCTCAGACACAGGGCGTTACGGACGACGAGATAGTCATTGGTTCCGTCAACGACCTGAGCGGCATCTTTGCCGCAGTGGGTGTTCCGGCGACCAAGGGTGCCAACGTGGTATTCGACCGAGTGAACGAAGCCGGTGGCATTCACGGGCGCAAGATCCGCTATGTGGTCGAGGACAACGGCTATCAGATGCCGCGTGCGATGCAGGGCTACAACAAGCTGCTGAACCGCGACAAGGTGTTCGCGATGCTGCAATCGCTGGGCACGCCGATGAACATGGCGGGGTTCAAGTTGTTGGATCCCAAGGGCATTCCCAATGTTGCGCCTCTGACTGCTGCGCGTCAGATGTTGCAGGAACCGATGCGGAACAAATTCACGTCCTTCTCGACCTATTTCGATCAGGCGCGTATTGGCGTGAAATATCTGGCCGGCGAATTCGGATCAAAGTCGGTTTGCACCATGTATCTGCCAACAGATTTCGGTGAGGAAATCCTGGAAGGCAGCAAGGCCGGAGCCGAAGAAGCCGGTATCGCTTTTGGATCTGAAACAACCCACAAGCCGGATGAGACGGATTTTGTCGGATCGCTCAGCAAGCTCAAGGAAGAGGGCTGCGATATCGTCACCATGGCGCTTGGGGTAAGGCAGGCGATCACCGTAGTTGGCACGGCCAAGAAGATGGGCCTGACGGACATGAAGTTCCTCGGCACTTCGGCCAGTTTCCTGACTGTTGTGGCACAGGTTCCCGGTGGAGTGACCGATGGATTCTATGCAGCAGCGTCGTGGCAGGATCTTTGGGCGCGTGCGGATCAACCTGCCCCGGCGGCATTTATCGAAGAATACAAGGCCGCCACGGGCGAAGACCCGGTTGGATTCGCCATGTTGGGCTATTCCGCTGCTGAAATGATGGTCAAAGCAATAGAGGCCGCGGGCCCTGACCTGACACATGACAGCTTTATCGAAGCGATGGAGTCACTGGACTATCAGGATGACCTGGTCGGCAACCATATTTCCTATGGCCCGGACGATCACCAGGGGGCGGATACGGTTTTCGTCAATGTCGTTGAAAACGGCGCGTGGAAACTTGTCTACGAAGAATAAGTTCATAGACAAAGCAAAGCAAAAAAGGGCTCGCATGTGCGAGCCCTTTCTTATTGGTTTTTCCCGGCGAATTAACGCTTGGAGAACTGGAAGGAACGGCGGGCTTTGCGCTTGCCGAATTTCTTACGTTCCACAACGCGGCTGTCACGGGTCAGGAAGCCGGCCGTTTTCAGAGCGCCACGCAGGTTGGGATCGTACAGTTGCAGCGCTTTCGAGATGCCGTGCTTGACCGCACCGGCCTGACCGGTCAGGCCACCGCCTTTGACGGTTGCAACGACGTCGAACTCACCTTCAACACCAGCAACCTGGAACGGCTGGCGCAGGATCAGTTGCAGAACGGGACGTGCAAAATACTTGTCCTGGTCCTTGCCATTCACGGTAACCTTGCCGGAGCCGGGTTTGATCCAGACGCGGGCAACAGCGTCTTTACGCTTGCCGGTGGCATACGAACGACCCAGCTCGTCACGTACGGGTTCACGCACGATGACTTCTTCGGCCACAACCTCAACGCCTGCGACGGCGCCCAGCTCTTCGAGAGTATTGATCTGATCAGCCATGGTCATTAGCTCCGGGTGTTTTTCTTGTTCATGGATGCAACATCCAGAACTTCGGGCGCTTGCGCCTCATGGGGATGCTCGGCACCGGCATAAACGCGCAGGTTGGTCATAATCTGACGCGACAGGCGGTTGCCTGGCAGCATGCGTTTGACGGCTTGGGTCACGACGCGCTCAGGGTGTTTGCCTTCGAGGATCTGCTGCTTGGTCCGCGACTTGATGCCACCCGGATGACCCGTGTGCCAGTAGAAGTTTTCTTCGCGCTTCTTGCCGGTCATCTGGATTTTGTCAGCGTTGATCACGATGACGTTGTCGCCCATGTCCATGTTCGGGGTGAACGACGCTTTGTGCTTGCCACGCAGGCGCATGGCGACGATCGAGGCAAGACGACCCAGAACAACGCCCTCGGCGTCGATCAGGATCCATTTCTTGTCGATGTCTGCAGGTGTTGCAGAAAAGGTTTTCATGGCAGGATAGTCCTGTTTGATGTGAAAGACCGCCCCAGCGGAGCGGCCCGAATTCGATGGATGCGTATCTAGACACCCATGATTGCCACGTCAAGCGACCCAATGCTAATTAAATATAATTAAAACAACAACTTGCAAAATAGGTATTATTTTACCCCATATTTCTGAATTGGAATTCTCCTAATTTCAACACTCTGATACACTAGATCAGACTTGATCGCGTCAAGCCACGGAGAGTTGCATGCAGGATTTAATGCACACAATTGAAAGCTACGGTGCCGCCTGGCAGGAAAAATCCTCAGGAAAACGGCTTGAGTTCTTGGCGCATTGTTTTGCGGAAAACGGTCGATATGTGGATCCAACAGCTGATGTTTCGGGGCGTGAGCGGTTGAATGCTCATATCGGAGAGATACTTGAAAGCTCGAATGGGCGCGTCGAAATCACCAGCAGTCCGGTTTCGCACCACGATGTCGTTCACTTCACGTGGCATATGGTGGCGCCCGACGGCGCAATCATGGTGGCCGGGCATGATTTCATTCGATTGGACGAAGATGGAAAGATCGCCCATCTGGCCGGATTCTTTGGCGATCCGCCCCCGCTGACCTGAATGCTAGACGCTGATCTGTTCAGGCGGATTGTCCAGCAAAGCGCGCAACCTCAGCATTGCATCCTCGAACCGTTCCAGCGAAACATGCCCATTCATTGCGATGCGTACTGCGTTTGGTGCCCGGCCATCGCGCAGGGCAAATTCATCCGCCGATCTGAGTTGTATACCTTCCCGTTCTGCCGCACGGCTGAACGCAGCAGAGCGCCAACCTGACGGCAGGTTCAGCCAGACAAAGGGCACGTCCGGAGCCCAGTTCAGATCAAACCCCCCCAGCGCATTGACAGTGATCCGAACGTAGTCGCCCATCCGCTTGCGTACATCCTGGGCAATTTGACGGGTACGCGGATCCGACAGCAGCAACCGCGTGAGCTCGGCCAGCGGCTGGGCAAGGCCAAAATACCCATATTCGGCAGATCGACGCAGATCGACGCTGCGATCCTTTGGGGCAATGGCAAAACCCACGCGCAAAGCCGGGGTGAGGATCTTTGAAATTGATGAAACGTGCCATCCGCGTTCCGGAGCAAGCGCACGATAACTGGGTTCTCGCGCCTCTCCCATGCGATAGCAATCGTCTTCTATGATTTGAAGGTCGTAACGCCGCGCGACGTCCACCACCTCTTTCCGGCGTTCCAACGGCGTGTGAACCCCGGTGGGGTTCTGAACCTCTGGCGAAACGCAGATGGCCTGAGCATTGGTTTGTCGCAAAACATGCTCCATGGACTCAGGATCAATGCCCCATTTGTCCATTTTGATTCCGATGACTTCGGCGCGCATCAACTCCCCGGCCCGGCGAAACCCGGCGTAAGAGAGGTCTTCGACCAGCACAATCGGTCTGGGTCCGCGTAGGATGGTCTGAAACACCAGACACAATCCGTTCTGGCCGCCATGGGTCAAAACGATGTCATCATGTGAGAGCGGACCCAGTGGCAAATCTGACAACCAATCCACAACTGATTGCCTCATGGGTTTGTATGCGTCCCGCGTGGGGTAATTCAGAAAAAGCCCAGGGTCAGCTTGCGCAACCTTTTGCAGGCATTCCCGGATAAGCGCGACCTGCCCTGCATCCGGCAGGCGTGGGCTGAACAAACTGACGTTGGCGTTGTATTTGTCATCCTTCATATACAGTTGCCTGGCCCAGACATCGTCCAGAATCGGAGATTTTGGCGGGGCTACAAATGTACCACGCCCAACCTCGGCGTGGAGCAAGCCCTCATCGGTCAGGATCGTGTAGGCCCGTGCGACTGTACCAGGTGTGATTTGCAACCGGTAAGCCAGTTCGCGCACCGGGGGAAGCTTAGCACCGACATCCAATGTCTTGTCATCAATAGCTTTCCGTATCGCGTCAGCAACCAATGTATATTTGGGACCCTTGGATTTTGGCAGAGCGTCCGGCCAAATTGTATCCATTACAATTCTTCCTTTGCCTTTGGCACAATTCTGAATGTATCAAACCTATGTACCAAATGGTACTGTTTTGTGTCAATACAATTTGAAAGGATTTCTGAGATGACACGCACAATGCACACCCCCGCCCTTCTGCTGCTGAACGACAGCCCACGGCTGCCTCTGCTCGCTGCTCTGGCCGTGCGGTTTGCGGCGGCGGTCACTCAATGGGAACGCCGTCGCCGCAGTCGTGTCAATCTGGGCTATCTGGATGACCGTTTGCTGCAGGACGTCGGGCTGACCCGCCATCAGGCCGGCCGGGAAACAAAGCGCTTTTTCTGGCAGCCTTGACTGATCCCCAGTCCCAATTATTGGGACCTCTTCCTGGGCCGGGGCCTGTCCCCGGCCTTTTTTATCCGAAATTCGCGGCAGCGGACCGTGCTGGCGGCAGGGAATAGGTCATCGTTGCCCGCGCAACCGGAAGATCGCCGCCATCCGAGTACAAAAGCACATCCCCAACGGCCAGTGTCTTTCCCAGCTTCAACAGACGACAGGCCGCAATCATATCGGCGCCGCCTTCCGGTTTGCGCAGGAAATCAAATGAGCTGTTGGTTGTAACGGCCAATGACTGACGCCCCTTACGCGCAAGAACCATCGCATAGACACTGACATCGGCCAGCCCGAACATGGACGGGCCTGATACCGTGCCTCCGGGGCGCAGGTGTTGGTCCTGAACCACAAGGCGCATGGTGATGGTGTCTTCGGTCAAGTCTTCGACGACGAAATCCTTGCGCACCTGAGGGAACACCTCTTTGAGGTATTGTGACAGTTCGTCTCGGTTCATTTCTAAAGCCATACTTCCCCTCCTGCTCTTGCCGACCTAGAGTTGGCCCAACTTGGGATCGGAGGGCAAGATGACAATTCTGGAACGTAACGACACTGGCGCGGTTGCAAGACTTAAGATGAACGCACCGGACCGGCTGAACGCGCTGAGTGATGAGATGCTGGCTGCATTGCAGGCCGAACTTGATGCACTGCGCGAGGACAGCTCGATCCGGGCCGTGGTCCTGTCGGGGGCAGGAAAGGCGTTTTGTGCCGGGCATGATCTGAAACAGATGACCGCCGGACGCCAATCAGAAGATGGCGGCAAGACATACTTTCAGGACCTCTTTTCCCGCTGCGCCCGGATGATGATGTCCATCCAATCCCTGCCTCAACCTGTTATCGCGCAAATCCATGGCATTGCGACCGCCGCTGGGTGTCAGTTGGTTGCAACCTGTGACATGGCGGTGGCTGCGGAAGGGACACGGTTTGGCGTCAACGGAGTCAATATCGGCCTTTTCTGTTCCACGCCGATGGTGGCGCTCAGCCGAAATATTCCCAGAAAGCAGGCCTTTGAAATGCTGACCACCGGCGAGTTCATCTCAGCGGAACGCGCCGCCGAGTTGGGTCTGGTAAATCGTGTCGTTCCGGAAACGCTGCTGGAACAAGAAGCCAACGGGTTGGCGGAACTGGTCGCATCCAAGCTTGGCGTGGCCGTGAAGATCGGGAAAGAAGCGTTCTATCAACAGCTGCAAATGCCTTTGGATCAGGCTTATGGCTATACCGGAGACGCAATGGCGCAGAATATGTTGTACCGCGATACAGAAGAAGGCATTTCCGCCTTTATTGAAAAGCGCCCCCCGAATTGGACCCAATGACGCAATTGTTTTGAACATTTTTTGCCACTGTTTTCATTTTAGCACTTTCCAAAAGGGCAACTCTGTGGCAAAGCTGGGTCGAGGCTAAGGCCTCAGTACACTTTTGGGTCGCCGTGGGCGGAAGGTCCCTCCAGCTGGTCTCTCTCACCAGCGCTGACATTCCCGCAGCGGCGACCCCAAGACCCTCCCTCTGAAACAGTCATAAAAAATACGGCAGTTGCGCCTGTGTGTGCGGTGCCCTATGTGGCTGCACATGACACAAGTTTTGCATATCGTTGGCGGTGGAATGGCTGGGTCCGAAGCGGCCTGGCAAGCCGCTGAAATGGGCGTTGACGTGATCATTCATGAAATGCGCCCCACTGTTGGCACTTTTGCACATCAAACCGGAAACCTGGCGGAAATGGTGTGTTCAAACTCTTTCCGATCAGATGACGATGAACAAAATGCCGTGGGTCTGCTGCACTGGGAAATGCGTGCCGCCAATGGGTTGATCATGACCACAGCCCATGCACATCGCCTGCCAGCCGGTGGTGCGCTCGCCGTGGACCGCGATCGCTTTGCCGAAGATGTCACCGCAAAACTCCGCGCACATCCGCGTGTGACGATTACCGACGAAGAAGTGACCGCCCTTCCCGACGATGGACAGTGGATCTTTGCGACCGGTCCGTTGACCTCACCTGCACTGGGGGAAGCAATCCGGGCCGAGACAGGATCTGACGCGCTGGCATTTTTCGATGCAATCGCGCCGATTGTCTACACCGACAGCATCGACATGAGCAAAGCTTGGATGCAATCCCGGTACGACAAAGGTGAGACCGAGGAAGAACGCACGGCTTATCTGAACTGCCCGATGGACCGTGATCAATACGAAGCTTTCATAGACGCCCTTCTGGCTGCGGACAAAACCGAGTTTCACGAGGGTGAAACTGCAGGTTATTTTGATGGCTGTCTTCCAATTGAAGTCATGGCCGAACGCGGACGCGAGACCTTGCGCCACGGTCCGATGAAGCCGGTAGGACTGACAAATCCTCATGCGCCTGATGTCAAACCCCATGCCGTGGTTCAGTTGCGGCGCGATAACGCATTGGGCACATTGTTCAACATCGTAGGGTTTCAGACCAAGATGAAATACGGAGCCCAGACCGACGTGTTCCGCAGGATCCCCGGTCTGGAAAACGCCAGTTTTGCTCGTCTCGGCGGCATTCACCGCAACACGTTCATCAACTCTCCCACCCTGCTCGATGCACAGATGCGGTTGAAATCCAAGCCCAACATCCGCTTTGCCGGCCAGATTACGGGCGTCGAAGGTTATGTTGAAAGTGCCGCGATGGGATTGCTTGCCGGTCGCACGGCCGCCGCGGAAATACTGGGGTGTGAATTGCCCGAAGTACCCAAAGACAGTGCAATGGGTGCGTTGATCCATCACATTACCGGAGGGGCCGAAGCCAAGACGTTTCAACCGATGAACGTAAACTTCGGCCTATTCCGCCCCGTCGACGGCCTGAAAGGCGGGCGGCGGGGCCGGAGGGACCGGTACAAAGCCTATACCGATCGCGCCAAGGCAGAATGGCAAACATGGTTGGACCAATGCTGACTGGACGCGCGACATGCTATCGGCCTAGCATGCCGGGATGAGCGACAAGTTCCTGGACAACACCTACAATCTCGACACGCCCAAAGACACTGAAACGCACTATCAGAACTGGGCTGCGACCTACGAAAAAGAGGTCGCGGAACAGGGATATGCAACCCCGGGGCGGGTGGCCGCGGCTTTGTGGAAATTCCACCCTCACCCCCAAACGCCAATTCTGGATTTCGGCTGTGGAACCGGGCTTTCCGGTCTCGCCTTGCGGGCGGCGGGATTTGAAGTCATCGATGGTATCGATCCTACCCCCAAAATGCTGGAAGAGGCAGAGGCCAAGGGTGTTTACCGAACCCTGACCGGTTTTGACATCACCAAGCCAGCCCTGCTCAGGCGCGACGCGTATTCGGTGATCACGGCCATTGGTGTCATCGGCCAGGGCGCGGCGCCACCCGAGACATTCGACCTGTTGATGCACGCCTTGCCCAAAGGTGGGTTGCTTGCGTATTCCTTGAACGATCATGCGCTGGCAGATCACAAATTCACCTGCCGACTGACGGATTGGGTCGACATGGGGGCAGCACGTTTTCTATTTCGTGAATACGGGCCACACTTGCCCGGTATCAACCTTAACTCTGACGTGTATGTATTAGAAAAAGCGTGACTTTCGTAACGCGTTTCGCGCCATCCCCGACCGGTCCACTTCACCTTGGGCACGCCTATTCTGCGATGATCGCCAGCGACATGGCCAGATCCGAAAATGGACAGTTCTTGCTGCGCATCGAAGATATCGATCAGTCCCGCTCGCGTCGGCATTGGGAGGATCAGATCTACGATGACCTCAAATGGTTGGGGCTGACCTGGCCGAAACCGGTTTTGCGTCAATCAGATCGGCTGAGTATCTATGATCGAGCGTTGGATCGGTTGTGGAAAAGGGGTCTTCTGTATCCCTGCGTCTGTAACCGCAAAGATATTGCTGCCGCCGCAAGCGCCCCCCAAGAAGGCGCGCCCTTGCTTGGACCAGATGGAATAGTATATCCCGGAACATGTCGAAATGCTAACCAAGCCAAAGACTTAAGCCGAATCCATCATCCGCGAAACCAGGCGCTGCGACTGGACGTTGCCAAAGCCTGTCGAGCAATCCGAGATCCTGCCAAATTCCAATTCTCGGAACTGGGCTCAGGTCCCGATGGCGAAACAGGAACTGTCACATTCACCCCGGATGAAATGGCAACAAATATCGGCGATGTTGTACTTTCCCGCCGTGACATGGGTACGTCCTACCATTTGTCCGTCGTTCTTGACGACGCAGCTCAAGGGATCACCCGTGTGGTTCGCGGTCGGGATCTGTTCGAAGCCACCCGGATTCATGTTCTGCTTCAGGCGCTGTTGAACCTGCCTACACCCGAGTATTTCCACCACGATCTGATCCGCGATGACGCGGGCAAACGACTGGCCAAACGGGACGACGCACGTGCGATTTCGAAATATCGGGCCGAAGGTGCCAACCCGGCTGACATCCGCCATATGGTGGGGCTTTGATCTTGCTCCGTTACTCCATCGGAGCCATCAGTTCGGTTTCGGTCCCGTCCCGCACCGCGGTGTAAAAGCACGTCCGGCGTTTGGTGTGACAGGCAGCACCGGTTTGACGCACCAGAACCAACAGGCAATCGCGGTCACAATCGATGCGGAAGTCCACCAGTTTCTGCACATGACCCGAGGTTTCGCCCTTGATCCAGAAAGACTGACGCGAGCGTGACCAATAGGTCACCCTGCCCGTTTCCAATGTCTTTTCAATGGCCTGCGCATTCATCCATGCCATCATCAGAACTTCACCTGACACCTCATCCTGCGCAATTGCCGGAATCAGTCCCGCCTCGTTATATTTCAGAGTCGATGGATCAAACGCGACGGGGTCAGACATGACAAAAACCTTTTGCATCCGGTTGGCTGGTCACTATGTATGAGGAACACACGACGAGGGAAAGCCATGAGCGGCGAGAACGACCTGATTAAGCTGTATTCCGGACGCATTCTGGCGCTGGCGGCGGACATCCCGCATCTGGATCGGCTGGAAAACCCGGATGCAACGGTCAAGAAACGCGCACCTCTATGCGGCTCTACAGTGACGGTTGATCTGAACGTTCAGGATGGTCGCGTCAGTGCCTTTGGACAGGACGTGAAGGCCTGTGCGTTGGGTCAGGCGTCCGCTTCGTTGGTTGGCGACGCAATCATTGGCGCGACGCGTGCACAGGTCGAAGCGGCGCGCGATCAGCTTGCTGCGATGTTGAAAAAGGATGGCCCCGCTCCGGACGCGCCCTTCGACGGTCTCAAGGTTCTGATGCCAGCGCGGGACTATAAGAACCGCCATGCTTCAATCCTGCTGGCGCTGGACGCCACTGCGGAAGCCATGGCGCAGGCGGAACAGGCACATTGCGCCTGATTGTAGCTATTTGAGACAAACCCGTTTACCTTCCGTACAGATTTAAGGAGGGATGGGTATTGAATAATCTGCTTGAGCATTTTGTGACGCTTTGGGTCGTCATTGACCCGATTGGCACAATTCCGGTTTTTATCGCCGTCACCGCCGGTCTTACTGCTGCGGCCCGGCGGAAAACGGCCCTGTTAGCCGCCCTTATAAGCGCAGGCGTTTTGCTGTTTTTTCTTGTGTTCGGGCAATTGCTGATCGAAGCGCTGGATATCGGTCTGAATTCGTTTCAGGTGGCTGGGGGTATCATACTGTTTCTTTTTGCACTGACGATGATCTTCGGCGAGAGCAAACAGGAAATTGAACAACGTCAGGCCGAAGAAGATCAGGAAGACAAGTATCACAAGCAAAACCCTGCAATCTTCCCTCTTGCCGTTCCGTCTCTGGCCTCACCCGGGGCGATGCTGGCCGTCGTCATCCTGACAGACAACCATCGATATAGTGCAGCAGATCAAGGGATTACCGCGCTGGTCATGCTTTCAGTTCTGGTTGTTGCCTTTGTTCTCATGCTCTTGGCGGAACCGATCATTCGCCTGATTGGCCACTCTGGAGCGGCGATCATCAGCCGTATCATGGGGATGATCCTGGCCTCTGTCGCGGTCAATTCCGTCCTGTCCGCATTGCTTGAGATTTTCAGAACCGGACAGTTGTAAAAAAAGCCGCCGCACCTTCCGGGCGAAAGGGCGGCGGCAGGCATTGCGTGTCTCGCGTGGGGTCCGGATTACCGCACGGGGCCGAGGCATGGCCCCTCAAGGGGTTTGGGACAGGCAGGTCACCCTTGACTGAAATGGGGATGACAGCGCGGTTATTTTGGCACGAGATCGCAGGCAGAAAGGCTTAGAATCCAACCGGAAGGTGCAGGGCGACCATCAGGATCACGACCAGAGACATCACGCCCACTGCATCCTGCAGGATAGTCGATTGCGAGCGGCTGAATACAGTCTTGATCTGGGTCAGCATAGGGTAACCTCCGGTCAGAGTTTTAATCCTTTGTTGACCTTTTGTTCTCATATTTGCCCGAGTCGGTAAAGAACTTTTTGAGAACATTTGTGAACTTTTTGGAACTTTTTGCCTAACCTACTGAAATCAAACGGATCGCCTGATCCTGCTTCATCAGCCACAAAAGCATACGCGCCGCGCGGCCCCGGTCTGAGGTCAGCTCGGGATCCGCATTCAGCAACGCCCGGGCATCGGATTGGGCTACAGCCATCAATCCGGCCTGACGCTCAAGATCAGCAATGCGGAACTTGGGCAGACCGGACTGTGCGGTTCCGATCAGATCCCCCGCACCACGCATTTCCAGATCGGTTTCAGAGATACGAAACCCGTCTTCAGTCTCACGAAGAACCTCCAACCGCTTACGTCCCCCCTCGCTGAGCGGCGGTTGGTACATCAGCAAACATGTCGATTCCGCGTCACCACGCCCCACGCGACCGCGCAGTTGATGTAGTTGGGCCAGACCAAATATCTCGGCCCGTTCAATGACCATGATCGTGGCATTGGGCACGTTGACCCCTACTTCAATGACGGTCGTGGCCACAAGAACCTTGGTGGCCCCATTCTGGAATGCAGACATTGCCGCGTCTTTTTCGGCCGCCGGCATCTGCCCATGAACCAGCCCGACCACACCTTCGCCCAATATAGCACGCAAGTGCTTGAATCGTTCTTCAGCAGCCGTCAGGTCCGAAACCTCGGATTCATCGACCAAAGGGCAGACCCAATAGCACTGCCGCCCCTCTTCAATCGCGCGACGCAGATGGGATACGACCTCATCCATGCGCTCCGTGCTGACAATCGCTGTCTTGATAGGTTTGCGCCCCGGCGGCTTTTCGTCCAGCACAGAGACGTCCATGTCGCCATATTGGGCCAGCGCCAGACTGCGTGGAATAGGTGTGGCAGTCATCACCAATACGTCCGCACCCTGCCCTTTTTCCGACAATTCCATCCTCTGGCGCACACCAAACCGGTGCTGTTCGTCAACGATAGCCAATCGCAGCGCTTTGAATTCAACATCACTCTGAAACACGGCATGGGTGCCGACCAGAATTTGAATGTTGCCATTTTTCAAAGCCTCAAGCTTGGCGCGCCGCTCTGCGCCCTTGTCTCGCCCGGTGAGCAGTTCCAGCACCACTCCCGCCTCTTCCGCCAGCGGGCGTAACCCTTCAAGATGCTGTCGCGCGAGGATCTCGGTCGGGGCCATCATCACACCCTGCCCTCCGGCCTCGACTGCAATCAGAAGGGCCATGAAAGCCACCAACGTCTTGCCGGCCCCCACGTCACCCTGCAACAATCGGTTCATGCGGGCGTCTGATGCCATATCGGCCGCGATTTCCTCGATCGCGCGGCTTTGCGCGCTGGTCGGACGATAAGGAAGACTGGCCAAGACCGTGGATTGCAACGCGCCTGTCCCTACGCTGACGACGCCACGGGATTTCCGCTCTCGCTGACGCGCCATAGCCAGCGTCATCTGATGCGCGAACAGCTCGTCATAGGCCAGACGCTGACGTGCGGGCGCAAACAGTGAGACATCATCAGCCCCTTGAGGATTGTGACCAGCACGAATTGCAGAGATCCAATCCGGCCAGTTTTGCTGTGCCATCTGCGCAGGGTCGATCCATTCCGCCAGCTCCGGCGCCCGCGCCAGAGCACTGCGGCTGGCCTTGAGCGCCGTCTTTTGGGTCAGCCCCTGTGTCAGATGGTAAACCGGTTCGAACTCTGGGATCTCACTGGCTTGCTCGACGGGCAACATATGATCCGGATGCACCATCTGAGCCATGCCATCGAACAGCTCCAGCTTGCCCGAAACCACACGGCGCGAACCCTGAGGCAGCACTTTCTTCAGAAAGTCCCCGCGCGCGTGAAAGAAAACCAACTGAAAATCAGACTGACTGTCTTCGACATGAATGCGGTATGCCCCACCCTTGTTTCGAGGCGGCCTGTGTGGACCGACCGTCACTTCGACGGTCAACGTGGCGGGCAGATCGACGCCCTGAATCGTCTCTCGCCGGCGTCGATCGACAACGGCATAGGGCAGGCCGAACAGAACGTCGCGTGGGCTCTCAATACCGGCCTGTTCCAGGGCTTGCGCGGTTTTGGGGCCAACGCCGTCGAGTGTTTCCAGCTCCGCAAACAGCGGGAACAGCTGTTCCGGCCTCCCGCTCATGCGCCTTCGATCAGCTGCAACCAGCCATCCTCATCCAGGGTTTCGATACCCAGCTCTGCCGCTTTCTTGGCTTTCGAACCCGCACCGGGACCGGCGACCAGAATATCGGTTTTCTTGCTGACGGAACCTGACACCTTCGCACCCAACGCCTCGGCCCGCGCCTTGGCTTCGGCGCGCGTCATCTTTTCCAGCGTCCCGGTGAACACAACCGTCTTGCCTGCCACTGGGCTGTCTGATGCCGGTGCATCAGGTGCGATTATTGTCAATTCCTTGCGCAATGTATCGAAGGCGCGTCTTTCTTCCACGTTCGAAAACGCATCGGACAGAGACAGACCAAGTGTTGCACCAATCCCATCGATTCCGATCAATTCCGCCCAGGCGGCATTGGCATCCGGCGTAACACACGCCGCGGTGATGGCCGCATCCCGCGCTTCCTTGACGCGCGCCCGACGACCTTCTGCCAGCGCGGCCGCCCGTTCGGCATCTTCCGCCTCATCCGCTTGCCGTTGAGCCAGAGCTGCCGGGTGCGCGGCGTCCAGGGCTTGTGTCAGGGTCTCCCAATCGCGGTAATAAAGCGCCAGATCACGCGCTCCGACTTCACCCACATGTCGGATACCCAAAGCGAACAACAGGCGCGCAAACGGAATGGTTCGCTTTTCGTCGATCGCGGCGAACAGATTTCTGGCTGAGGTTTCCCCCCACCCATCCCGGTTCTTCAGCTGAGCCAAATTGCCCTTGTCACGCTGTTCCAATGTAAAGATATCCGTCGGAGTTTTAATCGGAAGGATCGGATCTTCATAGAACATCTCGATCTGTTTCACGCCAAGGCCTTCAATATCAAACGCTTTGCGCGAGACGAAATGCTTCAGTTTTTCAACGGCCTGCGCGGGGCAAATCAAGCCACCGGTGCAGCGGCGGACTGCGTCGCCTTCTTCGCGGATCGCCTCGCTATGACATTCCGGACAGCGCGTTGGAAAGGCAAAGGTTTGCGAACCAGGTGGACGCTTGGACAAATCAACATCAGACAGCTTCGGAATCACGTCCCCGGCGCGATAAACCTGAACCCAGTCACCGACACGAATATCCTTGCCATCGCGGATCGTGCCGCCCTTGGCATCGCGTCCCGCGATATAGTCTTCGTTGTGCAAAGTGGCGTTGGAAACAACAACACCGCCCACCGTCACTGGATGCAACCGTGCGACCGGGCTAAGCGCGCCTGTGCGACCGACCTGAATGTCGATCGCCTCCAACCGTGTCCATGCCAGTTCGGCTGGAAATTTGTGTGCAATCGCCCATCGCGGTGTGGTTGAGCGAAACCCCAAACGCGCCTGAAGCGACAGATCATTCACCTTGTAGACAACCCCATCAATGTCATAGCCCAAGGTGGAACGTTGGGCTTCAATATTGCGATAATGCTCCAATATCTCGTGCGTCGTTGCGCACAGACGGGTCAGCGGATTCGTCGAAAACCCAAGTGATTTAAGCCGCTCGATCGCCCCCATCTGCGAGTCGGCCAATGGTTGCGAAACCTCTCCCCAGGCATAAGCGAAAAAACGCAACGGGCGCGAGCGCGTGATTTCCGAATCCAGTTGTCGCAAAGACCCCGCCGCCGAGTTGCGCGGATTGGCAAAGGGTTTGCCACCGCGCTCTGCTTGCCGCGCGTTCAACGCCTCGAAATCCGGATGAGACATGTAAACCTCACCCCTGACTTCCAGAACCTCGGGTGCGTTTTGCAAGTGCTGCGGGATATCGGAGACCGTGCGGGCATTGGCCGTTACATTTTCACCGACTTCACCATCTCCACGCGTCGCGGCCTGAACAAGCTGTCCTTTTTCGTAACGCAATGACAGAGACAGGCCATCAATCTTAGGTTCGGCTGTGTAGGCAAGGCTTTCCCCGAAGCCAAGGCCCAGATATTTCCGGATCGATCTGTCGAAATCTGCAACGTCCTCATCATCGAAAGCATTGCCCAGCGACATCATGCGTACGGCGTGCGTCACCTTCGAAAAACCGTCAGCAGGCTTTGCACCCACTTGATCCGTCGGGCTGTCGGAACGCTTGAGATAGGGGAAGCGCGCTTCTATTTCAGCATTGCGACGCTTGAGAGCATCATACTCCGCATCCGACATGTCAGGCGCGTCAGCCGTGTGATACAGCGTATTTGCTTTCGACAACAGTTCGGCCAGACGTGCAAGCTCGGCACGTGCCTCATCTTCTGTCAGCTCGGATATGGAAGTTAAGTTGCTCATGGCCTCGCCCTGTCACGCGTACTTGGACCTCAGTGATAGGGCGAGGCCATGGCCAGGTCCAGACGTGCTGAGCCGTGAGTGCAATGTGCCGCCCTGGACCACCGGCGGCACTGGTGTTTCAAATCAGAGACCGACTGCCATCCGTGTTTCGTCCAGCGAGTTGTTTTGCGGATCTCGCAGCACATAACCGCGGCCCCAAACGGTTTCGATGTAGTTCTCTCCTCCGGTTGCATTGCTTAGCTTTTTGCGCAGCTTGCAGATGAATACGTCAATGATTTTCAGTTCGGGTTCATCCATGCCGCCATAGAGGTGATTCAGAAACATTTCCTTCGTCAGAGTCGTCCCTTTACGCAGGCTGAGCAACTCGAGCATCTGGTATTCCTTGCCGGTCAAATGCACAGTCTTACCATCCACTTCGACGGTTTTGGCATCAAGATTCACTGCTACACGCCCTGTGTGAATGATCGATTGCGAATGCCCTTTGGAACGGCGGATAATGGCATGAATGCGCGCCACAAGTTCTTCGCGATGGAAGGGTTTGGTCAGATAATCATCCGCACCAAATCCAAAGCCTTTGATCTTGCTTTCAGTATCATCAGCACCGGACAGAATCAGAATCGGCGTTTCCACCCTGGCGATCCGCAATTGGCGCAGAACCTCATGCCCGTTCATGTCCGGCAGGTTCAGATCCAGCAAGATCAGGTCGTAATCATAGAGTTTCGCCAGATCGATTCCTTCTTCGCCAAGATCCGTCGCGTAGACGTTCAGGTTCGCATGCGTCAGCATCAGTTCGATGCTTTTGGACGTGGTCGGATCATCCTCGACAAGAAGTATGCGCATTTTTCACTGCTCCAATTCGGGTCAATAATTCCAATTAAAATTAAACCTGACCAAGAATGGTTAATCTGACGTTGCCGTTGAATTATTTATTCACACTCGCCTTTAGGTTGTCGATACTTTTTTAGCGCCGTCGCTTTCAATGCCTCAACGCCGTGCTCTGCGACCAACGACACCCAACCGTTGAACTCTTCGTCGCTGATGCCGTATTTCCTTTTTGCTTCCGACAGGCTGATCAAACCGTAAAGTACTCCACGCACGACAAGAATCTTGCGTGACGCCACCCATCGCCTTGTGTTTGCGGGCGGCAGATCGGCATGCGTCAAAATAGATCCATCCGGCAGAGCAACAGACCTTGGCCCTTCAACTTTGTGCAAATACATCGCTTTACCCTTCTTGCTGCACCAAAGCTGACACCAGCCTACTTAAGGTCGCGTGAAACCGCCCCTTGAGAGTGTGTAGAATTTTCTTATATTCTGCCGGTCTTTCTTAACTCGGACTGGAAACTGCAATGGCCCTCGATACCGAGACCCCGCTGAACTCGCTTGGCTTTGCCAAACCGCCCTCGGAGACGCGGGTCGTTGTGGCGATGTCGGGGGGCGTCGACAGTTCCGTTGTCGCGGCCTATCTGGCCGATCAGGGCTATGATGTGGTCGGTGTGACGTTGCAGCTTTATGACCACGGCGCGGCGTTGGCCAAGAAAGGTGCCTGTTGCGCAGGAATCGATATCCATGATGCGCGCCGCGTGGCGGAAGAGCGTGGATTTCCACATTACGTTCTGGATTACGAGAACATCTTCAAGGATGCCGTGATCGACGAGTTCGCCGACAGTTATTTGGCAGGTGCAACGCCAGTTCCCTGCATCCGCTGCAACGAGCGGGTGAAATTCAAGGATCTTCTGGAAACCGCCAAGGATCTTGAAGCAGACTGCATGGCCACCGGCCACTACATTCAGCGCAAGATGGGCGCCAACGGTCCGGAACTGCATAGCGCCGAAGACGCCAATCGCGATCAGTCCTATTTCCTGTTCTCGACCACGCCGGAGCAACTGAACTTCCTGCGCTTCCCGCTGGGCCACCTGCCGTCAAAAGATGCAACCCGTGAAATGGCTGCACAATATGGGCTGTCTGTAGCAGACAAGCCTGACAGTCAGGATATTTGCTTCGTGCCCGACGGCAACTATGCCAGCGTCATCGAAAAACTACGCCCCGGAGCCGCGGAACCCGGCGAGATCGTTCACGCGGATGGCCGCGTTCTGGCGCAGCACAACGGTGTAATCCACTATACGATCGGGCAACGTCGAGGTCTTGGCATCGGCGGCCTCAGCGAGCCGCTTTACGTCGTCAAACTGGACGTTGACAAAAAGCAGGTCGTAGTGGGCCCGAAAGAGATGCTGGCAACGCGCGTCGTTCCGGTGCGCGAGATCAACTGGCTGGGCGACGAACCCTTCACGTCACGCGATGAATGGCACCTATCCGTCAAAGTCCGCTCGACCCGCCCGCCGCGCGAGGCAATCCTTCGGCCGCTGTCGGACACAACGGCCGAGGTCGAACTGCTGACCCCCGAGGAAGGCATCTCGCCAGGGCAGGCCTGTGTGTTTTACGCAAGTGAAGACAGCCGCGTATTCGGCGGCGGCTGGATCTGGCGTGGGTATTAAGCTGAAACCGGTTTGACCTCGGATTCGATCTGAATCTGCAATGCATCGTTGAACCGATTGAACGCACCGCACAAGGCGATGCGCCAGGTCAGCTCGACGATCTGAGCATCCGTGAACCATTCCCTCAGATCCGCCACTTCAGCGTCCCGCATACGGCCCGACCGGATCGTCACGGCTTCGGCATAGCGAACGACCGCCTTGTCACAGGCATCGAGTTCCGAATGATTTGCGACGTCTGGCAGACGCGCCGCACCTTCGGGGCTGAGACCCGCCACCGTCAGCAGCGGTGTGTGATGCGAGACGCAATAATCGCAGGCATTCAGTTTCGAAACCGTCACCATAGCCAGCTCCAACGCACGGCGCGGCAGGTTCTCCTGCTCTCGCAGGGTTGTCAGCATTCCCGTGACATGGTTCAGAACCGGAGGGCAATACGCCGCAACGCGGGCCCAGTTGTCAAACGGACCATACGCGCCCAATGTTGCGTGGGACGCGCGCGCGTCGACTGTCATTTCCTGATCCGACAAAGGGGGAATGCGGGTCATGTCGAAAGCTCCTTTTTCGGGTGACGATACCTCGGACCTGCATCACTGCAACAGCCGAATAGAGATCACATGTGCGAGATAAAGTGCTCTCTCGGTGCGGTCACAGCATGTCCGTGGGAGAGTTGAAGAGAATATAGAGCCCGACGCAGACCATGATATATGGAGCGATCCGATCCAAACGGGCAACGCGAGGTCCAAGGCTTTTGGCGTAGGGTGCCCCCCATGCCGCTACTACGACCAGACCCGCGGCCGCAGTGACAGCGCCAACCAACGCAACGACACGATAAGAAGGCGCCGAGTCCGCCAGCAGAGGGGTCATAACCGCGAAACTGTCTATCGAGAGGCTCAGAAACAGCGTCACCACTGAGGTCACAGCCCCTTTTGACTCTGTGTTTTCAGTTTCCGCGTTGCGAAATTGCCGCCAGATACCGCGCAAACCAAACACCAATGGGACAAGGCCAAGGTAGCCGATCCAAAACGGAAGACCGCTTTGGTTCAGGCCCACAGCCACGGTCATGGCCAGGGAAAGTACAATTGTCTGAGCGACCGCAAAGCCCACGAGCGCGCGGCGCTGTTCCATCACCAGGATCAAGCCCAACAAGACAGCCAGATTGTCAAGATTGGTGGAAATCACTGCGATCCCGGCCGAAACGGCGAACAGCGCGTGATCAAGCATTTTCTGGCTGCATTCTGTTCAGAACAGCCCGCGCCGCGCGCAAACCAGGTGCTTCTCCCCCTCGCCCCAACCGATCCATGGTCAGGTTCATGGCGTGCTGTTGCGCGTCGGGTGCGCCGGCCACCTCACGCAAGGCTTCGGCGATCTTTTCAGGCTGACAATTATCCAGCAGGCATTCCGGCACGGCGCGCGTGTCCGATACCAGATTGACCAGAGTAACACTGTCCAGTTTGACCATCCGTTCCGCCACCTTCTGCGTCAGCCAGTTGAGTTTGTACGCAATGACCATCGGCGTATTCTGCGCCGCAAGTTCCAGCGAAACCGTTCCCGATGCAGCAAGTGCAAGATCTGCGACACCAAAGGCTGCACGTTTGTCGGCTGTGGCTTGCTCTGCGCCTACATTGCGAGGGTCCAGCACCACGGGGGCGCCGGGCCATTCTCGCACCAATTCATTTATCAGATCGGTTGTCGAACCTACCGTCGGGATCACCACGCGGTAATTCGGGTGGTCATCGATGAACAACCGCAATGCGCCGCCGAAAGACTCTGCCAGACGTTCGATCTCACTCCGCCGCGAACCAGGCAAAGCCAGGAGGATTGGCGCGTCTGCCAGATCGAAGCGGTTCCGAAAGGCCGCGATCTCGTCTGGTGTGGCAATCGGCTCGCTGGCCACAGGATGGCCGACAAAGTCGCAGTCCATCCCTGCCTGTTCCATGTATGGAGGCTCGAAAGGAAGAAGCGCCAGCACATGGTCGATGACCTTTGCCATCTTGTCAGCACGCCCGGGTCGCCAGGCCCAGACGCTGGGGGCAACATAATGGACGGTTCGGATATTGCTGTTGGCTTTGACGATCTTGGCGACGCGCAAGCTGAAATCAGGGCTGTCTATCGTGATCAATACATCCGGTTTCGTGTCCAGCACCGCCTGTGCTGTCTCGGAAATACGCCGTTTCAGGTGGAAAAACTTCGGCAGAACTTCAACAAGCCCCATGACCGTAAGTTCGGACATGGGAAACCGGCTGCTCAGACCCTGCGCTTGCATCAACGGGCCACCGACCCCGTCGAATTCAACATCAGGCACCAGGGTTTTCAACCCCTCCATCAGCGCTCCGCCCAGCCGGTCACCCGAAGGTTCACCAGCGACCAGAAAGACACGCATCAGACCGCCCGCTCGCGGATGTACAGGAACAGACCCAGGCGATTGCATTCAGCGATGACACGTTCTTTTTCCAGAACGAGTACACCGCCTTTTTCCAATACGATCCCGGACAATCCTGCCGCAACCGCATCGGTGACGGTATCCGGTCCTATGGCGGGCAAATCAGCGCGCCGATCCTGATCGGGTTTGGGACCTTTGAAAAGAATGCCCCCGCCTGCGTCGGGGCGTTGCGTCAGGGATTGCAGCATCCACGCAGTGCCGAATATCCCCTCGATAGCCAGCGCCTGCCCTTTGGATATGGCGCAGGCCTGCCCCGTATCCGCCGCCCCCATTGCCCGAAGAATACCCGCTGCACGGTCAGCGTCGGCCATGTCGGCGTCCGAGGGATGCGCTTCGGTCAGGCACCCCACCGGCGGCAACAAACCGGGCGCGATTTCATGCGCGGCCCTGAGGTTGAGACCGGCCCCCTCAAGAATTCCGATCATGGCGCGCAAAGCTCCGTCATCCCCGGACAGGATGGCCTTTTGGATGATCGGAGCCAGCGGCAGTGTCGCGGCATCGATGCGAGAGGGGTCGATTGGCGGGCGCCGAACAGCGCCGGCCAGACAGATATCAGTCACGCCCCGCGCCTTCAGGTCGGCGATGAAGCTGCCCAACTGTTCCAGAGGAAACACGACATCCGCGCTCAGGGTGTCCGGCAGAAACCCCTCCATCGCGCAGATCAGGGGACGTTCTGCCAACTGGGCAACAACTTCGGTGGGCAGCGCCCCGGTTCCCGCAATCAACGCAAGCATGATCCTACTTTCTCGGGGTCAGGAAGGACCGATCACTATGGCCGGTGACGAAATCAACGATCTGCTGCACATAGTCGCTTTCGTTACCTTCACCGATCCGGCTGGCACGATCCATAAAGGTACCTTCGCCGTCAGATAGTTCCTTGAAGGCCGCGCGCAGCGCCGAGATATCTTCGCGTGATACACCCTTGCGCTTGAGACCGACGAGGTTCAAGCCATCCAGTTCACCCCTCGACGCCTGTACCAGGCCATAAGGAATAACATCCTTGGGCACCATGGTCAGCGCGCCAATAATGGCCCCGCGTCCAACGCGCACCCATTGATGCAGCCCCGAAATGCCGCCGATAATCACGTCGTCTTCGACGATACAGTGCCCCGCCGCACCTGAATGGTTGACCATGATCACACGGTTGCCGATCTGAACGTCATGGGCCACGTGAACACCCGCCATAAACAGGCAGTCGTCGCCGATCCGCGTAACACCTCCGCCACCTTCGGTTCCGGTATTGATTGTCACATGCTCGCGAATGCGGTTGCGTTTGCCAATCTCAAGACGGGTGTTTTCGCCACTGAATTTCAGATCCTGAGGGATCTCACCAATCACCGAGAAATTGAACACAACGGTATCTTCGCCAATCGAGGTGTCACCCGTCACGACCACGTGCGATTTCAACTCGACCCGACCCGCCAGTTTCACCTGTGCGCCCACATGGCAGAATGGACCGATGATGCAATCCTGTCCAATCTGCGCACCGTCTTCGATAATTGCGCTGGGATGGACTCCGTTCATGTTGTTTTTTCCATATCCCAGTCGACATAGGCCGAGAATTCCGCCTCGGCGGCCACGTCCCCTTCGACGGTGGCACGGCCGCTGAACTTGAACAGCTTACCGCCTTTTTTCCCGCGTACGGTTTCCACATGCATTTCCAGCACATCACCGGGCACAACCTTGCGGCGGAATTTGCACTTGTCGATGCTCATGAAGTAAATCAACAGCTCGGTATCAATGACGTCCATTCCCACGCCCAGCATCACGCCGGCGGTCTGTGCCATTGCCTCAACAATCGTGACGCCCGGCATGATCGGCGTACCCGGGAAATGCCCCTGAAAATGCGGTTCATTCATGGTGACATTCTTGATTCCACGTGCCGACTGATAGCCCGAAATATCTACCACTTTATCAACCAGCAAAAACGGATAGCGGTGCGGCAGGATCCTTTGGATCAGCTGAATGTCTGCGCTTTTGGTTTCAGTGCTCATTATGCAGAAATCCCGTTTTGGATGTTTCTTTTTTGCGTGGTTAGCAATACACCACCCCAAGGGCAAGCGAACCTATTCGCCCTTCCCTTCTTGCACATCGCTTCCATCACCAATTACCGCATCTATTCGGATGATTGCGGCCTCGGTGATGTCGGATGTGCTGACAACGACATTGGATCGTTCAATCATCACGCTGGCCCCAATTTCGCGCAACAGATCGACCAGCACCGGGCGCACAATCTCGAAAAATGTTTGTTGGGCTTCTTCGCTGCGACGGGCCAGAACGTCCAGCTTTGCCCTTTGCCCCTCGCGATGGGACTGAACCTTAAGATCAAACGCCTCGGCAAAGGGGCGGAACTCGTCGGCCGACATGGTGGCGCGCTGCTCGGTGAGTTCCTTTTCTTCGCTGCTCAGTTCCGCGACAATCCGTTGGTTTTCTTCGGCCAGTAGGGCGCTTTCCTTTTCAATTTCGCGCAAAACCCGTTGTCCAAAGGCTGACTTGGCAAACAACTCTTCACTGGACAGGGTAACCACACTGGCTTGCGGCACACCAAGCTGCTGTGCATTTGCCAAAGGCGCCGAGACCATCGTCATAAATGCACACAGGGCCCAAAGCGGGCCCCGTGTTCTGCTAAGCAATCTGTTCAGCATCGCGGATCAGAACCGGGCTTGGATCGTGAAATCAAAGTTCTGTTCCTTGTCGAAAGACTCTTTCTTCAGAGGCTGCGAGAAGTTGAACTGCAACGGTCCAAACGGGGTTTCCCACAGAACCGAAATGCCGATCACGTGGCGGATCGAACCATTTGCGCCGACAATAGTTGCACCTGCCGTGTTCACGTTGTCGATGTTGTAGAGGTTACCAACATCATAGAACAAGCCACCCCGCAAACCCAGTTCCTCGGGCAGACCCAGCGGGAAGTCGGTTTCGAAACGGGCAACCCAATAGTAGTTGCCCCCGATCGCGTCATCCTGACCGTTGGACAGGTCACGTGGTCCGATACCCGCAGGTTCGAAACCACGGAAGGTGTTGGGACCAAGGACAAACCGGTCCACAGTCCGGCTGAAATCGTTGCCGCGCCAATGCAAGGCGCCCAGCTCCATCGTAGCCCGAAGCACCACCTCTTCATTCCAGACACGGGTTTGCGCGATACCGCGCGCCGTGGTCTTGAAGAACTTGTTGTCCCCACCAAGACCAGCGGCATCAACACCAACTTCGAACAATACACCGGAATTCGGGTCCAGGCCGCCGAGACGGCTGTCGTAAATGTAGGACAGACCCAAAGAACTGGACGTCCGCTTGCCCTGCGCAATTTCAGAAGCAATCACTGCACCGTTAGTTTCGTTGTCCTGCTGCGTCATCTCGCTGCGGTCCCAGCCATAGCGGACCCGCAGAGCCGACAATTCACCAATCGCGTAGGTCAGCTGAGGTGCAAAGAAAAGACTGCTTGTGTCGTAACTCGCAAACCCGGAATTGGTGCCTGACAAACCCAGACCAAGATCAAATCGCAGCTTGCGGCCCAGCAGGTAGGGCTCGGTAAAGTTGATTGTGTATTCCTCCGAGTCCTGCGCGGTAGAGATCGAGACACCGAGGTTCTGGCCACGGCCCAGGAAGTTGGATTCGTTCAGACCAATTGCAATCCCGAAACCGTCCGTAACCGAGTAGCTGCCTCCAAGGCTCAGCGAGCCTGTGGGTTGTTCTTCAACGTCCACATCCAGAATGACCTGACTGGGCGACGATCCTTCGCGCGGTTCGACTTCCGCGACAGCGAAGAAACCCAGGGCATTGATACGCTCAGCCGCCTGACGGATTTCGCGTGGATTGAACGGGTCACCTTCGACGGTGTCAAACTGACGACGGATCACGCGATCCAGGGTGGTAGTGTTGCCTTCTATATCGATCCGCTCAACAAAGATACGCGGGCCTTTTGTCAGGACAAACTCGATATCCAGAGTCAGGTCACGATCATTGCGTTTGACACGCGGCTCCACCCGCAGGAAATCCACACCTTGTTTCAGACCCAGACGTTCCTGGCGTGTAATGGAATTTTCAACCAGCGACGGTGTATAGGTTACGCCGGGCTTGATTTTCAGCGAGTCCTGATAAGGTGCTGGATCCACGCCCGGTATTTCGCTGACGGTCGTGATTTTACCGAATGAGAATTTCTGACCTTCGGTTACATTCATCACCAGGAAAAACGCATCCCGTTCGCTGGTAAACTCGACGTTGGCGCTGTTCACACGGAAGTCGACATAGCCTCGTGACAGGTAAAAATCCCGGATGACCTGCTTATCGAACTCGATGCGATCGCCGATAAAAGTGTCGTTCCGGAAGAAAGTCCGCAGAAATGTCGCCTGCTTGGTTTCCAGAACACGGCGCAAACGCCGATCCGAAAATGCGCGGTTGCCCACAAAGCTGACACGTTCCACTTCAATGGTGGTGCCTTCTGCCACCTCAAAGACCAGATCAACCCGGTTGTCACTACGGCGGATAATCCGAGGGATCACGGTCGCGGCGACACGGCCCTGAGCCGAATACACTTCAGCAATTATATCCGCGTCAGCTTCAGCCACCTGCGGGGTAAAAACACGACGCGGCTGGGATTCGATTACGTCCAGCAGAACGTCGTCTTTGACACGGGCGTTACCCTCGATGCTGATCTGGTTGATTGTCGGGTATTCCTGAACTTCGATGACCAGCGTAGAGCCGCGCGGCGTCAGTTCGACTGTCTCAAATACACCACTGTCAAGCAAA
Source organism: Ruegeria sp. YTSC106 (assembly GCF_059609765.1). Taxonomy (NCBI): domain Bacteria; kingdom Pseudomonadati; phylum Pseudomonadota; class Alphaproteobacteria; order Rhodobacterales; family Roseobacteraceae; genus Ruegeria; species Ruegeria sp. YTSC106. The sequence goes on from NZ_JBXWMI010000002.1 coordinate 98,090, forward strand.
CGCTGATAGGCATCATTGAGTTGCCCTGAGGTTACACTCTGGCCTGGTTCGATTCCCGTTCGGGCGATGATCGTACCGGTTTCAATCCGGCGATTGCCCTGAACGTCAAACGAATTGATAGTATAGTTTTGCGCCAGTGCTGCATGCGGAAAAGTCATTAAGCTCGCTGCAACAAAAAGGAAAAGAACCGCTAGCGCCTGCCACAAAATATTGATTGTTGGCACTTGCTGCCCGCAGGATGTGCCCGCCCCTCGCCTGTCAGTCATTTTATGCTCTACCCAGAATTTAAGACTTTAATGCTGAGTAACGGGATTGAATGAGCTTGTCAAAAGGCGAAATCAAAGCCGCCGTTCAGACTGCCAAGCAATTTAATGACGTCGGTTTCAGTAAGAATCACATAGCCGCCAGATAGGCGGCACCTGCCATCGCCAAAGCTGTAACCGCAAAGCTCAGTAGAACGTCCCAATTCAACACGAACAGGAAGCTAAAGCTCTGATACGATTTTCTCAGCGTTTTGGTCATGGCATTTCCCTCAGACGCAAAGAGAATACCGTCCAATTAAGGCGATAATGCGGCTCAATTTTGCACTGAGCGCCACAATCAGCAGAACAGGTCGTTGCTCACTGAGAACAGCATCAGCGTGAGGATAAAAGTGATCCCCACCCCCATGAGCACCCGCAAGGCCCCGTCACTGGGTGGCTTTCCGGCGATGGCCTCATAGGCGTAGAACACAAGATGTCCGCCATCCAGTGCCGGGATCGGAAACAGGTTCAACAATCCGACCGCTGTAGACAGAACCGCGATAAAGAAGATGAAGTTCTGGGCCCCCTGACTGGCCATGGCACCCGAGGTTTCAGCAATTCCGATCGGTCCCGAGATGTTGCAGGTACTAATCGCACCCGTCACCATGTGCCACATGCCCGACAGCGATCCTTCGATAATACGACCCGTTTGTCTGACACCACCCGTCAGTGAAGCTAGAATACCTGCCGGTTCAGTCGCCGGTTCCAGCATCATGCCCCCAATGATCCCAATCCGCCAATGCGTTACAAAACCACCATCCGGTTGCGGTTCATCCGTGCGTCGGGGTGCCAATGCGAATTCCAGCACGGACCCGTCCCGCCAGACCTCCAGCAGCAAAACCCGACCGTCGGACCCTTCGACAAAGTCTTTCAGCTGGTCGAAGGCAAAGATCGGCTCGCCATTCACTGACATGATGACATCGCCTTGTTTCAGTTGGATATCCATGGCCGCGCTGCGAGGGGCCACCTGACGGATCAGTGGCGGAAACATCCAGGGTGCCTGAACATCCAGGGTTTCACCGTCACGGATCACCGTATAGTTCAGAACCGGTTCCACAGGCAGCGCATCAATGAAGTTCTGCCATGCCCCCTCTTCATCATAATCTGGCGTTGGAGTGCCCGCGATGGCCGTGATCACGTCACCTTCTCTCAGCTCCTGCACGGTGCCCGGCAAGGGTTGCAACGATCCGACTGTCAGCGGCTCTTTCGATACGCCTTGTGACCAGAAGATCAGGCCAAACACCAGAATGGACATCGCAAAATTGAAGACAGGCCCGGCCGCGACCGTGGCGGCACGCGCCCACAAAGGGGCACCGTGCATGGTGCGGCGCAGCTCTTCCGGGCTCTGGGTTGCGATGCCTTCCATCGCCTTTTCATCCTTGCCGGATGCGGCATTGGCATCGCCCAGGAACTTTACATAGCCCCCAAACGGCAGCAACGCGATCTGCCACTTGGTTCCCCGCTTGTCGATACGGCTCCAGAGAACTGGCCCAAACCCGATCGAGAAGACCTCGGCATGGATTCCGGACCAGCGTCCAACAATGTAATGTCCGTATTCGTGCACCGCGACGATGACCGACAACGCGATGACAAACGCAACTATCGTCCACAGAAGGTTGCCAAATTGGGGGATTAGGGAAAGTACGTCCAAAATTCTATCCTGCTCGTTCCACCACAGTGTCATCGACCCACTGACGTGCCAGATGGTCGGTTTGCTGTACGTTATCAAGGGTCATCGGGGCATCAATAAGGCTGTCTGACGCGTCGAACCTGTCCAGGACCGCGGAAACAGCGTCAGCCATATCCAGAAACCCGATCCGGCGTGCGATAAAATGATCCAGCGCGCGTTCCTTTGCGGCATTGAAAACAGCGCCTGCAAGGCCGCCACGCTTCATCACGTCCCGCGCGAGTTTCAGGGCAGGATAACGCGCCACATCCGGTTCATTGAAACGCAGTTGCCCCAGCTTTGCCAAGTCAAGCCGCTGTATCGGCAAGTCCCGTCTTTCGGGCCAATGCAGCGCGTATCCAATGGCGTGGCGCATATCTGGTGATCCCATATGAGCCATAACAGCGCCATCCCGATAGCCGACCAAGGCATGCACTATGGATTCCGGATGAACCAGCACTTCGACCTGATCCGGATCAACGCCAAAGTATTCTTTTGTTTCTATGACTTCCAGTGCTTTGTTGAACATCGATGCGCTGTCGATGGTGATACGCTGCCCCATATCCCAGTTCGGATGGCTCGAGGCTTGCTCAACAGTTGCGTTGGCTAGATCACTCAGGGGCCAATCACGGAACGCGCCGCCGCTGGCCGTAATGATCATGCGCTCAACCGCTTCGATTTCCTCGCCAACCAAAGCCTGAAACACAGCCGAATGCTCGCTGTCTACCGGCAGCAATCGCGCGCCATGCTGTTTGGCCGTTTCCAGAACCAATGACCCGGCGCAGACCAGCGTCTCTTTGTTGGCCAGTGCAAGTGTCGAACCCTGTTTCAAAACTTCGATACCCGGCGCCAACCCTGCCGAGCCGACAATGGCCGACATAGTCCAATCCGCCGGGCGTGCAGCAGCCTCGACAATAGCGCCGGGGCCCGCAGCGGCCTCAACGTCACTGCCGGCCAAGGCTGAACGCAGGTCGTCAAGCCGGTTTTCATGAGCGGTGACGGCAATATCAGCGCCGAGCCGACGCGCATCATCCGCAAGTTTTTGAATATTGGCGCCCCCCGTCAAAGCCACAACGTCATACTCGGACGGCGCGCGCGAAATCAGATCGATCGTATTCTGCCCGATCGACCCGGTGGCCCCGAAAACAGAAACCTTTCGCATTACATTTCACCCGGCGAATAGATCAACCCTGCGATCAGAACAAACAGCGCGGCGCCCATCATGCCATCAAACCGATCCAGAAAACCGCCATGACCCGGTATCAGGTTCGAACTGTCTTTGACGCCGAACTTACGTTTGACCGCGCTTTCGATAATATCACCAGCCTGACTGGCCATTGAGGCCAAAACGGAAACAACGACAAAACCGAATCCGAACCCCGCCTGGCTTGCGAACACGACACCGACGCACGCGGCGGCGGCCCATCCACCAGCCGTTCCCGACCATGTCTTTTTCGGGCTTACCCTTGGCCAGAACTTCGGCCCGCCAACCGCCTTGCCAACAAAATAGCCAGCAACATCCGTGGCGACCACGACCGCGATTAGCCAAACCATCCAACCAAACCCGGAGTTTTCCCGGATCGAAATGAAGCCGAGCCCGGCCCCAACTATCCAGACGACACACAGCCCAAACAGAACCCTGGAACGACTGACCTGCCCGACACCCACAAGCGCAGGCGCAAGCAAGATCGGCAAAGTGTAGATCGGGGGCAGATGATAGCTGAGGACAACCGCCGCGCTTGTCAGAATCCCCAATTGCACAGCCACGCCCCGGGCCTGTGGGTCAATCATCCGAACCAATTCCCAGGTCATCAGCCCACAGGCTGCGGCAATGAAAGTTTCGAACCACCAACCGCCAAGCCAGACTTCGATTGATCCGATTACGACCAGAACAGCAGCAGAAAGGACCCGTGTCGTCAGGTCAGACCATCGGCCTTCACTCATGCCAGAACCGCTCCGAACCGCCGGTCTCTTGAGCCGTAATTCTGGCACAGACGGGCTAGTTCAGCGGCAGAGAAGTCCGGCCAGAGGGTATCGATGAATTCATATTCCGAGTAGGCGGACTGCCACAGAAGAAAGTTCGAAATTCGTGCTTCGCCGCTGGTTCGGATCACAAGGTCCGGGTCTGGAAGAACGCGTGTATCCAAATACTTAGGCAGGGTTTCTTCATCTACCTCTTCGGGCTTTAACCGCCCCTCAGCCACATCCCGCGCCAGGCGTTTGGTGGCGCGCGCGACTTCATCGCGCCCACCGTAATTCAGTGCGACTGTCAAATGAACAAGATCGTTGTTCTGGGTTTCTTCTTCCAGAGAGTCCATCAACTCGATCAGTTTCGAATCCAACCGGACGCGGTCTCCGATAAACCGAACCCGGATGCCATTATCCGCAAGTGTCCGGGTTTCCTTGATGATATAGCGGCGGAACAGGTTCATCAGGCCCGCCACTTCGACCTGTGTCCGCTTCCAGTTCTCGGTAGAAAAAGCGAACACCGTCAGATACTTGATTCCCAAACTTGGACAGGCCTCGACAACCTCGCGCACGCGCCGCGCACCGGCATGGTGACCGAACAGCCTGGGACGACCGCGCGCCTGTGCCCAGCGGCCATTGCCATCCATAATGATGGCTACATGGCGCGGGCCGGAATCCAGGTCGGTTTGCGGGTCTTTTGGCATCAGTCGGGCTCAGACCTGCATGATTTCTGCTTGCTTGGTTTCCAGTGCTGCATCCACGGCTTTGATCATCTCATCCGTCATTTCCTGAACTTCGCCCTCCCACAGCTTCTGGTCATCTTCCGACATCCCGTCCGCTTTGGCTTTCTTGATCTGATCCATGCCGTCGCGACGCACATTGCGGATCGCGACACGTGCGCTTTCCGCATATTGACCGGCGACCTTGCTCAGCTCGCGGCGGCGTTCCTCGTTCAGCTCAGGTATCGGCAGCATTATAATGGTGCCGTTCAACTGCGGATTGATACCAAGGCCGCTTTCGCGAATGGCCTTTTCCACCTTACCGACCAGTGACTTATCCCAGACATTTACAGTGACCATACGCGGTTCGGGCACGTTCACGGTGCCCACCTGGTTGATTGGCGTCATCGAGCCATAAGCGTCAACCATGACAGGTTCCAGCATCGAGGCCGAAGCGCGTCCTGTTCTCAATGATGCAAATTCGGTTCTCAGATTGGCCATTGCGCCATCCATGCGGCGCTGCAGATCATCGGTGTCCAGTTCGAAGTCGTCAGACATTCTGCTCACTCCCCGTCTTCAGGTACTCTTTGGATGGGTCTTACGCCATCGCAATTGGGATGTATAGCAATCATGATCGGGAAATTTATCAATGGCCAGAGGTGTTGCGACCAATTTGGACAAACGTCGTCTTCCCGAACCTGGCCGAGTTTCTCCGGCCAGGTTGAGTTCAAAGCTCAGCCTCAGGCATTAACATCAACCACGACGCGCCCCTTGACCTGTCCTTTCAGAATGTCGGCCCCCAGTTGCGGCAGATCGGACAGACTGGCCGGTTGAACCATCGCCTCCAGCTTGTCCATCGGCAGATCCGTGGCGATCCGTTTCCACGCACGCACCCTGTTGTCATAGGGCTGCATCACGCTGTCGATCCCCAAAAGGTTCACGCCGCGCAGCAGGAATGGAATCACCGTCGCAGGCAAAGCAGCCCCCCCTGCCAAACCAACGGCGGCGACGGAGCAACCGTATTTCATTTGGCCCAGAACACGCGCCAGCATGGCGCCGCCAACAGCGTCAATGCAGCCAGCCCAGGATTCGCTTTCCAGAGGGCGTTTGGTCGTCTCATTCAATTCTTCTCGCGGAACAATTGTCGTCGCGCCCAGGGATTTCAGATAATCACCGGTTTCGGGGCGCCCGGTTACCGCAGCGACCTCATAGCCCAGCTTGCCCAGAATGGCTGTGGCCACCGAACCGACGCCACCCGCGGCCCCGGTCACCAATACCGGCCCCCGATCCGGGGTAAGCCCATGATCCTCCAGCGCCATGACCGCCAGCATCGCAGTGAACCCGGCGGTGCCCACGGCCATGGCCTGCCGCGTGGTCAGCCCTTCGGGCAGCGGCACCAGCCAGTCGGCCCGCGCGTTGGCTTTTTGCGAATAACCGCCCCAGTGAGCCTCGCCCACGCGCCATCCGGTCAGAACAACCTTGTCACCGGGCTTGTAGCGATCATCCGATGAAACTTCGACCGTACCCGCGTAATCAATACCGGGGACATGTGGATAGGCCCGCACCAGCCCGCCCCCTTTCGGAGACAGGCACAGGCCATCCTTGTAGTTCACTGTGGAATATTCAACGGCGACCGTGACTTCACCATGCGGCAGATCATCCACTGACAACTGTTTGAACGAGCCGGTGGCAAGTCCGCTTTCTTCATCCTTGTCCATTACAAGAGCATTGAACATCTGTCATTCCTTTCGTGTTTCAGCGACCAGCCCAATTCTTCACCTGGCCAAAAATATCCCGAGGACGACACAACAGCGCCCTTAACTGTGTTAAATCCAGAAATGCGATTGCACGATTGCGCGACGCATCCCATCCGGTGTCTCCACGTCCAGTTCCGTTCCGGCATCCCAATGGCTCAGGCGCACCATACCGATCGCGACGTTGGTTTCAAAATCAGGAGACCAGGCCGCCGAAGTCACCTGCCCCACACGCTTTCCGTCCGCAAACATACCCCAGGGACGATCGCAACCCGGCACCGGATCACCATCAATGGCGATAGGTCGGATTTGCTGTACTGGTCCCTCTTTGGCGACACGCAACAATGCGTCCCTGCCGATGCAGCCAATCGCGGTATGCGTGTTACAGAACTTCCCCAGACCGCATTCATGCGGTGTATTGTCATCGGTCATGTCGTTCCCGTAAGACAACAAGCCGCCCTCTATACGCTCAATCAGGTTCGGACAGCCCGCGCGCACCTGCAGGTCTTCGCCTGCCGTAAATAACGCGTTCCACAAAGGCATGCCGATATCGCTGCCATCCACATAGATCTCGAACCCGCCCTGTTTCGAATAGCCGGATCGTGCGACGGCCAGATCCCATCCTTCGAACTCGAACATATCAAATTTGAAAAACCGGATGTCCCGCACGCGATCGCCGAACACACGGGCCATCAGATCGTCCGCCTTGGGCCCCTGAACGGCAAGCGGCGACACATCAGGTTCATCCACCAGCACATCCAGACGGTAGCCAACGGCGATACCCTTGACCCACAGCAACAGATCGCTGTCGGCAATCGATATCCACCAGCGGTCTTCAGACAGTTTCACCGCAACCGGGTCGTTCAGCATGCCGCCGGTTTCATCAACGATAGGCACGTAGAAACATTGCCCCGGCAACATACCGCGCAGATCGCGCGGGGTCAGCATCTGCATCAGACGTGCAGCATCAGGGCCACGCAATTCGACCTGCCGCTCGCAAGACACATCCCAGACCTGCACATGGGTTTTCAGGTGCCGGTAATCAGCTTCAACGCTTTCAAAAACCGTCGGCAACAACATACGGTTGTAGACCGTGTATCCCTTGACCCCGGCAGCTTCGACCCCTTCAGAGAACGGAGTGCGCCGCAAGCGGCGTGAAGCGGAAATCTGTGGCATTCATACCTCCTCGGGCATAAAGACGATATCACTGACAGGCGCTTCCGAGCCCGTCTCGGTCAGCATTTTATGCACTTGTCCCCTGTGGTGGGTCTGGTGATTGAAGAAATGGATCACACACAACGCGTAAGGCATTGTGACATCGGCCTCTTTCGCGGCAGAGTACCACGTGAACAATCCGGTCAGCGGATCATCCCCCAACCCTTTCGCCCATTTCTGGATACGGCCATCAATCTTCTCGCGTAACGCCAACCAGCTTTGCAGGTCCGGGCACAGGTATACACTTTCATGGATACCCCCGCCCGCATTGTGAATATTGCCGTCGGGCCCGTCGCGCTTTTCGAAACGAGACATCCACATCCAATCGCCCCACAGCAAATGGTTTACCGTGCCCATGATCGAGCCAAAAAACGCCCCGCGTTCAAGGGTCAGTTCCTTGGGTGTCAGAGATTGCAAAAACTCTGACAACTGCTTGTTTTGCCAATGATTGTACCGCGCCATTTCCCGCGCATACGCGCCCGTGATCATCATTTGGGCCCATGCCAGTCGATGGGGCAGATTTCAGCGGACTTGCCGCCGAAATCCCAGACCCTGCCGTAGTCGCGCACCTTCGATTTGGTACCACGCGCCACGATGATGTCCGGTCCCATCCAGTATTTGGAGTTTGAAACCATCACCGGATGCTCCGGATCCTTGCCCGCAAGCATCTCGATCTCGCCCTGGATTTTGCGACCAATCGCGATCCGGCGTTTGTTTCCGTCGCGCTCAATCTGGACCGGAGCTCGTTCCGCCCCAATGATCTCGCTAACCAGCATAGTAAACAGTCCGGTGGTACCGCCCGCCTGACCGCTGAAGATTTGCAACAACCCGTTATATGCCTTGCCGCTTGCACGCTCATCAACGTAAGCGGCGACTTTCCACTGGCCTTCACCCATCCGGCCCGGAATATCGACCAGCAACCCGACATTCAGACCCGACAGATCCTCGCCTTCATAGTGGCCTTCATCAACGATGATACCCATCCACGCATGACAATGACCTTCCGTCGGAGGATGCGCGCCCAGTGACACTACACAGGGGCAGAACACATCACATGAACAGTTCAGGATCAGCTCGCCCTTGATGGCCCATTCCGTCGGGCTCATTTCACGCCGCTTGGGGTTGGGCATGCGGCTGTCGATGCGCTGGCTGACAGGTAGCCGATCGGCGTCTTGTTTTCTGTTTTTAGCCATAGGCTTATCCTCCGTAGCTAATTGGGTACACGAGCAGAAAAAGACCGCCCGCAATTAATACAAATCCCATTGGACGGGTCACAGCGTGCCCGATCTGAGGGAGTTTCTCCAAAACCATGAACAGGGTTGCGAGCCCCATCCACAACAGGCTCATGATACCGCCGACAAAGCCAAGTGCCATGAAGCCCCAGCAACAGCCGACGCAAAAGGCACCAAGACCCAGACCCATACGTAAACCGCCTGAAAAACCGGTTCTCCAATGCCCAAGGAAATAAGTCATCGGAGCATGGCAAACACCGTGGCAAACCTCTTTGACGCGGGAAAACTGAAAGGCGCCCACGGCAATCATCAAGCCGCCCGCGACCCAGCCGGATTTGGCAATACCCAGCATATCGACAACGCCACCAAACAGCAGAAGCAGTTGTATTCCTGCGATCAGAGCCGCAAACCCGACCCAGACGACGGAATACCCGGCCAGAACCCCCAGCCAGCCGGCGCGGCTGCCATTTGCACTGCGGATCAGGTCCTCGTAACTGCGCAGGGTCGGAATCAGGGTGGGCAGCATCATGGCCGCCATCATGATCGCCCACATTGAAAACAGCGGGCCGAACTCGGCCATCGGCATGTACATATCCATGCGCGGATCCATTGCGGCCATCGCCTGCCCCATCGGCCCCGGGCGACCGATCAGATCAAGGTCCATGTCCCGGCTCATCGAGAACATGATCCACCACGCCAACAGGATCAGAACATAAAAGCCCAGCCACATTCCGCTGCGCAGCCACGTGCGACTCACTTCAGCCTCCCGACTCAACTCCCTTGCTTTTCAAATGTCAGACTTTTAAATGTCAGACAAATAAAAATTTACCCAAGGTCGTCTTAAGATGAAAACCGCGCCCCGAAAAACCGCAGACCTGTCTGCCCAGATCGCCCAGGCCATTCGGGATGCGATCGTGTCGGGTGAGCTGATCGTGGACGCGCGCTTGCCATCCGAAGCGGAACTGTCGGATCAGTTCCAGGTCTCTCGCCCGACTGTGCGTGAAGCATTGAAACGGCTGGCAGCGCAATCCCTGATCCGCACACAACGCGGCGCTTCCGGCGGCGCGTTTGTAAATCGCCTGAGCTTTGAGGACGCCTATTCTCAGCAAGTCACGACTTCGACATTGTTGCTGTCGATGAATGCGGTCAGCTTCGATACGGCTTGCGAGGCGCGATATGCCCTGGAAAGGGCCTGTGCGCCTTTGTCCGCGCAGCGACGCACTGCAGATCACCTGGCGACTATGAGGGCGGAGATATTCCGCCAGTCCCAACCCGGTCTGACGGATGAAGCCTTTTGCGCATCAGACGTGACTTTCCATCGCGCGTTGGTGGATGGGACTGGAAACCCGGTCCTGTCCTATCAACTGGCAGGTGCTGTGGAAGCGATGCAACCGCTGATGAACATGATCACTTTCACTGCGCGATCCCGCGAGGAAATTATCAGCCTGCATGGTAAAATAGTGGACGCGCTTGAGACAAAAGATGCAGATACCGTGGACTCAGCACTGATTGATCTGGAACGTTACACACGACGGCTGGCCCATGATGTGGCCAAGAGCAAACGTAAACCGACTTGAGGGCTGAATTCGAAACAAAATCAGAACAAGGGGCACACGAGCAGGCAGATTGTCATCCGGCGCCAAGACCGGAACTCTCAATGTGAATTTAAGATCTATGACTTACGGGAGGACGTTATGAATCAAAGACCGGACCCTAGCTTTTATCCATCCGCAAAACTGGCGATGGAGGGCCCCGCTGAGACACTTGCATTCACGCTGATGCTCAGCCCTGACTTTTCACAACCAGACGGACTGGCGGTTGTGAATGTTGATCCAAGCTCGGACGATTTCGGAAAGATCGTGCATCAGGTGATCATGCCCGAGAAAGGCGACGAGTTTCACCATTTCGGTTGGAACGCCTGTTCTTCGGCCCTGTCGCCACTCAGCGGTCACGCGTTTCTGGAGCGGCGCTATTTGATCATCCCAGGCATTCGGTCCAGCCGAATTTACGTCATCGATGTCAAAAACCCGCTCGAGGCCAAGATACACAAGATCATCGAACCCGAAGAAGTCTTTGCAAAGACTGGGTATTCCCGTCCGCACACGATCCATTGCGGGCCTGAGGGCATCTATGTCAGCACCCTTGGTGGTGGCGGCCCCGACGGGACAGATGGCCCTCCGGGCATTTTCATCATGGACTGCGAGACCTTCGATATAATCGGGCGCTATGAAATCGAGCGCGGCGTGCAGGACAAGCATTATGATTTCTGGTGGAACCTGCCGCGTGACTACATGGTCAGTTCCGAATGGGGCCTGCCACCGCAATTCGAAAACGGACTCGTGGCCGAAGACCTGTTGTCCAATAAATACGGCCATAGCATCCATTTTTGGAACCTTCGAAACCGGACGAACATTCAAACCATCGATCTGGGTGAAAACCATCAGATGGCCTTGGAAATCCGCCCCGCTCATGATCCCGTAAAACAATACGGGTTCTGCGGCGTTGTCGTCGATACAACAAACCTGCAAGGTGCGATCTTCACCTGGTGGCGCAATGATGACGGCACGTTCGAAGCCAAGAAAACCATAACAATCGATCCGCAACCCGCTGATCCCGATGACCTTCCTGACCTTCTGAAGGGCTTCTCTGCTGTTCCGCCGCTGGTCACTGATATCGACCTGAGCCTGGATGACAAGTACCTCTATGTCGCTTGCTGGGGAACCGGCGAGATGCATCAATACGATGTATCCGACCCGATGAATCCAACTCTGGCAGGCAAGGTCGAGATCGGTGGAATCGTCAAAAAGACAAAGCACCCAAATGGTCAAACCTTTGGCTATGGTCCACAGATGGTCGAAATCAGCCGCGACGGCAAACGGGTCTACTGGACCAATTCTCTCTATTCCACGTGGGACGACCAGTTCTACCCCGAGGAAGGCGGTGCGGCCATGGTCAAGGCTGATGTCGGCGAGAATGGTGGTCTGACACTGGATCCGAAATTCTGGGTGGAGTTTCCCAAGGGTTATCGCAGCCACCAGATCCGGTTAGAGGGCGGAGACTGTTCAACCGACAGCTTCTGCTATCCGTCGGTCTGAATTGGACTTTCTGATGTCATCAACGGCTGGCCTGTGGCTGGCCGTTGTTCTGAGCGGCGCCTATCACGGTCTGAACCCCGGCATGGGCTGGCCGCTGGCGGTGTCTTCGGCTTTGATGGAACAACGCCAATCCGCCCTGTGGAGCGCACTCGCGGCTTTGGCTGGCGGGCATTTCGTGGCCATGCTCGGCGTGCTTCTGCCTTTTGCCCTGATGGCCGTACTGGTCGACTATCAAAATGAAATCCGCATCGGCGCGGCCCTGGTCGTCATAGGCATGGGACTGTACATCGCCATAACCCGCCGTCATCCCCGCTTTCTTTCACGTGTTCCGCCAAGCAAGCTCGCGCTGTGGTCTTTTCTGGTGGCGCTTGCCCACGGAGCCGCCCTGATGCTGGTTCCAATCTATCTGGGCCTTTGCGCCGTGGATGAATTGGACGCGGGACATCAAGCGATTTCCCAGATCATGACGACAAATACGCTTTTGGTTCTGGGTGTCGCCGCGCTGCATACGGCCGCCATGGTTCTGGGCGGGGGGGTGTTGGCCTTTGCGGTCTATCATTGGCTTGGTCTGCAATTTTTGTCGCGCAGCTGGTTCAACCTGGAACTGATCTGGGCGCTGAGCCTCATTCTGGTCGGTGGTCTGGGTCTTTGGTCCGCACTTGGCTGACCTTGTACTTTGTTTTGAAACGCGCTTTGTCTGCATCAAAACAAAACTGGAGCTTCCGAATGCAGGACCAAACCCGCCCAACCGAAGTGCTGCGTCAGGGCAAAATCGACGACTGGCAGGCCGCGACAACCCATGCCTTCACCCGCGAACTGTCTGACGGCACCCTGCCCGAGGATAAAATGCGCTGGTACCTGCGGCAGGATTATCAGTTCGTCGACGGTTTCGTGCGTCTTTTGGCCAGCGCCATCGCGCATGCACCGACCCTTGCAGACAGCGTACCGGCCGCGCAGTTTCTGGCGGTGATCACAGGCCCCGAGAACACCTATTTTCTGCGCGCGATGGACGCTTTGGGCACTGAACCCAGCACCGACCCCGCGCCGGCCACACGGGCGTTTCAGGATCTGATGACCGAAGCCGTGGCCTCTGGCCGCTATCAGAACATGCTGGCGGTACTCGTCGTAGCAGAATGGGTTTACCTGAGCTGGGCCAGCCCGGAAAACCCACCCAAAGACGGCTTGCCGTTCTGGTTTGCGGAATGGATCACGCTACATGCGGGCGAAGGGTTCGAAAGCGTGGTGGAATATCTGCGGCGTCAGTTGGATAACGTCTGGCCAACGCTGGATGCGGATGAACAGGCCGAGGTTACACGGCTGTTTCATCGAGCCGTCGAGTTGGAACGTGATTTCTTTGACGCCGCTTACGCGGCCTGAACCAAGGAGGCCGCTATGGTCGCTACTCTGAACGTCATTGCGGCATTGCTGACCATCGGGTTCGGCGCATTCGGGTTTTTGGCCCCGGCCCATACCGCGTCGGCCCTGGATCTGGCCCCGACCAACAGCACAATGGGGTTGTCCGAGATGCGCGCCTCGGTCGGTGGTTTATTTGTTGTGACCGGGATCGCCGTTATCTGGCTGAACAACCCAATGGCCTATTTCATGCTGGGCATTGTCTATTCCGGTGCTGCACTGGGCCGGTTTGTATCGGTCGCGCTGGACAATCCACCCTTTGCCAAGGCGTTGATCTTTGGGGGAATCGAACTGGCTCTGGCGGTTTGGCTTATCTCCGCAAACTTCAACAAAGCCACCTAACAGATTGGAAATATGGGATGCGATAGACTTCATTCTGAGTTTGCATCCATCCATCACCTCACCTATATAAGAGGTGTCCTTCGGGACTATGGACATAAACGCGCTCGTAATAAGCGGATCGGACCCGGGGGCGGTACCCGGCGGCTCCACCATACACCTTCTGGGGGCATCCTTCGTTTGGGGATCACTTTCGGAACCGGGGGGCCGAAATAGGATCGACGAACGTCTAAAGGGGTTAGCTTTGTCCCGGCTGTCTGCCACCGTTACCGGCGAAAACAGTACAATTGCAAACGACAATCGTGCTCCGGTTGCAGTTGCTGCGTAAGCAGTAGCAAGACCGAAACTTAAGCCCTTGCGCCTAGCCGCGTAAGGCGGGGTTCGCAGGTACCTGGCAACAGAAACCTGCATTAATCCCCTACAAGTCTGAATTATTTACCCGCATTTTCGCGGGTTCAGAGTTTGTTCACTCCCTTTTGTCATCTTACCAGCACATGGACAGGAGAGCTGGGATGACGAATTCAGAGATACTCAGAACGTGGTATTCCGAAGTTTGGGAAAACGGAAACACCGAAGCAATCGATCAGTTCTTCGCACCCGAAACAATGGCCGAAGGGCTGATTCCGGAAATGCAGGTCGGTGCCGACGATTTCCGGGATCTGGTCATGGCGTTCCGCCACATTCTGGGGGACATCAAAGTCGAGTTGCCCAAGATCATCGAAAACGGTGACTGGGTGTCTGCCATTCTGCATGTTCGTACTTTTCGTGCCGACAATGGCGCGCCACTGGAAGTCACCGGCCAGGTCATGGCGCGGTTCAAAGACGAAAAGATGGTCGAGGCTTACAATCATTTTGATTTCATCTCGTTTTTTGAAGAACTGGGCCAGTTTCCATCAGACACCCTACCCGTGTGCATGACAGGGCAGCGCCTGGACTGGGCGTGAACACAACGCAATCTTGACCCCTATGACCCTTGCGCGTTAGCAAGTGTCATGGGGTAAGATTGCGAACGCCCCGTGAGGCGACAGCCCAAGTTTCGCATGTATCCGCGGTTACAAGGAAACATGCCATGGCATCGCCCAACTCTATTTCCCCCAAACAACTCCTGCGTCTGATTGGTACTCCGAATGCGCCCGTTCTATTCGACGTCTGCCTGAATGACGATTTTGACGAAGATCCCTATCTGATCCCCGCGTCAGTCCGGCACCCGGTCACAGATCTTCAGGGGCTGAAATGCAAGATCTCCGGCCGCTCGGCTGTGATTATCTGTCAAAAAGGTAAGAAGCTGAGCCAGGGCGTTGTATCCTGGCTGCGCAGCGAAGGGCATCAAGCCGAATATCTGGAAGGTGGTATGTATGCCTGGCGCGAATTGACCGACGCGCTACGCGTACCCGCAGCCCGCATTCCTGAACGGATTGGTGGTCACACGCTCTGGGTCACGCGCCACCGACCAAAGATCGACAGAATCGCATGTCCTTGGCTGATACGCAGGTTTGTTGATCCCGACGCAAAATTCCTGTTTGTGGCACCCGGCGAAGTCGAAAGCGTTTCGACTGCTTTCAGGGCGTCACCTTTTGATATCGAGAACACGTTCTGGAGCCACCGGGACGACAATTGCACGTTTGACACCATGTTGGATGAATTCGAGCTTCACTCCCCTGCACTTGACCGGTTGGCCACAATAATCCGGGCAGCAGACACGAACCGACACGCGCTTGCACCCGAAGCGGCGGGATTGTTGGCGGTGTCCGTCGGGCTTTCAAGGCAGTATCGCGATGACCACGAAAACCTGGAGGCCGGGATAACCCTTTACGACGCGCTGTATCGCTGGGCTCGCGATGGGTTTGACGAAAGCCATGACTGGCCCACAGGTCGAACACCATGACACCGGTACTGACAGAGATTATCAAGGTCTTCGGCAGGATCGGACTGCTGTCTTTCGGTGGACCCGCTGCACAAATTTCCTTGATGCATCAGGAATTGGTCGAGCGTCGATCCTGGCTGGATGAACAGACGTACCTGCGCGCCCTGTCTCTGTGCATGTTGCTACCTGGTCCAGAGGCGATGCAGCTTGCGACCTATGCGGGGTGGCGTCTGCGCGGTGTTGCTGGCGGGCTGATTGCCGGCAGCTTGTTCGTGTTGCCCGGCGCGGTGGTGATCGCGGTTCTGGTCGCACTCTATTCAGCATTTGGCGATATCCCCTTGGTGCAGTCGGCCTTCACGGGCATCAAGGCAACTGTCATCGTGATCGTTTTGCAGGCGCTTCGCAATCTTTCGCGTAAGGCATTGAACGATCGCGAGCACCGGACAATCGCAATTCTGTCCTTCCTGTCCATTTTTCTGCTGAACCTCCCCTTTCCAGCGATCATTTTCGCTGCCGCTTTCTGGGGGTACGTGACGTTCAAGGGACCCGTTGAAACACCCACACGGGAAGGAACATCACATCTGGCGCGTTCGCTTCGAACGATTGCTGTCTGGTTGCCGCTGTGGCTGGGCCCGCTTGTCGCTCTGAGCGTCACAGGTCATCAACTGCTGAGCGATCTGGGGTGGTTTTTTGCCCGTCTCGCTGTCGTGACCTTTGGCGGCGCATATGCCGTGTTGGCCTATATGACCCAAACGGTTGTTGACCAGTACCACTGGATCAGCACGGATCAGATGATAGATGGGCTGGGTCTGGCGGAAACGACACCGGGTCCGCTAATTCTTGTTACACAGTTTGTCGCCATGCTGACCGGGCAACAGACTGGTGGGTTTACGTTGGCACTTGCCGCTGGCGCGGTTGCATTGTGGGCGACGTTTGTTCCCTGCTTTCTTTGGATTTTTCTTGCGGCCCCTTATCTTGATCGTTTGGCTGCACGTCCCCGCCTGTCAGCAGCCCTGCACGGAATCACCGCAGCCGTCGTCGGAGTGATTCTCAACCTTTCCGTGTGGTTCGCCCTGAATGTTCTTTTCGAATCGGTGCCTGAAAAATCAATGGGGCCATTGGCAATACCCACGCCGCAGTTATCCGCATTGGATTTCACCGCACTAAGTCTAACTATTCTTGCTGGGGCCTTGATTTTTCGACTGAAATTAGGGATGGGAACTGTGTTGGCTTTGATGTCGATGGCCGGGTTGGTTGCACACAATATCTGATCAATCCGGTCATACCCGCCCTTTCGTTTCCGAACAAAACCCCTATGCTGAGCATAACCACTTTTGAGGATCAAATATGTCGCAAGGCATCGATTATGGAAACCTGATGCACACCGCCATGCGCGGCCTGATCAAAACAGTGCTGACGGAAGTTTCCCGAACCGGTCTACCCGGGGCGCATCACTTCTTCATAACTTTCGACACGCGTGAGAATGGTGTGGAAATCGCAGACTGGCTGCGTGAACGCTATCCCGAAGAAATGACCATCGTCATGCAGCATTGGTTCGAGAATCTGGAAGTCGGAGAGGCCGGCTTTTCCATCACTTTGAATTTTGGAGACGCACCAGAACCGCTGTATGTCCCCTATTCCGCAATCAAGACGTTTGTGGATCCATCGGTCGAGTTCGGCCTTCGCTTTGAAAGCCCGGAAGATGAAGACGAGGAAGATCACATCATCGAAGATGAGATCGAAATCGAAGTCGAGGAAGATGAAGTCCATCATGATGCGGAAGTCGTGTCGCTGGACAGCTTCCGGAAATAACACTTAAAACCCCGCCCTGCGAGGGGTTTATCGTTTCACCAGAAAAGTCTCGACCGACCGGGATTTTTGGCCGTCGATGAATCGTGAGAACGCGAGGTTCAGCCCGCCTTCGGCCAGTGTACGGTCGAATTGCTGCAACTCATAACCTCCATCCTCATCTATAAACAACGAAAACACAGTCAGCGTGTCGCCGACAATGCGGCCCCATACAAACGGCTCGCCCTTCATCGGGTCCAATGGCACTTCGTGACCAAAGACATTGCGTTTCATCGCCGCCGAAAACACGTCCGGGCGGCCCGACGGGACAAAATCAATCGAAAACTTCTGTTCCTTTATACGACCGTCCAACTTGTACGTCGTCGTCCGCCAACTGACGTTGAAACCGTTTTTGGTCTCGACAATAGAAACGCTCATGTCGCGTGGCGTTGCAGTGCCATCCGCGTCCACAACTTCGGCTGAACCGATATAGTCACCTATGAAAGGTGCTATGTCTGACGCGCGGGCCTGCAAACTCAGAATCGACAGCCACAAAGCGCAAACTGCAAGTATCGCGGCAGCTTTTTCAAGCTTAAGGCGATGGAAATTTGGCATTTTATCCTCCTGGGCGGTCATTGCTCTATTGTAGCCCAGAGGTGTCCGCAAACAACGCACATTCTCCCCCAATAACGATTAAAGTGACGCACCCCGCGCCTATACGTTTGACGTCCTTAAGTTTAAGGTGCGCGCAACTGGCCGATTGCGTCACGGCGTGGCTGCGGCTAAACGGCATACAACTGCATACCAGACGGAGTGACCGATGTCTCAAACCCGCACAGAATCCGACAGCTTTGGCCCGCTCGAGGTTCCTGCCGACAAGTATTGGGGCGCACAGACGCAGCGCTCGATCATGAATTTTCCCATCGGCTGGGAGAAGCAGCCGGTCGCCATCGTGCGCGCGCTAGGCGTGGTCAAGAAAGCCTGCGCGATGGAGAACAAGGCGACCGGAAAGCTGGACGCCAGGATTGCCGATGCGATCATTCAGGCCGCAGGCGAGGTGATCGAGGGCAAATTTGACGACAACTTCCCGCTGGTCGTATGGCAGACGGGTTCGGGCACCCAGTCGAACATGAATGCGAACGAGGTCATCGCCAACCGCGCTATCGAGATTCTGGGCGGCGTCATTGGCTCAAAGGACCCGGTGCACCCGAATGATCACTGCAACATGGGGCAATCGTCGAACGATACCTTCCCAACCGCCATGCATATCGCCACTGCAATGAGCGTAAGGGACGTGTTGCTTCCGGGGCTTGAGAAACTGGCGTCCGGGCTCGAGCAGAAGGCCAAGGAGTTCAAAGACATCATCAAGATCGGCCGAACGCACACGCAGGACGCGACACCGCTGACACTGGGTCAGGAATTCAGTGGTTATGCCCACCAGGTTCGTCAGGGGATCGCACGCGTACACGCGGCAATGCCGGGGATTTATGAACTGGCCCAGGGCGGTACGGCCGTTGGCACCGGCCTGAACACCCAACACGGCTGGGATAAAGCCGTTGCAGGCCATATGGCACAGATCACCGACCTGCCCTTCGTGACAGCCCCGAACAAGTTCGAAGCGCTGGCCGCCCATGATGCCATGGTCTTCCTTTCGGGCGCTTTAGCGACGATAGCCGGCAGCTGCTACAAGATCGCAAACGACATTCGTTTCTTGGGCTCCGGTCCTCGTTCCGGTCTGGGTGAGCTGATTCTGCCGGAAAATGAGCCCGGGTCGTCGATCATGCCCGGCAAGGTAAACCCGACGCAGGCCGAGGCACTGACTCAGGTCGCCGCGCATGTGATGGGCAACAACGCTGCGATGACATTTGCCGGGTCGCAAGGTCATTTCGAGTTAAACGTCTATAATCCGATGATGTCCTACAACCTGCTGCAATCGATCCAGTTGCTGGGTGATGCCTCCGACAGCTTTACCGAGCGGATGTTACTGGGCATCAAGGCCAATGAGCCGCGAATCGACAAGCTGATGAAGGAATCGCTGATGCTGGTCACGGCGCTTGCCCCAACCATCGGGTATGACAATGCCACCACCGTTGCGAAGACCGCTCATAAGAACGGCACCACCCTCAAGGAAGAAGCCATCGCGCTGGGCTTTGTGGATGAAGCAACCTTTGACGCCGTCGTCCTTCCCGAACAGATGATCGGCCCGAAAGACTGATGGGCAAGCCGGTCAATCTGAACCGGTATCGAAAAAAAAAAGCGCGGGCCGTGAAAAAGGCCCGCGCTGACCAGAACGCGGTCGCGTTTGGACAAACGAAAGCTGAAAAAGAAATCGTGAAGCTTCAACAAGAAAAACAAAAGCGCGACCTCGACAATCATGAGCTGGACGAATGAGCGGCCGCCCTGTCAAACGCTCTCTGACCCTGAAAGGGCATCGAACCTCGGTTTCACTCGAGGATGAGTTCTGGAGGGCTTTTCGCGAGATCGCTCATGAAAAAGGAAAACCAATCAATGTCTTGGCGGCTGAGATTGATGTGGAACGCGACCCGCAAACCGGCCTTGCATCGGCCATACGCGTCTTTGTTCTGAACTGGTTTCGCAATCGCGATTAGGACTTGTCACTCCTTGATCACCGCGTGTAACGTGAATGGAGAACAAAGGAGGTACATTCATGAGCAACACCATTACCGGCCCGGATGGTCAGCAAAGGTGCGCATGGTGTCAGGCCGCGCCCGAGTTCTTTGAGTATCACGACAATGAATGGGGCTACCCTGTTGGCGAAGACCAACGGTTGTTTGAAAAACTGTGCCTCGAGAGCTTTCAGTCAGGCCTCAGCTGGCGGACAATCCTGAACAAGCGCGAAAACTTCAGGAAAGCCTTCTGCGGATTTGATTTCAACAAGATGGCTGCGTTTTCTGATGCAGATGTGGAACGCCTGCTACAGGACGCCGGGATCATCCGTCATCGCGGCAAGATTGAAGCAGTGATCAACAATGCGCGTTGCGCGCAGGAGTTGGTGACCGAGGAAGGATCTCTGGCGGCCTATGTCTGGCGTTATGAAGCTAAAACGCCGCCGCCACCGCAAACAGCATCCACATCTCCCGAGTCTGTGGCCATGTCAAAGGATCTCAAGAAACGGGGGTGGAAGTTTGTTGGCCCCACAACCGTGTTTGCGTTCATGCAGGCCATGGGGCTGGTCAATGACCACGCCGAGGGCTGCATCGGCAGAAAAAAAGCGGCACAGATGCGCCGCTCTTTCACCAAACCTGCCTGACGGATCAGACCGAGGCTTTGTAAATCTTGTCGATGTTACCACCCAGAGCCGCGTTGAATTCGGCATCTGACTGCTGCTTCGACAGACCTTCGGTCAAAGCCCGCGAGAAGGATGCGATCATCTTGCCGTTCTGACCCAACAGGTCGCAGGCTTGTTCCATCGAATAACCGCCCGACAAGGCCACAACTCGCAATACCCGCGGGTGGTCTGCCAGCGCGTCATACAGGTTTGCCTTTGTCGGGATCGTCAGCTTCAGCATCACTTCCTGACCCTCGGCCAGTTGATCGAGGTTTTTGAGGATTTCCGCCTTCAGGATTTCTTCTGCCTCGGCCTTGGTTTGCGAATGGATGTTAACTTCGGGTTCCACGATCGGAACCATACCGGCATCGGTGACTTCGCGGGCAACGTCGAACTGTTGGGCAACCACCGCCGCGATGCCGTCGGCATTCGCTTCGTGAATGACAGAGCGTTCCTTGGTGCCGAACACACCATCGGCCTTGGCCAGGGTCTCGGCCAGACCGGGGATCGGTTTCATCACCTGGACGCCGTTTGCCTGTTCTTCCAGGCCTTTGTCGATCTTCAGGAAAGGCAAGATACCTTTGACCGACCACAGGTAGTCGGCAACCTTGCGGCCTTCGATCTCTTCCCCCAGCGTACGCTCGAACAGGATTGCGCCAATCACTTTGTCCTTGGTGAAGTCGTCGGCCAGAATGATGCGGGCACGCATCTTCTGGATTTCACCGAACATCTCTTCGTCTGAGCTGTAGTCAGATGCCTCGACACCATACAGCGCAAGCGCTTTCGGGGTTGATCCGCCGCTTTGATCCAGTGCCGCGATAAAGCCCGTGCCGTTGATCATCTGCGCGCGCTGTTCTGCTTTGGACATATTGTTTTCCCGTTCAATGATGATTCCGATGTTCTTCCCCGCATACAACAGGGCGTGAACCGATGGTAGGTTGTTAGCGCTCAAACAGGCGTAACCATATGCCATCTTTAGATCGAACCGTCAGATGTGCGACCGGAACAGGTGTTTTTCCCGGGATTGTTTCGAACCGGAAACGGCGCAAGAGCATCGACAGGATCAGCGGCCCTTCGACCATTGCAAACCCGGCCCCGGTGCACACTCGGGGGCCCGCAGAGAACGGAATGTAGGCGTCGCGCTGGCAGCGCTTGCCGTTTTCCGTGTCCCAACGCATAGGATCAAAACCGTCCGGATTGTCCCACAAACGCTCCTGACGGTGCAAATGCCAGGGGCTGATCACGATTTGCGCGCCAACCGGCACATCCCTGTTACGGAACCGTTCGGGGCACGTGGCCTCGCGGACCATCATGGGCACCGGAGGATAAAGGCGTAGCGCTTCGCGAAACACATCCCGACTGATCCTGAGTTTTGAAACAGAAACAAATGAAGGGTCATCCAGAACAGCGGCTTCATCTGCAACTTTCTGTTGCCATTCAGGGTAAAGGGCCATCAGGTACAGCGTCCAGGCCAGGGCGGACGCACTGGTTTCATGCCCGGCAAGAAAAAAGATCGCTACCTGATCAACCATTTCCTCGGGGTCGAAGAACTGTCCGGTTTCGGGATCAGCCGTTGTCATGATCTTGGTCGCCAGATCATCCGGTGCCGTTCCGTCCTTGATGGCCTTTGCGCGTGTTCCGGTGAGTTCCGCAATCAGCGCCCTGATATCCCGCGCGTTTTGTTTCGTCGCCCTGGAATGGAACCGGGGCAGCCACTTTGGCAACGGAACAAAGGCCGCGAGATTCAGCAAAGGTTGCTCACGCTGATAGGCCCGAAACTTGTCAAACACCTGACTGGCAATAACGTGTTCGATAGGAACGGAAAACAAGGTGCGGAATATGACGTCCGCCGCCGCATGGCTTGTCTGTTCTTCAAATTCGATTTGTCCGCCGACGTGAGGTCGCAACCGTTCCACGCACGCCTCGGCAGCAGCCAGCATGGCAGGAAATGTATCCTTCAACCGCCCGCCTTCGAACGCCGGATCGATAATCCTCCGCTGTCGTTTCCAAGTCTCACCGTTGGTCAGAAATACCGAATTGCCAAGCAACGGCCGCAGGCCTTCGCTGATCCTGCCAGATTTCGGGAAATCGTCAGGTCGCTTCTTGAGGACCGTTTGAATCAGGTCCGGTTGATTGATCATGAACGACCGGAAGAACGGAGTTTTGAATTCGGCCATCCACGCGCGATACAGCCGGGCTGGCTGGGCCGACAGCAGGTCATGTCTGAACAGTTTCAAATAGCGCAGCAAAGAAACCTTATCAGGGCGCGGTTCTGGCTTGGGCGGGGTCATGGGCGTACCGAGGTGAACTTGGACACAGGCGTCTCGATGCGGCTGCGCGAAGCCTCACGATCCGCAAACCTTTGCTTCAGCGTCAAAGGACCAGCCGTTATCCGGAAATAGTCATAGCTTCTCGGCTTGTCGAACGCGCAAAGGTACTGAAAGTGCAAACGAAAAAACCGCCATCGCAACGCCTTCCAGCGTTCCGGCGACAACGTTTGCGTAAAGGCCGCCGACAGGACCAGCGGCCAACGCTTGTCAGAGCGCGCAACCCCCGTGACCGCAACCGGATCGCAAAGAGCAAAGGCGCAGCCGTCTCCGGGGGCAGAGACATCGACCCAGGTGAGTTCAGACCGCGTGGACAGGAAATGCAGGTCGGACCGCAACTCGTATGCCTGAGGCAGAAACGAAACCATCGGAACAACCTGCCCCAAGCTGAGGAAAGACAGTGCTGCCCGCCGCTCCTGCACGTTCGTTTTTCGGATCAGTTCAGCCAGAACAGACGTTCCCATATGCGCGCCCGAACTGTGGCCTACGACCAGCACTTCATCCACATCGGACTTAAGCGCAGCTTCGATCGTTTCTCGAAACGCAGCCAACCTGTCATGCAGCTTGGCAGGAGTTTTTCCCTTCAACTGTGCAGAATAAGCGTAATCATGCATCAGGTAGTAAGCAAACAGCCGGTTGTCGACCTTGCGGAACCATAACAACAGCGCAACGGCTGCGGCCGCTCCCGGGAACAGCCCCCACCAACCTGCCATGGCTGTGCATGCCCATGCTACCGCAAGCGCAATCAGCAACTGGGACACCAACATACCTACTGGATACAACGCCGCGATCACCGGCCCCTTACGGAGGCGCATCAGACGCCACAATGTGCCGGTTGAAATGTAGATCCAGGCCGTGCGCGCCAATTGCCAATAGGTCGCCGGAATCGAGACCGACATGCTGTCGCGCACGATGTCGGACCACACCAGAACCTCGAACTCAGTTTCAACGGTCAGGCCATCTTGTTCCGAGGTCACACGCCACCCAAAACGCTCGCCTGTCGTCTTTGGGGCGATTGCGATCTCGTACCCCGAGATCCGGGCCTGTTTTTGAGACTCGGTGCGATACAACTCTCGATACCGCCGAGGCGGCATCGGATCGTATCCGGGTATATAGAACACCCGACGTCTGCGCACCTGCGGCTGATTTGTGTGACTGCTCATGCCCTTACCTTCTGACGCGCAGGTTAACGCAGGCTTGAGGTCAAGGTAAGAGGGTCAGGTGCTCAACCGAAATTTGCCAGCGCCGGGAAGGTTTCCAGCAGCCACCAGCTAAAGCGGGTGAAAAGACCCGTGATCAGCATTATTCCGACAAACAACAGCAGGCCGCCCATGACCTTCTCGATCGTGCCCATATACGGTTTGATCCGGTTCATCACGGTCATAGAGCGATTCAGGAACATGGCTGCCAACAAGAACGGAATACCCAAACCCGCAGCGTAAACACCCAGCAAAAGCGTGCCTCGTGCAACCGAGGCTTCGTTGGCAGCCAGTGACAGGATCGCCCCCAGTTGTGGCCCAATGCACGGAGTCCAACCGAATGCAAAAGCAAGGCCAAGGATATAGGCACCAAAGACCGAACCACCGGAATCACCGGTTTCAATCCGTGCTTCGCGATCCAGAAAAGGAATCCGGAAAACATTCAGGAAGTGCAGACCGAAGACAATAACAACGGCTCCGGATAACTTGGCAAATAGCACCTGATTTTGCAGCACAAACGCGCCAAAGGCCGATGCGGTAAATCCAAGCAGCAAAAAGACGGTCGACAGGCCCATGACAAAGAACAGGGCCGACATGGTTGCCTTGCGCCGCGCGCGCGCCTCGTCCTGCATCTCATGTATGGTGACGCCGCTCATATACGCCAGGTAAGGCGGTACGATGGGCAATACGCAGGGCGACAGAAAGCTGATCAAACCACCCAGAAGCGCGACGAACATGGCGGGCAGAAGTCCCGCGTCTATGATTTCGATTCCGAACATGTTTCTGCACATATGTGATGAAGAACGATCCGTCACGGGGCCAAACAGTCACATCCTCGTGCTCGAAATCTGGACAATATTACAACTTCACCCTATCCCGAAAATCATGTCAGAGATTACAGATACCCTGGACGCCTTGGGCCTGTTGTGCCCGTTGCCCGTCCTGAAAGCCCGAAAACGACTGAAGTCTATGCCTGAAGGTGCTGTTCTGCGGGTACTGGCCGATGATCCTGCGGCCATAGTGGATGTCCCACATTTTTGTGCCGAGGCCGGACACACGCTACTTTCGCAAGACCTTGACGGCGCGCATCAGATTTATCTGATCCGGAAATCCTGCTGACCTTTCGTGAGGTCAAAAAAAGGCGGGCCTGTCAGCCCGCCTTTTTTGTCAACTTCCCAGCGACCACCAACCGCGCCGTTTAGGCTTAGTTGATACAGGGTCAGGTTCTTCCGCGACGGCTTCCAGCACCGGCTCGGGCGTAGCTGCTACTGGCGCGTCATCGACGGGATCGTCGGCATCTTTTACCTCGGATGCTTCCACAGCTTCCATAGATGGCTCTTCTGACTCATCGGTCTGTTCCGCCGCATGCGCCATATCCGTGCCGTTTACAGATTGCTCTGTTGGCAACGACGAATCAGGTTCCGCTTCGACAGATTCAGCGGTCACCTCAACCTGATCCGCTGAGACCTCAACGCCTTCACCCTCAATGCTCTCGCGAGCTTCTTCGGTCGCTGATTCTTCTGCAACAGCTTCAACCGCAATGGCAGTTGTTTCTTCAGACTGATTTGTAGCTTCTTCCGCTGTTACGTCTTTCTTACGACGACGTGGAGCACGTTTGCGCTTGGGCTTGGCAGGCTTCTCTTCCTCCGAAGCTTCAGCTTCAGCCGATTCAGCATTTTCAACGTCAGAAGCATCGCTCTCTGCGTCTTCTTGTGCAGGCGTTTCGTCCTCTTCCGCGCTCTGCTCCTGCGTGTCGCCATTGCCCGAGCCCTTTTTGCGGCGGCGGCGACGGCGTTTGCGCTTGGGTTTTGTCTCTTCTTCGGTCTGAGCGATTTCCTCTTCAGCCTCTTCCTCGTCAGAGGAATCGACAAGATCCATCAGCGACGCATCGACCGACACGACAGGCGCCGTGGCCTCGGGAACGATCCTGCTGGCCGTCTTGAATTTCTCCATCGAGAATTCCGGGCTGACCAGATGAATATCCCCTTCGATCCTTACCGACAGGCCGTACCGCGCCTCAATCTGCGCAATATGTTCCCGTTTCTGGTTCATAAGGAAGTTGGCGATGCTAACCGGGCAGCGTACTAACACTTCGCGCGAACGTCGACGGGTACCTTCTTCTTCAATTTGACGCAGGATAGACAAAGCCATGTTGTCGTCCGAGCGGATCAGGCCGGTGCCATGACACGCAGGGCAAGGCTGTGTCGTTGCCTCGATCATACCGGGGCGCAGGCGCTGACGGCTCATTTCCATCAAGCCAAAGCCCGAAATACGACCCACTTGGATGCGCGCACGGTCGGTTTTCAACCGCTCTTTCATACGCTTTTCAACGGCCGCATTATTCTTGCGCTCATCCATATCGATGAAGTCGATCACGATAAGACCGGCCAGATCGCGCAGACGCAACTGCCGTGCAACCTCTTCAGCAGCCTCAAGGTTGGTCTTGAGCGCGGTTTCCTCGATCGACCCTTCCTTCGTGGCACGGCCCGAGTTCACGTCGATCGCCACCAGTGCTTCAGTCACGCCGATCACGATATAGCCACCGGATTTCAACTGTACGGTCGGGTTGAACATCCCCGCCAGATAGCTTTCCACCTGATAGCGCGCGAACAGCGGCAGCGCATCCTCATACCGTTTCACGTTCTTGGCGTGAGACGGCATGATCATCTTCATGAAATCCTTGGCGATGCGGTATCCGCCCTCGCCTTCAACCAGAACTTCGTCGATATCGCGGTTATAAAGATCACGGATCGACCGTTTGATCAGGTCGCCTTCCTCATAGATTTTCGCGGGCGCAATGGATTTCAGCGTCAGTTCGCGGATCTGTTCCCACATGCGCTGCAGGTATTCATAGTCGCGCTTGATCTCGGATTTGGTGCGTTTGGCCCCTGCAGTCCGAATGATCAGACCAGCCCCGGTAGGCACATCAATTTCCGCAGCAATCTCTTTCAGTTTTTTACGGTCCGGCGCATTGGTGATCTTACGGCTGATGCCGCCGCCGCGCGCCGTGTTCGGCATCAAAACGCAATAGCGACCGGCCAGCGACAAATACGTGGTCAGAGCGGCACCCTTGTTACCGCGCTCTTCCTTGACGACCTGAACCAGCAGGACCTGACGTACTTTGATGACTTCCTGTATCTTGTAGCGACGCGGGCGCGGTTTGCGCGGCGGACGAATGTCTTCGCTGTCATCCTCATCAGCTACCGTTTCAATCGAAGCGTCTTTTGAAGCAGCGTCAGCGTTCAGCGTATCGTTGCCGTCCTCATCGGAGTCCTGTTGATCCTCAGAAGCGTCAACAGGTTCTTCTGTTTGCGCCGATTCAGATTGGGTTTCATCCCCTTCCGATTGAACTGCTTCTTCGGGTTCCACAGCCTCCTTGGCTTGATCGTCTGCGTCGTTTTTCGACGCCTCGACAGCCTGTTCCGTGACAACCTCGGCAACGTCTAACGCGTCCTCATCCGATGCGGCTACAGCCGCTTCTTCGGCCGCCAGCGCGTCGTCACCATCTGGCTCCTCTACCGGAGTTTCAGCGACGACTTCCATCGGCGAGGTACCCTCGGGCACGTCTCCGTTGGAATCGTCACCCTCATCCAAATCAATGGTTTCCATGCCGGATGGTTCCGTCGACACCTCCATCGATTCGACCGGATCGTCGGATTTCACATCCGCGGCCTTTGAACGTGTCCGGGAACGCCGCTTCTTGGGTTTGGCCTCTTCAGCCTCATCGCGCGCCTTCATTGCCTCGGCATAGGCGCGCTCTTCCTCCATCAGCGCCTCGCGGTCAGCAACGGGGATCTGGTAATAGTCCGGATGAATTTCGGAAAACGCCAGGAAACCATGCCGGTTCCCGCCATAATCCACAAAAGCCGCCTGCAGTGACGGCTCAACCCGTGTTACTTTTGCAAGATAGATGTTGCCAGCAAGCTGGCGTTTGTTTTCGGACTCAAAATCGAACTCCTCGACCTTGTTTCCGTCCACCACCACGACGCGGGTTTCTTCCGCGTGGGTGGCATCGATAAGCATTTTCTTAGCCATGTGTCCTTGGTGCACCGCGCCAAACGCGTTGTCCTGACCTGTCCAGGCGGACAGGCGCTTTTGGGGAGGTGTCTTGTCAGGGCGATATCGGACGGCGCGCGGCAGGGTCTGGCGCTTTGGCCCCCTGCCCGTTCTCTCAATCGTTGCGCGCGCGTCATCGCGGTTCTTCTCCGACAGGCGCGTCTGAACGCAGCCTGCCCATTTATTCCTTTCGCCCAGATGTTCCGGGCTCAGGTACTCTACTGCCCCTATCGAGGCACAATCGGTCTGCTGAACCGCGAGGTCTTGATCCTCACCAACGGATCAGCAGCGAAACTCAAAGATTCGGGACTTGTAGGCGTCAAATACACCCGGCCCGTTCGGACACAATAAAAGCAACCCTGTGGAAAAGACAATGGGCAAACTGCATTCCATCACCCAACCAGCGTGACGGATCCACTTCATCTGGCCAAAAATATCTCGGGGGAGGCGTCATAGGCGACGGGGGCAGAGCCCCCGATCGCATCGCTTAAAGATAATCCGAACGCTGGAGGCCGTATTTCGCCATCTTTTCGTTCAGCGTCCGACGCGGGAGGCACAGCTCATCCATGACAGACGCAATCGAGCCCTTGTGCCTGCGCATCGTGTTGTCGATCAGCATTCGCTCGAACGCTTCGACATATTCTTTCAACGGCTTGCCTTCGGTCGTCATCACCGGCTGCATTTCCTCATGATCCGACATCAAAAGCGACGCGATCGTGCCTGACCCACGACGCGACTGAAGCACCGCCCGTTCGGCAATATTGATCAACTGACGCACATTGCCCGGCCAGGGGGCCTGCAACAACTGCGCCGCCTCCTGCGCGCTCACCTGAGGTGCATCGCAACCATATTCCTCGGCAAACTGCTCACTGAGACGGGTGAACAGGGTCAGGATATCTTCCCCACGCTGGCGCAACGGTGGCATGGTGATGCGCAGCGCCGCCAGGCGATAGAACAGATCTGGGCGCAGCACGTCTTCCGACGTCTTGCCCGCCTCCTGCAAGTTCGAGATGGCAACGATCCGAGTCTCCGCAGGTGTGCCTTGCTCGTTCATCACGCTCAACAGCTTGGCCTGCAACGTATCGCTCAACGCTTCGACATCTTCCAGAACCAGCGTCCCGCCCCGCGCCTCTTCGATGGCAGGCAGTTGCGCATCCTCGGGCATCATCGGACCAAAGAGACGCTTGGCCAGTGCGTCTTCTTCAAGCGCAGCACAGGATACAAGGACAAATTTCTTGCCTGCACGGCTGCCAACAGCATGAAGCGCGTGTGCTACAAGGGTTTTCCCGGTTCCGGTTTCTCCGTCGATCAACACATGACCGTCGGCCTGGCCGAGATCCAAAATATCCTCACGCAGCCGCTCCATAACCGGGCTGGCACCGATCAGCTTGTTCATGATCTGCGTGCCACCGGACAGCTCGCGCCGCAGCGCACGGTTGTCCAGTGTCAGTCGGCGCGCATTGCTGGCGCGTTTGGCCAGCTCAGACATACGGTCTGGATTGAACGGTTTTTCAAGGAAATCAAACGCGCCAACCCGCATCGCCTCAACCGCCATCGGGACATCACCGTGACCGGTGATCATGATCACCGGCAGGGTACTGTCGGCTCCCATCAGCTTTTTCAGAAGCTGAATGCCATCCATACCCGGCATCTTGATATCCGAGATTACGATCCCTGGATAATCCGGACCCAGAACCTTGAGCGCATCTTCCGCGCTGGCAAAGGTTTCCGTGTCATATCCGGACAAAGCAAGCCATTGGCTGATTGACTGGCGCATGTCCTGTTCGTCATCCACAATGGCAATTTTCATGGCCTGTGCCATAGTCATTCCTCGTTATTCCGCGGCCTCGAGGCCGTCGCTTCCCAGTGCTGGCAACTGCATTTCAAACACCGCACCGCCGTATTGGCCGTTGCGCGCAGTCAACCGTCCCCCATGGTCGTTCACGATCCCTGACGAGATGGCAAGCCCCAGCCCAACTCCATCTCCGGGTTGTTTGGTGGTATAGAACGGCTCGAACAGGTTCTCGATATTCTCGATCCCATGCCCGTTGTCGCGCACCGTCAGTACAGCCGTATCACCCGCCGCCAGGATGATTTCCACATCTGGCTCTGCCATTGATTTGGTGGCGTCCAGCGCGTTTCTCAAGAGGTTGACCATAACCTGCTCGATCCGCATCCGGTCCCCCATCACCATCACCGGTTCTTCAGGCAGGATCTGAGTGATCTTGACATGGCGCTGGCGCAACTGCGGTTCCATCATCGACAAGGCAGAGGCCAGTGCTTCGCCAAGGTTTACAGGTGAAAACGCGTCCGCCCCCTTGCGGGCGTAAGATTTGAGCTGCCGCGTAATCGCCCCCATCCGTTCGATCAGACCATCGATGCGACCGAAACTTGCCAGCGCTTCTTCAGGCCGGTTTCGACGCAACAGCAGACGGGCACCGGCCAGATAGGTTTTCATTGCAGCCAGCGGTTGATTCAGCTCGTGACTGACCGCGGCTGACATCTCACCCAATGCCGCCAGTTTCGAGCTTTGGGCAAGGGTCTGTTCAGCCAAATCCAACGTCTTTTCAACCCGTTCGCGTTCAGCGATTTCCCGCTGTAGCCGGGCGTTCAATGCGCGAAGCTCTGCCGACTCGCGCTGAAACAGGGTCATGCGCAACGTCGCGCGTCGGCTCAGCGCGTAGAACGCCAGCGCCAGAAGAATCGCAAATCCCATGATCTCGAGCGCCAGAACGCTGTTCACTTTCTCGCGGATCGAGGCATAGGTCGTGAATGACGTCATTTGCCAGCCGCGGAATGGAATGCGCGTTTCCAGACGCATTACCGCCTCGCCTTGCAGGTAGGCGTCGGGTGGCAAAGCTGTCCAGTCGGTCGTTGCGCGAATGGCCCGCTGGATGGCCCCTTGGGGTGGCTGACGCAGCAGGGCCGAGCCCTCATCTAGACCTCGCCAGCGCGGCTCAGTAGACAAGATGATGGTTCCGGTGCTGTCTGTAACCATCACCGCATCAGAAATACCGGCCCAGGCCTGTTCAAACTTTTGCAGATCGACTTCGACAACAATTACGCCCAGTATTTCAGCGCTGTTTTCAAGTCGCCGTGAGTAGACAAAGCTGTACCCGCCGGATTCCTTGGGTATGACGGAAAAGATCGTCGCATTTGACCGGATCGCGTCCACGAAATACGAAGTGTTCCTGTGTGCCTCGCCCAGTTTACTCCGATCTGTCGCTGCAACCGTTCGCCCGTCACCATCCAACAACCTCAGCGACGCCGCACCGATTTCTTCGACGAAAGAAATCAATCGCTGCGTCGACAGCGAATAGTCCCTGGATTGCAACGCCGAAATCAGGGTCGGATCCCGCGCCAGCAATTGCGGCACGATGGAATTGCGCCGCAATTCGCTCAGCAAATTACCGGAATACAGCGCAAGGCGCAGCTCGGCCCGGTTGCGTGTGGATTCGGTGAACCTGTCAGTCAGCAGACGGTTGGTGACCCAAACCGTTGTGATTGTCGCCACCATCAAAACCAGAACAGCCAGCCGCAGCCGCCACCCCAATGGGGCGCCGCGAAACGGTTTCAGCAGTTTTGACCAGCCTGATCGCACGTCCGAGTTCATGGTCAGACGTTACGCGTGGGCGCGCGTGACCTCAAGTCACGCCGCTTGAAACACACCTGACAATGCGCGGAACAGCGCCGCCCCGTCGGTGCCGCCATGCCCTTGGTCCGCCGCGCGTTCGGGGTGCGGCATCATACCCAGAACACGACGGTTTTCGGAAAGGATCCCCGCGATATCACCGACCGAACCGTTGGGGTTCTCGGTATAGGTGAATGCGATCCTGTCCTGATCCCTCAACGCCGCCAGCGTCGCGTCATCTGCGAAATAGTTGCCGTCGTGATGCGCGATCGGAATACCGATCACGTCGCCCGCATTGTAGCCGCCGGTAAAAACACTGTCGCTGGTTGCGACTTTCAGGCCCACGGTCTTGCAGATGTATTTCAACCCGGCATTTCGCAACAGCGCCCCCGGCAGGATACCCGTTTCCGTGAGAACCTGAAATCCGTTGCAAATCCCCAAGGCGTAACCGCCGCGTTCGGTGTGATTGACCACGGCCTTGCAGATCGGAGATTTCGCGGCAATTGCACCACAGCGCAAATAGTCGCCATAGGAAAAACCACCTGGAACGCCTACGATATCAATGCCTTCCGGCAGCGCGGCATCTTTGTGCCAGACCATGTCGACCTGAAAACCGGCCTGCTCGAAAGCGACCGCGAGGTCTCGGTCACAGTTTGATCCGGGGAATACGATTACGGCTGCACGCATGGCGGGCCCTCCTACGAGACAAAATCGGTGACGACCGCAACACCCGGAGGAGTTGAATGGTCAAAGGCGGCAAGCTCTGTGCTCACCTGGTTCAGAGATATTTTTCGCGTGACCAATGGGCTCAGTTCAACTCCGCCGCCTGCAATCAGCGACAACAAAGAGGGATAGCGCCAGCTTGGCATTCCACGCGTTCCGAAGACAGAAAGCTGACCGGAATAAAGAACATCCATCGGCAACGCCATCTGAGTGTGGTCCCCGGCAGGCATCCCGATCTGCACCAAGCGCCCCATTTTACGCAGGGATCGCATTGCTGAAACGGTCGTCACTTCAACGCCAAGCGCCTCAATCGCAACATGAGCACCGCCACCGGTGAGATCCTTCACCGCCTGCGGCGCATCGCAGGTAGCCGCATTGACCGCCGCGTCAGCGCCCAGAGCCTTGGCATAGTTCAGTTTATCATCCGTGATATCGACAACCACGACACGAGCGCCAAGCGCCTTACCCAAAAGAAGCGTGGATATCCCTACTCCGCCGCCGCCGAAGACAGCGATCCATTCACCACCCTGAACCTTTGCCCGACCGACCAGAGCCTGCCAGGCTGTCGTCACCCGACACCCCAACGCGGCCGCGGTTTCCGGCGCAATACTGTCCGGCAATGACGTCAGGTTCGCATCGGCATGCGCCACCGCTATGTATTCCGCAAAAGCGCCGTCACAGGTGAACCCCGGTACAACCTGATCGGGGCAGATCGTCTGATGACCCTGCGCGCAATCCGGACACCGGCCGCAAGCCAGAATGAAAGGTGCGATCACCCGATCCCCGACACGCCACCGGGTGACGCGCGCGCCGACTGAAACCACCTCTCCGCAATATTCATGCCCGGGAGTGATGGGCAAGACGACGTCCGGATCCGAACCAGACCACGCGTGCCAGTCTGACCGGCACACGCCGCAGGCCAGCACCCGCACGATCACGCCGTCTTCCGCAGGTGCGGGATCCGGGATCGTCGTTACCTCAAGCGGCTGACGGGAGGTGATCAGACGCGCGGCCCGCATTCAATCAGACCAGTTCGATCTCGTAGCGTTCGATAACCGTGTTGGCCAACAGCTTTTCGCACATCTCGGTCACATCTGCTTCGGTCGCGCCGTCGGCCAGTTCAAGGTCGATGACCTTGCCCTGACGCACACCTTCGACGTGATCAAAGCCCATTGCACCCAATGCGTGCCGAACTGCTTCGCCCTGCGGGTCCAGCACCCCGTTCTTGAGCATCACATGAACCCGTGCTTTCATTTTGGCAACTCCACCTGCGGGCCGCAATCTGCGGCCCATTCCGTTGCGCGGGGGATAGCGCGCCAAATGGCATTCGACAACCCTGTTTGCAAAGCAGTTTGCCGCAGCAATCCAACTATCCGCTTTCTTTGACCAATCCCGGATAATGCGCATCAATTGCATGGAACGTGCCCGTTAGAACCATCTCGACCGCGACGGCGACCAGCAGGATTGCCATGATCCGGGTCAGGACATTGATCATTGTCTCACCCAACAGGCGCGAGATCTGATCTGCGAACAACAAACCCAGCCCCACGATCGCGCAGGCAATCAGGATCGCCGAACCCAGCGTCAAGATTTCGGCGCCGTTAGAGAGTTGGTGCGAAAAAACAATCGTAATGGCAATCGTGCCCGGCCCGATGGTCAGAGGAATGGCCAGCGGTACGACGGCGAAATTCAATTTGCGCTCATGCCCGTCGTCCATCGCAGCCTGATCGCCCGGCGGCCTGTCCTCGGCCTTCAACATCGACATCCCGATTCCGAAAATGATGATCCCGCCAGCAATCCGAAAAGACGGCACATCAATACCAAACACCCCGAGCACTTCTTCCCCGATCACAACCGCGGTCAGCGCAATAACAGTAACCGAAATCGTAACAACGACCGCAACATGCCGCCGTTCGGCCGCAGTACAGTTCTTGGTCATGCTCAGAAAGATCGGGATATTGTACAGCGGATTGAAGATTGCAAGCACGGCTGCCAGAAACTTCAGAAACACCGTCTGATCAAACAGTTCAGCCATTTGACACCCATCCTGAACCTTTTGTGACTGCACGGGGCAAACATGCTCAGGTAACGGGAGGCTGTCAAATTCAACCGCCAACGAAAAAGCGCCGCAAACACAGCCGCGGCGCTTTGGCGAGGTTCCGATCCAACCCTGCTTAGTTGATCAGCGTCGGTTTGGTGACATTGTTGCTGGGCAGGACGCCCAGTCGGCGTGCAACTTCGGAATAGGCGTCGGTCAAACTGCCCAAATCGCGGCGGAAGACGTCCTTGTCCAGTTTCTGGCCGGTTTCGATATCCCACAGGCGGCAGCTGTCGGGGCTGATTTCATCAGCAACGATCAGGCGCTGATAGTCGCCTTCGAACACGCGTCCGATCTCGATCTTGAAGTCCACCAGACGGATGCCCACCGCTAGCATCACACCGCTCATGAAGTCGTTCACCCGCAGGGCGAGGCTGAGGATATCGTCCATGTCCTGCTGGCTGGCCCAGCCAAAAGCGGCAATGTGTTCTTCGGTGACAAGCGGGTCACCCAGCGAGTCGTCCTTGTAGCAATACTCGACGATCGGTCGGGGCAGTTGGGTGCCTTCTGCGATACCCAGACGCTTGGACATCGATCCGGCGGCATAGTTGCGCACGATCACTTCCAGCGGAACGATTTCGCAGTTGCGAACCAACTGCTCACGCATGTTCAGGCGGCGAATGAAGTGGTTCGGGATGCCGATCTGGGTCAGGCCGGTCATGAAGAACTCGGACAGGCGATTGTTGAGCACCCCCTTACCGTCGATCACGTCCTTCTTTTCCGCGTTGAAGGCAGTAGCGTCATCTTTGAAATACTGAACGATCGTGCCCGGTTCAGGGCCTTCGTACAGAATCTTGGCCTTGCCTTCGTAGATTTTCTTGCGACGCGCCATAAGCGACCTTTCCACTCTGCACAGAGGGATTGAGTCCCCTCACGTTGGCGTCCTCATAGTCCAAGCACCCATTTCCCGCAAGTTCATGTACCCGAGAGGCTTTGACGCAGCGCAAATCCCTTGCGTATGGGACGTCGTATAGTCATATCATCAGGAAACAAGATGTAACCCAAGAGGTCCTTACCCTATGACCACGTTCGACGAACGCGAAAACGCCTTTGAAGCCAAGTTTGCCCATGATGAAGAGATGCAGTTCAAGGCGCAGGCCCGCTGCAACAAACTTCTGGGTCTGTGGGCCGCAGAAAAGCTTGGTAAAACTGGTGCAGATGCAGAGGAATATGCAAGGACGGTTGTAATTTCAGACTTTGAGGAAGCCGGACACGAAGATGTCGTACGCAAGGTTTCGGGCGATCTCGGAAACCTGTCCTCGGACGACGAAATCCGCGCAAAAATGGCCGATCTTCTGCCGGAAGCCAAGGCGCAGGTCCTGAGCGAGAAAGGCTGAACCTCAGGTGCCTGACTCATGATCTTCATGAGTTTTATGAATTTGATTTGACGCCTTGGTCATGAGACACGGGGCGTCTCTTTTTTAACGGCGTTTTGCGCCTTTTTCTGGATCAACCCTATGACAAACGCGCTGAGCAAGCTTCTGGAAACCAATGACGCCATTCTGGCCGATGGTGCAACAGGGACGAACCTGTTCAACATGGGCCTGCAGTCTGGTGACGCTCCTGAACTTTGGAACGTGGATGCTCCGGGCAAGATCCGGGCGCTGTATCAGGGTTCGGTTGATGCAGGCAGCGACCTGTTCCTGACCAACACATTCGGCGGCACATCGGCACGGCTGAAACTGCACGACGCGCAAAATCGCGTGGGAGAGTTGAACCGCATCGGTGCAGAGCTGGGACGTGAAGTCGCCGACAAAGCCGGACGACCTGTCATTGTTGCAGGATCGGTCGGCCCAACCGGAGAAATCATGGAACCGGTCGGCAGCCTGTCGCACGCCGAAGCAGTGGAAATGTTCCACGAACAGGCTGAAGCGCTGAAAGAAGGTGGCGTGGATATTCTGTGGGTGGAAACCATCAGCGCACCCGAAGAGTTCCGCGCCGCTGCCGAAGCCTTTGCCCTGACCGACATGCCCTGGTGCGGCACGATGAGCTTTGACACGGCCGGTCGCACGATGATGGGTGTGACATCAGCCGATCTGGCCCAACTGGTCGAAACCTTGCCGAATCCGCCTATCGCGTTTGGCGCCAATTGCGGCACTGGCGCATCTGACATTCTGCGCACCGTTCTGGGTTTTGCCGCGCAAGGGACTGAGCGCCCACTGATCTCGAAGGGCAACGCAGGCATTCCAAAATACGTGGATGGTCACATCCACTATGACGGCACGCCCGAGCTGATGGGGCAGTATGCCGCCATGGCGCGGGATGCCGGCGCGACTATCATTGGCGGGTGCTGCGGAACCATGCCCGATCACCTGCGCAAGATGCGTGAAGCGTTGGACACCACGCCTCGTGGCGAACGCCCGACTCTCGATCAGATTGCTGATGCTCTGGGTCCGTTCACATCCGCCTCGGACGGGACGGATGACGATGCGGCACCGGAACGCCGCACACGCCGCCGCCGCCGCGCATGATACCAGCCTGATCAGCGCCCTTCGAATTTCGGAGGGCGTTTTTCCATGAAGGCCACCACGCCTTCGGCGAAATCTCTGGAGCGGCCACATTTGCCTTGCAGGTGCGCCTCGGTCTCAAGCTGCTGTTGCAGGGTGTTTTCGTAGGTTCCGCGAATGGCCCGCTTGATCGCGTCATAGGCCGCCGTGGGACCTTTCGCCAGATACTCTGCCCTTTTGCGCCAATGGTCGACAAATACGTCATCCGGCACGGCTTCCCAGATCATGCCCCATTCATCCGCCTGCTTTGCAGTGATCTTGTCTGCAAACAAGGCCGCGCCCATTGCTTTGGCCAGCCCCATCTGGCGAGGCATGAACCATGTTCCCCCAGCATCAGGAAGCAGGCCGATACGTGCAAATGCCTGCAGGAAATAGGCGCTTTCCGTCGCAATTACCACGTCGGCACAGAGGGCGAGGTTGGCGCCTGCCCCGGCTGCCGGTCCGTTAACCGCGGCAATCGTGGGCACCGGGCAATTGTGGATCGTGTCCAACATCGGTTCATATTCATCGCGCAACGACCGTTCCAGATCGATCTTGCCGGTTGACGACGCATCACCCAGGTCCTGCCCCGAACAAAACGCAGGACCAGCACCGGTGATAACTATACAGCGGGCCTTGACCGCTGCGTCTTTCATGGCGTGAGTAATCTCTGCCCGCATCTGAGTGGTCAGTGCGTTCATCTTGTCCGGCCTGTTCAGTGTCAGAACTGCCAGACTGTCTGTAATATCCAAAGCAACCGTTTCGTAATTCATGAAAACCCTCCCGTCGCGCCAAGTGTTTTTGCACACTTACTGGCCCTGACGGAACGGGAAAAGCGGAACCACGCGTCAGTCTTCAAGAATTTGACGCAGACGTTCTTTTTCGTCGTCGCTCAACGCCGCGGAGTCAACCGAAGCATGAGCCTTGGCCCGGGCTCGGAGAAAGTTCAGCCCAACCACAGCAGCGATCAACAGCATGATGGGCCCTGCCAACCACAAAAGCAGGTTCGAGCCGCTGGTGGTCGGCTTCAGAAGGACGTATTCGCCAAACCGATCTACGATAAACGCGATGGCCTGTTCGTCCGTATCCCCTGCGACCAACCGTTCCCGCAGCAGCAGACGCAGGTCTCGGGCCAGATCTGCGTTGCTTTCGTCAATGCTTTCATTGCGACACACAAGGCAACGCAATCCGGCGCTGAGATCGCGTGCCCGTTGTTCCAGAACAGGGTCATCCAGTACTTCGTCAGGCTGAACCGCAAAGACAGGTGATGCGAGCATCATCAGAATCAGAACAAGGCGTTTCATTCCGCAGGTACTCCGCCAACCGGGGTTTTTCTGGCACCTGCGGCCACGCGGAACCGCCTGTCACACAGGCTCAGGACACCGCCGAGCGCCATCAGGATACATCCACCCCAGATCCAGTTTGCCAGCGGCTTGATATAGGTTCGCATGACCCAGCCGCCATCTGCCTGTTGATCGCCGATCACGACATAGAGATCCCCAAGGAAACGATAATCGATCGCGGCTTCTGTCGTGGGCATTCGCGCAACGGGGTAATCCCGTTTTTCGGGATGCAATGTCCCGATCGGGCGGCCATTCTTTTCAATCAGAACATCCGCCGTGGTCGAGAAATAGTTCGGCCCCTCAACCCGACGGACGTCTTGCAGCGTCAGTGTGAACTGCCCGACTTCGAAAGGTTGTTTGAGCTGAGCGACGCGAATATCCTCGTCCTCCCACGCCGTCAGGCCGGCAATGGCAAAGATAGTGACCCCCAGTCCGGTATGAGCGACGGCTTTGCCCCAATCCGCGCCCGGCAGACGGAACAAGCGTTTCAGACTGCCGTTGCGACCTGTACGGCTCCACAAATCAACTGTGGCGCCAAACGTAATCCACGCCCCAAGGAACAGACCCACTGGCCCCAAAGCGCTGCGCCCGGTCTGCATCGCCCAAACCAACAAGGAAATCGCCAGAGCCAGACCAAAGGCATAACGCAGGGACCAAGCTGTCTTTCCAATCCGCCCGCGTTTCCACGGCAGCATCGATCCAATCGGCAGAATTAATCCCAGCAGTACCATGAACGGTGAAAAAGCAGCATTGAAAAACGGAGCCCCGACCGAGAGTTTTCGATCAAACATCATCTCGGCCAACATCGGCCACATGGTGCCGACAAAAACCACGAAACAACTGACCGCCAACAACACGTTGTTCACGATCAGCGCGCTTTCACGGCTGACCATGCCGAAGACACCCTTGGCCTCCATAGCCTGCGCCCGTGCTGCAAACAAGGTCAGCGCGCCACCGATAAAGATCACCAGAATGATCAGAATAAAGACACCACGCTCGGGATCATTGGCAAAGGCGTGAACCGACGTCAGCAGCCCTGAACGAACGATGAATGTCCCGATCAACGAAAACCCGAATGCAATGATCGCCAGCAGGATGGTCCAGCTTTTCAGCGCCTCGCGCTTTTCCACAACGATTGCGGAATGCAGCAGCGCCGCCGCCAGAAGCCACGGCATGAACGAAGCGTTCTCAACCGGGTCCCAGAACCAGAAACCGCCCCAGCCCAGCTCATAATAGGCCCACCAGGACCCCAGCGCGATACCTATGGTCAGAAAGACCCAGGCAGCCAGCGTCCATGGGCGAACCCATCGCCCCCAGGCCGCATCGATACGCCCTTCGATCAGTGCCGCGATGGCAAAGCTGAAAGCCATGCTCAGACCCACATAGCCGAGATACAGAAACGGCGGGTGGAAAGCCAAACCGGGATCCTGCAGGAGAGGGTTCAGATCGCGACCGTCGAATGGTGCTATTGCCAGCCGGTCAAACGGGTTCGAAGTTAACAGAATGAATGCGAAAAACGCGACTGCGATGGATGATTGTACCGCCAGCACACGCGCCTTCAGGCTTGGTGGCAACCCGCCCCCGAAGAAAGCTGCCATCGCTCCGAACAGAGTGACAATCAGCACCCACAGCAGCATCGACCCCTCGTGGTTTCCCCACGTCCCGCTGATCTTGTAAAGCATAGGCTTTGCTGAATGACTGTTTTCGACCACGATCCGCAGCGAAAAATCCGACATTATGAAAGCCCAGATCAGCGCACCGAAGGAAAACGCAGTTAGCAGGAACTGGACGATGGCAGCAGGCTCTGCAAACGCCATCCAGCCGGTCCAGTTTTTTGAAGCGCCGATCAAAGGCACCACGCTTTGCACGATGGCAACGAAAAAGGCGAGGATAAGGGCGAAGTGGCCGAGCTCTGTAATCATGTCCCGGAATATACTCCGAGGCCGAACCGGGGGCCATTAACTTTCGCATGATCCGGGGGCACATAGTGTCGCGGGTCAGCGCCCCCGAAGCCTGCGCCAATCGTTCAGTGCAGGGTTCGCGTCGAGATGTGAGGCGTTCTGTATCAGGTTGGCATCGGGGCCAGGGTCGGCGACGCCCGGACTGTCGCTGCGCATGGCCCGTACCGTTTCTATGTTTCCCATGACCGTCGGCAAGCGCTGCATCGCTGCACCTATATCCCGCTGAAAATCCTGCATTTTGATCTGATGGCGCGCACCGAAATAGAAAGACACAATCACGCCCAGCAACCACCAAAGAGGTTCCGGCACCAGTGCAATGCCCTGCATACGTTCGGCAAACCACAGTGGATTTACCATTGCGGCAACGAACAATCCCAGCGTTCCAAGTGCCAAAGCCGGGCGCGGCAACCGGTTGACACCATCCATGACGCGGTCGAACAGGCCTTTCTCAGCAACCTGAAACTCTCCGCCAAACTGCGTCATGGCCTGGCTTTGCAACTCTGTTGTTCTCTGAGCACGAGACTCAGCGTTTTCCCGGTATATTTCAACCGTTTCACGCACAGCGTTGCGACCGCCCCCGAACAACAGCGCCAATACTCCCGAAATCAGCCCCATGCCGAAACCCTTTCGTTGAATTCACTTTCTGACAAACGATAGCGCGGCGACAGAAACTCTTCGGCCCTTTTGATCCAGCCGCCTTTGACCCCGGACCGGGTGCGCGCGTATTTTCTGGATGCCGGGCGTTTGTCGGCGAGCCGAAAGTAATAGTTCCGCCGCGCCACGCCGTACGCATCGCGCAGCGCATTGGGATCAGGCTGTGCCGCCTCTTCGCACGCCTGCGCCGTTTGCACGCCGATCACGCCATCTGCCACAACTTCAAACCCCATTTCGCGCAATAGCCGTTGCAGAATTTTCACCGCCTGTGCACCCGCATTCACATACATATCGAAGACAGAAGCATGCAGAACCTCTGGCAGCAGCGCGATACGCGGTTTTTCAAAGTAGTGCTGAACAAAGATATCGACTGCCTCGCGTTGAGTAAGCGCCCGAACGTCCATTTCGTCAACCAGCCCATCCCCGGTCAGATCCAATCCAAGCCTGCGCATAGTATGGATCGTGACACCAAACTTGGTTGTCCCGCCCGGATCGTCCGGGTCGCTTACGAACCCGCCTTCCCGATGCACAATTTCTTTGGCAATCTGCCGAACCGTTTGCATGGCGCCCTCATTTCGTTGAATGGCGCTGACGATCCTGAAAAAGGATTAACAAGCTCGAATGATTAAGGGCGCTGCCCGCATCCCGCGCGCAACGCCCTCAATACGAAATCCGGTTGGATCAGCTGTCTTCGGCCTCTTTGTATACACCCTGTTCCTTCAACGCGTCCACGACTTCCTTAGGCATGTAAGTCTCGTCATGTTTTGCAAGAATTTCAGTGGCTTCAAACACGCCGTTCACGTAGCTTCCGGTGCCCACCATACCCTGATTTTCAGAGAACAGGTCAGGCAGGACGCCGGTAAAAGAAACCTTGACGCTTTCGCCGCCATCGGTAACGACAAAGCGCACGGTTTCACCCTGCCCACGGATGATCGAACCTTCTTCGACCAGGCCGCCAATCCGAAAGACCTCGGTCGGTTTGGGTGGTTCGGCAATCACCTGGCTTGGCGAGCGGAAAAAGTTAATTCCATCGCGCATGGCATACCCAATCAATGCCGTCGACGCCACCAAGGCAACGACAGCTACCAGAATGACTTGTACTCGGCGACGTTTCTTGAGCGTTTTCATACCATCCTCACGGGAATAACGGAGCCATCATCAGGCCTTGGGTTTCAATCTCACCTAACATCAGGTTGGCGTTCTGCAAGGCTTGGCCGCTGCTACCTTT
The DNA here is from genome assembly GCF_059609765.1 of Ruegeria sp. YTSC106. Taxonomy (NCBI): domain Bacteria; kingdom Pseudomonadati; phylum Pseudomonadota; class Alphaproteobacteria; order Rhodobacterales; family Roseobacteraceae; genus Ruegeria; species Ruegeria sp. YTSC106. Next base: position 140,440 of record NZ_JBXWMI010000002.1, read on the forward strand.
TGTCAGGTTATCCAGCGCCGCGATCACGATCGCGCGCCGTTCGATCCGATCTGCCACAACACCGACATGACAGAAGTTGGACCCGCGCACATGGTGGGTCGACGGTGTCTCGCCCATTGGCAGCATCTGAATGAAAGGCTCGTCCGCGTACGCCTTTGCAAGCGTTTCATAGATGCTCAGCGGGTCGCCTTTTACGTATGTCGTGGCCAGAATGCCCCGGTTTGCAGGGATAAGGTGCGGTGTGAACTGCACATGAACCGTACGCCCGGCCAGTTTGGAAAACTCCTGATCGAATTCGCCCAGATGCCTGTGGGTCCCGCCGACGGCATAGGCATTGGCGCCCTCGCTCAGTTCGGCGTGCAGCAGGTTTTCTTTCAGCGACCGCCCTGCCCCGGAAACAGCGCATTTCAGATCCAGCACGATATCGTCCAGATCAATCACTCCGGCAGAAATCAGCGGCCGAAGAACGTATTGCCCGGTTGCCGCATTGCACCCCGTGCCCGCCACCAGTCGCGCGTCCCGGATTTCGTCGCGATAGAACTCGGTCAGGCCATAAACGGCCTCTTCCTGCTGCTCGAGCGCGGTATGCGGGTTTCCGTACCACTTTTCATATTCGTCCGGGTCAGTCAGCCGGAAATCAGCAGACAGGTCGATGATCTTCAGATCCTTAGGCAGCGCACTGATCACTTCCTGACTGGTCTTGTGCGGAAGGGCACAAAAACACAGAGCGATCCGGGAAAAATCGATCTCGGAAATCTTGCACAGATCCGGCAGGTCCATGTGGCGCAGATGGGGGAAAACCTGCGCCATTGTCATTCCCGCCTTCCGTTCAGCGGCCAGCGCAACGATATCCATGTTCGGGTGTTCAGCGATCAGCCGCACCAGTTCCGCGCCGGTATAGCCCGAGGCGCCCAGAATTGCGATTTTATGGGTCATGTCAGACCTCTTCTCAACGTGTGTCACATGTTACGACCGCCGATGCGACGGCCTTGAAATAAAGAAAGCAGAACGGCCGCGTCCTTGACCTAAGTCAGGCGGCCTCGAATGTGATTTGTCGTCGGAGGAACTGGGTCGCCCGATCGCTCACCACATTGGGTTTCCCCGTTGTCAGGAATCCTCCCGGGCCGTTACCCAACATGTTGGGGTGGCGACGCAGGTAATCCGCAAGGCTTTCAGCAACCAGCGCTCCCTGGCTGTAGACCTGTACGTCAGGTCCCAATGCCGCCTGAAATGCTTCGGCCATCAGCGGGTAATGCGTACAGCCCAGAATGGCTGCCTGCGGTTCGGGCATCTTGCGTTTGAGAGCATCCACATGGCTGCGCACCAGCGCCTCGGCCAGGATCATGTCACCGTCTTCAATGGCATCCACAACGCCACCACATGCCTGCGCCTCGACATCCACGCCAATTGCCCGGAACGCCAGCTCGCGCTGAAAGGCCCGGCTGGATACAGTCGCGGGCGTGGCGAACAAGGCGACATGCTTGACCGCCACTTCGCGTGGTGGGGAATTGTCGCCCCATTGCCGTTCGGTCAGGGCTTCGATCAATGGAACAAAGACACCGAGAACCCTTTTGCCGTCGGGCACGCCTTCTTCCTGCATCCGACGCAGCGCCGCCGCACTGGCGGTGTTGCAAGCCAGAATCACCAGATTGCAGCCGCGATCCCAAAGGTCCTGCACGGCCTTTCGGGTCAGCTGATAGATGTCCTCGGCATCGCGCACACCGTACGGGGCATGCGCGCTGTCCGCGTAATACAGGAAATCAACGTCAGGCAGACGTGTCTGCGCGACGCTCAGGACGGTAAGACCGCCCAATCCGGAATCAAAGATACCTACTGCCATTAGCCCCTTCAGGCGCGATGCCGTTCCTCAAACTCGTAGCCATAGTCATACGACTTCAGCGGTGTCGGAGACAGCTCATACGTCGCTTTGCGCAGGAAATCCATCATCTTGCGCGTATCCTTGCCCAGCGGGTCCAGAATGTCGCGTCCGATCGGCGCGCCAATCACCACATTGACCGGGGTATCGACACGTTTTTTGAATTCCTTGATCAGCAGTCCCATGCGCAGTGTGTTATGCATATGGCTTGCGATCTGAAACAGACGTGAGGTGTGCCCGTCGAAGAAAACCGGAACTACAGTGGCGTTGGATTTGGCTACCATACGGGCCGTAAAACCGCGCCAACCCGGATCCATGGGATACGCGAACGGATTAACGCCAGTGCTGACCGTACCACCAGGGAAAATCCCGATCGCGCCACCATCCCCAAGGTAGTTCAACGCGGTTTTTCGCGTATCCAGGTTCAGCTTCAACGCTTCTTTCGTATCATCGAACGAAACTGGCAAAACGATACGGTTCAGGTCTTCGGCCTTGCGGAAAACGCGATTTGCAAGAATTCGGAAATCACCACGGGTCTGAGATAAAATGTGACCCATCATCAGGCCATCCAGAATTCCATACGGATGGTTTGCAATCAGGATAAGGGGACCCTCTTTGGGGATATTCGCCAGTGCGCCACCAACGACATCCAAGGTCAATCCATAGCGATCGACCATAACCGACCAAAAATCGCGACCCTTTGCGACCTCTTTCTCGTACCCGTCCGCCCGTTTTATCAGACGCAACCGGCCCGTGGAGTTTTCCATCAGCCTGATAACCAACCGCCCCCCCCTGGTTTCGGCGGAATGGGCATACGAGATGTCACGAACGACATGACGGCGAGAAGACATGTAGGGCTCCGTTTTGCTGCGCGCAAAATAAATGCAAGCAGCAGTTTTGACCAGCTATCGTGACACCCAAGTGACGATTTACTCCGCTGCGGCCTGTAATTCAGGCCCACCGCTGCGGATGGATGCCAGCAGGTCCTCTCTCCGCTTGGCAGCTTTGGCCTCATTTTCCCGCAGTACAGGCCCAAATCCGCGGATATCCAGCGGTAAGCGGGCCAAAGCGGAAATCGCATCACGCGTCTCCTGCGACACCAGGGGCAAAACTTCGCGCATGTCCTTTTCATACTGGCGGATCAGGGCGCGTTCCATCTTGCGTTCGGATGAATACCCGAAAATGTCCAGAGGCGTCCCGCGCAACGCTTTCAGTTTGGTCAACAGTTTCAACGCAGTCATGATGGATTCGCTGAACGCACGCTTTTTTGGCCTGCCGTTGCTGCCCGATCCTCCGAATATCGGCGGGGCCAGATGGAAGGTCATCTTGAAGTCACCATCAAACTCTGCCGCCGCCTTTTCCCGACTGGTCAGCAGAAGGCGCGCAACTTCGTACTCGTCCTTGTACGACAACAGCTTGTGATAGCCTTTTGCCACCGCTTCGCGTACATCCGCGTCCTCTACACTGTCCACCAGCTTGCGGTACCGCTTGGCCAGCCGTGCACCTTGATAGTCCGTCAGGTGCTGCGCACGGAACGCAGTGATTTGGTCCAGTGACTTGGGCATTTCAGCCAGGGTTGGGGAAAGGATGGATTGTACTTCGTCTGGATGCAGAACCGCCCAACGGCCGACATCAAACGCGCGCTTGTTGCGTTCGACTGCTGCGCCGTTCAACTCAATGGCCTCAAATATCGCCTGATGGCTGACCGGCAACAATCCGCGCTGCCAGGTCGCGCCGAAGATCATCATGTTGGAATATATTGAATCCCCCATCACTGCGCGCGCCAGTTCGGTCGCATCAAACAGAGAGACATCTTCTTTCAACCGCGCTTGCAGGGCCAGTTCCAGCTGATCCGTCGGAATGCTGAACTCGGTATCACGCGTGAAGTCGCCAGTCACCGTTTCATGACTGTTCACGACGGCACCCGTACGTCCGGTACGCGTCAGGCCCAACGTTTTTGCGCCGGCCGAGACCACCAGATCACCGCCGATCAGTGCATGGGCCTCGCCAGTGGCGACACGTATCGCGCTGATGTCCTCGGGGCGGTTGGCCAATCTGCAGTGGATGTGAACTGCGCCGCCTTTCTGCGCCAGGCCCGCCATTTCCATCATGCCCGCGCCTTTTCCGTCAATCTGCGCCGCCTGCGCCAGGATGGCGCCAATGGTGACGACACCCGTACCGCCAACACCGGTAATCACGACGTTGTGCGTGCCGGTGATCTTCGGCAGATCCGGTTTTGGCAGATCCGGCAGATCAATTTCGGTCGTCGCCTCCTTGCGAATTTTCGCGCCCTCAAGCGTCACAAAAGACGGGCAGAAACCGTTCAAGCATGAAAAATCCTTGTTGCAGCTTGATTGATCAATGGCACGCTTGCGACCCAGTTCAGTTTGCTGGGGAACGATCGAAACGCAGTTTGACTGTACGCCGCAATCACCACAGCCTTCGCATACATCGGTGTTGATGAACACCCGCTTGTCGGGGTCGGGGAATGTACCGCGCTTGCGGCGGCGGCGCTTTTCGGCGGCGCAGGTTTGAACATAAACGATGACCGAAACACCCTCGATCTCGCGAAACTTCTCCTGCACCTGCATGAGGTCGGCTCGCTCGAATGTCTGAACGCTGGCGGGCAAAGCCTTGAAGTTGACGTCTTCCTTTTCGTCATAAACCAGAGCCACCTCTCGGACACCCATTGCCTTGACCTCGGCAACAATCCGTTCGGCAGTCAGGTCACCTTCATTGTCCTGCCCGCCGGTCATGGCGACCGCGTCGTTGAACAGGATCTTGAAGGTGATGTTGGTACCTGCGGACAACGCCGCCCGGATCGCCTGAACGCCCGAATGGTTGTACGTGCCATCGCCAAGGTTCTGGAACACATGCTTGGTTGTCGAAAACGGTGCCTCGCCGATCCAGTTCGCGCCTTCCCCGCCCATTTGCGTGAATCCGGTCGTCTCGCGATCCATCCATTGTACCATGTAGTGACAGCCGATGCCGGCATAGGCGCGGCTGCCATCCGGCACCTTGGTCGAACTGTTGTGTGGACAGCCGGAACAGAAATACGGAAGCCGTGTCGCAATTTCCTGCGCGTTGTCAGCCCGGCGCGCTTCTGACAAAGACGCCAGCCCGGCCCGGATACCATCTGTCTCGCGCCCCTCTTCAATCAGGATTTCGCCCAGCTTTTCAGCGATCATGATCGGGTCAAGCGCACCCCGCGTCGGGAACAGTTCTTCCCGGTGCAACGTCCCGGCACCGCCTTTGTACCAGCCATAGACCCGGCGTCCGCGCCGGTCGTCAAAGATGGCCTCCTTGACCTGAACCTCGATCAGCTTGCGCTTTTCTTCGACGATCACGATCAGGTCCAGCCCCTCGGCCCAGTCGTGGAAACCGGCCATATCCAGCGGGAAAGTCTGCCCCACCTTGTAGGTGGTAATGCTCAGACGCTCGGCCTCGGCTTCGTCAATATTCAGAAGCGAAAGTGCATGTGTCAGGTCCAGCCAGTTCTTGCCTGCCGCGACAAAGCCTATCTTGGCGCCGGGTTTACCCCACATCCGCCTGTCCAGCTTGTTGGCGTGTGAAAACGTCTCGGCCGCGAACCTCTTGTAGTCGATAACGCGCGTTTCCTGCAGATGCGGCGTGTCCCCCAATCGAATGTTCAATCCGCCATCCGGCATATCGAATTCAGGGATGACCACCTGCATTCGGTCCGGACTGCCATCCACGACCGAGGTGACTTCGATCGTGTCCTTCATCGTCTTCAGGCCGACCCAGACACCCGCGAAACGGCTGAGTGCAAATCCATAAATTCCATAATCGAGGATTTCCTGAACGCCAGCAGGGCTGACGATAGGCATATACATGTCGACCAGCGACCATTCGGACTGATGCAGCACCGTCGAGCTTTCGCCGGTATGGTCATCACCCATCGCCATGAGCACACCGCCATGTTTGGCTGTACCCGCCATGTTTGCGTGGCGCATGACGTCACCGGATCGGTCAACGCCCGGACCCTTGCCATACCAAAGCCCGAATACCCCATCGAACTTGCTGTCGCCGCGCAGACCCGCCTGCTGGCTGCCCCAAAGTGCGGTGGCTGCCAGATCTTCGTTCAAACCGAACTGAAACGTGACGTCGCTTTCGGCCAACGGCTTCTGAGCCCGCATCATTTGCTGATCTACTGCCCCCAAAGGAGACCCGCGGTATCCAGTGACCAATCCCGCGGTGTTAAGACCCGCTTGCCGGTCTCTGGCCTTTTGCATCAGCATCAAGCGCACAAGCGCCTGTGTTCCGTTCAGAAGAACGGGGTTTTTCTCAAGATCGAACCGGTCGTTCAGCGTTATCTGTGGCTGGCTCATCAGACGTCTCCCCTCGTCAGATCAGTGTGCTTTACTTAGGTTCATTTTAGGTCATAATTTCTGACCTGTATAGAATTTATCCACTGATATGTAACGATTTCGTCCTTTGAATGTAGAACTTGTTACCTATTTCATATAGGGCTTCTGAAAGATAACGAAAGTTGCGGCGATGGATTGGGACAAGCTTAGAATATTTCACGCGGTGGCCGATGCCGGCAGCCTCACGCACGCCGGAGACAAGCTTAATCTGTCTCAATCCGCCGTAAGCCGACAGATCCGTGCACTGGAAGAGTCGCTGGATGCCACTCTTTTCCACCGTCATGCCCGGGGGCTGATTCTTACTGAACAGGGTGAATTGCTGTTCGACGCCACATCCGCCATGTCCAAACGGCTTGATGCCGCTGCTGCGCGTATTCGGGACAGCGAAGAAGAGGTCTTTGGTGTCTTGCGGGTCACGACGACTTTCGGGTTCGGAACACTCTGGTTAGCCCCGCGCCTGCCCAAGCTGTACGAGCAATACCCTGACCTGAACATCGACCTGATGCTTGAAGAACGCGTTCTTGACCTGCCAATGCGCGAGGCCGACGTCGCCATCCGCATGAAAGAGCCAAGCCAGGCTGATCTGGTGCGCAAACGTCTGATGACAGTTCAGATGATGTTGTATGCGACCCAGGACTATATCGAGACCCATGGCGGCATGCTGCAATCACTGGACGAAATCAAGGACCACCGTCTGATCTGTCAGACCCCTGCGGCTCCGCAGGTTGGAGCCAGTGCATCCATGGTGCGCCACCTGATGACCTATAATCCCGGCTCCTTGCTGACGGTGAACAACTATTTTGGCGTGCTTCAGGGCGTTTTGCACAATCTGGGTATCGGTGTCCTGCCCGATTATGTCACGCAGGATTTTCCGCACCTTGTGCCCATCCTGTCAGACATCGAAACCGCAGATGTCCCGGTCTACTTGGCCTACCCGGAAGAATTACGGCACTCAAAACGCGTTGGCGCGTTCCGAGATTTTGTGCAGGACGAAATCATCGCGCAGCGCAAACAGCTGAAACAGATGGGAAAACTGTAGCTATGCGCATGCAGCATATCGGACATGAAGAGATCACAGGGTTAATTATCTTGAACGTTCACAAACTGACCCCTAAATGAGCACTCGAAGGCGGTGATGCTGAAACGCTCATCATCTTCATACCTCCCTGTTGGACTACGGCCGAGCTTATAGCTCGGCCTTTTTTTTTGCCCAGGGCATTACATTAAACCAGCGAAAGCTCTGGGAAAAAAACACGCATAGGCATATGATCCCAAAAAAACGATACAATTTCGTGTTTGAGGGAAAATACATGTTCCACCTACCCCGCCTCGTTTTGGCGATCATCTCCGCATTATTCTTGGCGGTGCCGCTATACGCACAAGACACCGGTTCAACTTCTACCGTGACCATTCCGGAAGACCTGACACCCGAACAGGTCGACGATCTGGTCGCGCGTATGTCCGATGACCAGGTTCGCGCCATTCTATTGGAACGCCTTGATGCCGTGGCGGAAAAACAAGCCGCCGAGAAGGCGAACGTAGAAGACCCATTGACGGAAATAAGCGATATCTGGGCAGAGATGGTCACGTCTTGGACTCATGTTCTGACCACCGTTCCCAACATTGTCACGGCACAGATAACCGCGTTCAGCAATTTTAGTGACACGTTCGGAACGACTGGTGTCTTTACTCTGTTCGGGCTTATCCTCTCAGTGCTTGTTGTCGGGTTTATTGCTGAAAAGCTGTTTATATTCCTGACCCGCCGCTGGCATGAGGCAACCGAAGCGGCGGACGAGGCCGACCTTTGGGGCGCCGTCAGCTACCTGTTTCGTCGGTTCTGCCGGGAAATCGCCGGGCTGATCGTATTCTATGTCGTGATACGCGCGGTCGGCCGCGGTCTTCTGACAACGGAACAGATCACCTATGCCGCTCCGTTTGTATTTTATCTTATCTGGGTGCCGCGTTTGGGTGCAGCGGCGTCACGCTTTGTTCTGGCACCGGAGAAACCTCAATTCCGGTTGGTCAATATAGACGACCACTGGGCAAAGTACCTGCATCGCAACCTGATCGGATTGTTGATCCTGATCGGGTTCACGCTGTTCGTCGTTCGGTTCAACGCGCTTAATGGCATCACGGGTGACGATACCCGCATTGGCTTCTGGCTGAACGCCGCAATTCACATCTATATCGCCGTAATCGCCTGGACTGCTCGCGAAGGGCTTTCGCAAATGATGCTGGGGACGGACCCGGACCATACGAAGTTCGATGAAGAAGTCGCGCATTATTACCCCTATTTTGCCATCGGCGTTTCGGTGGCGATCTGGCTGCTGGTTGAGTTTCTGGTCGCACAGCGCGACCCATCGACATTGAGGTTGCTGACCAACGGTGCGCATTTCACAACCTTGTTCTGGTTGCTGATCGTCCCCGCGCTTGACACGCTGATCCGTGGTTTGGTGCGGCATTTGCAACCCCCCATGTCGGGCGAAGGCCCTCTTGCCGAACGCGCCTACCGTTCTGCGAAACGCAGCTATATCCGGATTGGTCGCGTTATCGCGGGCCTGGTCGTGGTTTTCATGATCGCACGCGCGTGGCACCTTGACCTGCGCAATGTCGCCTCAGCCGGTGTTGGTGCCGAAGTCGGCGGTGCTGTGATTGAGTTCCTGCTGATCATCGCCGTTGGCTATATCCTGAACGAGGTCGTCTCGTTGTGGATCAACCGTCGATTGGCAAGGGAACAAACTGCGGCCGAGGAGCTGGACGAAGAAGCAGGCGGTGAAGGCGGCGGTGCCGGTGGATCTCGTCTGGCGACCGTTTTGCCCCTGATGCGGATAACGGCCCAGATCACAATTGCCGTGATTTTTGGCCTGCTGGCACTGGGAGCATTAGGCATCAACATCACGCCGCTGCTGGCCGGTGCCGGTGTTCTGGGCCTGGCTATCGGCTTTGGCGCGCAGAAGCTGGTCGCTGATATCGTGGGCGGGGTATTCTTCCTGATCGACGATGCCTTCCGCGTTGGAGAATATGTCGACGTCGGCGGCACGATGGGAACGGTCGAAAAGATCTCGGTTCGCTCGATGCAGCTGCGTCACCATCGAGGTGCCGTGCATACGATCCCATATGGTGAGATTCAGAAGCTGACAAACTTCAGCCGTGACTGGGTTATCATGAAGCTGAAATTCACCGTGCCGTTTGATACCGACCCCAACAAGGTCAAGAAGATCTTCAAGAAGATCGGTGCCGAGATGATGGCCGACGAGACCCACAAGGATGGCTTCCTGCAACCCTTCAAATCGCAGGGCGTGTTCGACTTTGACGATGTCGGCATGATCATCCGCGGCAAGTTCATGGCCAAGCCCGGAAAACAATTCACACTGCGCAAGGAAATCTTCAACCGGGTCAAGGCAGCCTTCAAGGAAAACGGCATCGACTTTGCCCGCCGTGAGGTGCGCGTTGCGATGCCGGGGCAGGAAGAAGCCGAAAACCTGACCCCGGAACAGAAGGCCGCTGTAGGTGCCGCAGCCGCAGCTCAACTCAACAAAGACCAGGGGTCAGCGTAACCTTCACGGTTTACGCCTTCGATTTGCGCCAGTACTGCGGTGCGTTTCTTCGGAACCGGCAGTGATGCCGGTTCCGTTTTTCTTTGAAAGAAGCAACCTGCGCCGTCTTGACCCTTTCCACACGCGCGCGCTTGCCCTACAAGGCGCGCAATCTCGGCCCACTTGGACACAGGACAGAAGATGCAAGAGCCCGCCATCACACCCGATCTGATTGCTGCACATGGGCTCAAGCCCGAGGAATACGACATGATCCACGAGATCATCGGGCGTGAACCTACTTTCACCGAGCTTGGCATTTTCTCGGCCATGTGGAACGAACACTGTTCCTACAAGTCTTCGAAGAAATGGCTGCGCACCCTGCCCACCTCTGGGCCTCAGGTGATTTGCGGCCCGGGTGAGAACGCAGGTGTGGTCGATATCGGCGACGGTCAGGCTGTGGTCTTCAAGATGGAAAGCCACAATCACCCGTCTTACATCGAACCTTATCAGGGTGCTGCGACCGGCGTGGGGGGCATCCTGCGCGACGTCTTCACGATGGGCGCACGCCCCATCGCGTCCATGAACGCTTTGTCCTTTGGCGAACCCGGCCATCACAAGACCCGCCAACTGGTCAATGGTGTGGTCGAAGGGATTGGCGGCTACGGAAACTGCTTTGGCGTGCCTTGCGTCGGTGGCGAAGTCCGCTTCCACCCTGCCTACAACGGTAACTGCCTGGTGAACGCATTTGCAGCCGGTCTGGCCGACAGTGACAAGATCTTCTACTCGGCTGCCTCGGGCGTAGGTATGCCCGTCGTCTACCTAGGTGCAAAAACTGGTCGCGACGGCGTGGGCGGCGCAACCATGGCATCCGCCGAGTTCGACGACACCATCGAAGAAAAGCGCCCCACCGTGCAGGTCGGCGACCCCTTCACCGAAAAACGCCTGATGGAGGCGACGCTGGAACTGATGCGGACCGGTGCGGTGATCTCGATCCAGGATATGGGCGCGGCGGGCCTGACCTGTTCCGCCGTTGAAATGGGCGACAAGGGCGGCCTTGGCGTGCGTCTTGATCTGGAAAATGTCCCCCAGCGCGAAGAAAACATGACAGCCTATGAGATGATGCTGTCCGAGTCCCAGGAGCGTATGCTGATGGTCCTCAAGCCCGAGCTTGAGGCCGAGGCCCGCGCCGTCTTCGAAAAATGGGATCTTGATTTCGCAATCGTTGGCGAAACGATTGCCGAAGACCGCTTCCTGATCATACATAACGGCGAAGTCAAAGCCGATCTGGTTCTATCCAAACTGTCTTCTACCGCGCCGGAATACGACCGCCCATGGGAGCCTACGCCAGAGGCAGAGGAACTGGCCGAAGTGCCTCAGATCGACCCGATTGACGGGCTGCGCGCTCTGCTCGCTTCGCCCAACTACGCAGGCAAGCAGTGGGTCTATGAACAGTACGACACCATGGTGATGGCGGATTCCGTCCGTACGCCGGGTCTGGGTGCGGGCATGGTTCGCGTCCACGGTACCGACAAGGTGCTTGCCTTCACATCCGACGTGACCCCGCGCTATGTGCGCGCAAACCCTTTTGAGGGCGGCAAACAAGCCGTGGCCGAAGCCTATCGCAACCTGACCGCCGTTGGCGCAAAGCCGCTGGCCACCACGGACAACCTGAACTTCGGCAACCCCGAAAAGCCCGAGATCATGGGCCAGTTTGTCGGTGCCATTCAGGGCATCGGCGCCGCCGTTGACGCGTTGGACATGCCGATCGTGTCGGGCAACGTGTCTCTATACAATGAGACCGACGGGCAGGCGATCCTGCCCACCCCCACTATTGGTGCAGTCGGCCTGTTGCAGCACTCTGACGAGGTCATCGGCAACGAGGTGCGCGAAGGTCATGTCGCGCTGGTGATAGGTGAAACCAAGGGGCATCTGGGTCAGTCCGCCCTGTTGGCAGAGGTCTTCAATCGCGAAGACGGCAATGCACCTCATGTCGATCTGGATGCCGAAAAGCGCAACGGTGATTTCATCCGCGCCAACCGCGAGATGATCAAGGCCTGCACCGACCTCAGCGATGGCGGTATTGCTCAGGCTGCCTTCGAACTGGCGGAAGCCGCAGGCGTTGGCGTGTGTCTGGACGATGCGCCGACTGAGTTCCTGTTCGGTGAAGATCAGGCCCGCTATCTTGTTGCGTGCAACTTCGATCAGGCCGAGGCATTGATGATTGCGGCCGGTCAGGCCGGCGTTCCGCTGAATGCGGTTGGTCGTTTCACCGGCGAGACGGTCAAGATCGGCAGCTCGGAAGCCTCGCTTGATGAACTTGCCGCAGTTTACCGCAACAGCTTTGCCGAGGCCGTAGCCTGACAACGCCACACGAAAACCAATGGAAACCCGCGCTGTTATCCTGTGGGGGTTTCGTTGTTATTGCATGAGCCAGCGCCCTTGCACGGATGGTTCATGCGCTCTACATCTTGGGAAAGACCTTCTGGAGTTACCTACATGCCGATGAGCGCCCACGAAATCGAACACCTGCTGCGCGAAGCCTTTCCTGATGCCGAGATTCAGGTCGGTGGCCAGGACGGTGTTCATATGTCTGCCATGGTGGTGGATGAGAGCTTTCGCGGAAAGAACCGGGTACAACAGCAGCGTGCCGTTTATGCCGCGCTGAAAGGCAAGATGGATGGCCCAGATGGTGAGTTGCACGCGCTGGCGCTGACCACCAAAGTGCCGGAGTAAAATGGAACATGCGATTGTAATCTCAATTGCGGTCACTGTCTTTGTCGTGCTTGTCGCGCTATTGGCTTGGAGCCGATCCAAAAACGAACCGCAACCAAAGCGCGGATCGCTTCCTGGGATAGGTTATCGCACAATCCACGCAAACTATGATTCAGGCGGGTCTGACGGAGGGCATTCCACGCAATATCGTGTCCCCAAAGACCCTCAAGACTACGCCAAAGCTATGATGCCGAAGAGCAAAGGAAACGCAAAATGACCGATGTAAAAACCCAGATCGACGAAACCGTCAAAGCCAATGACGTGGTGCTGTACATGAAAGGCACCAAGGAAATGCCTCAATGTGGCTTCTCGTCCCGTGTTGCCGGTGTTCTGAACTACATGGGTGTTGAATACACCGACGTGAACGTACTGGCCGACGAAGACGTGCGTCAGGGCATCAAGGATTATTCCGACTGGCCGACCGTGCCGCAGCTGTATGTTAAAGGCGAATTCGTAGGCGGTTGCGACATCATCACCGAAATGACCCTGTCCGGCGAACTGGACACGTTGTTTGAAGAAAACGGTGTCGGCTACAACAAGGAAGCAGCCGACAAAATCCGCGAAGCAAACGCGTAATCCGGCCTACCGGCTGGAACAGTCCTGATAAATCACCTGCTCATTGGCGGCGCCTGCCGCCAAATAGCTGATTGCTGCGTTCCAGCCTTTTGACCGCAGGATATAGGTTCCTTGATCTCCAACGGATTCGTAGCGGATGCCCGACCCGCTTTCGACCTGGCGCATCGCAACCAGAGTGTTGTCCACCATCGTCGCCGCCGCGCCTGATCCGTCAAGCGCGTTGAAATAGGTCACCGGCAACGGAACTCCGTTCTCACAGGTAAATGTAACGGACAGAATGTCGATTTCGGCGAGTGCAGCTGTTGCCGGGAAAACAAGCAAAGCACCGCAGAAGAGATTGCGCAGGTACGTCATTGTGCCGTTTTCTCCTCAACCACCGAAGCCAGCGCTTCTGCACGTGCCGCCAGCTCTGCCAGCGTATCCGTGACGGAAGGCGGGACGACCGCGACTTCAATGCGCTCGGGTTCCGGCGCAGGCGCATTTCGCAGCGATTGAAGCTCGGCCTCGGCCTCGGCCAGCTTGGCCTCTAACGCCTTTACCTTGTCTTCCGTTGCCGCTGTCTTGTCAGCCAGCAGCAGACCGGCCATCAGCAACATGCGCGCTTCCGGCATCCGCCCGATCTGATCGGACAAAACCTGCGCTTCGTCATCCAGCATCTTGGCAGCAGCGTGCAGAAAGGGCTCTTCCCCGTCCCGGCAGGACACATCAAAACCGCGCCCGCCGATATGAATGGTTACCTCGGGCATTACTCTACCTCACCTTCAACAAGTTTCGCCTGCGACAACAGAGGTTCCAAACGTGCCAGCACGGCCTGTGCTTCGGCGGCGTCCGAAGCCTGCGCGGCACGTGTCGCCTCCAACTCGGCGACTGTGGCGCGGTTCAGCAATTCAGCATCCGTCAGCCCTTCTGCGGCCGCAGAACGCAATTCTTCGACCGAGTTCCGCAACTGCTCGTTCGCCTTGCGCATACGTTGCAGATCGTCATCAAGGCGGGACATTGCAGCACCATGGCTGGCCCTCTCGACCCGCAGCATCTCAAGCTCTGCGCTCAGTTCATTGACCCGCTCGGTATCTTCAAGCTCTGCCTTGAGGCGGCTGTTTTCCGCTTCAACTTCTTTTGCCTGAGCAAGCAATTCACGCATTTGCTCAAGCTCGGCCTTCAACGCGGAAAGATCTCCGATTCCGTCAAGCTCTGCGCGCATCCTTTCGTTCTCGGACTTCAACGCTTCCAGTTCGGCACTGTTGTCCAACGCAGCCTTGGCCTCGGCCAGCTCGGCACGGGCCGCTTCAACAGACGTGATTTTTGCCCTGGCTTCTTCCAGCTCAGCGCGCAACGCATCCGTTTCGTCAGAGTCTGCTGGGGCTGTCCTCAACTCCTCCAGATCGGCACGCAACTCGTCCACTTGCTGTTCGTGCTGCTCTTTCAGGGTCTTCAGGCGCTCCTGAAGCTGTGCATTGGCGACTCTTTCGTCTTCAAGTTCGGCCTGAAGCCTCTCATCCGCCCCGGTATTCCGGGACGCATCGCCCATTGCTTCGACGCCCGCGCTGATACGGTCCATCGCAGCTACAATGCGGTGTTGTAATTCCTCTATCTGGCTCATGCCCCTGTCACCTCTTTATCAAGGTTCATTCTGTCGCGAAGTGATCCGAATCAAAACCGAATCCCGCTTGTTGACAGTCTAACGGAATGCGACAGAAAATACCCACTGTTTGGTTTCAACTACTTGGACCGCACTCTTCACCCGCCCAGTGCGATCAAGGCCCGGTTCCGCTTGCACTTTGGGTGCTGAATGGTATTGAGCCCGCAATCTGCTTTTTATCCAAAGGAACAACGCCCGTGGACCTGACTGCGCTGCGCAAAGCCAACCCCGAACACTGGGACAAAGCTGCGGCAATCCGCACCCTGACCCTTGACGCCGTCGCCGCCGCAAATTCCGGCCATTCCGGCATGCCCATGGGCATGGCCGATGTTGCGACCGTTCTATTCGAAAAGCACCTTAAATTTGATGCCTCCGCCCCGAACTGGCCGGACCGTGACCGGTTCATCCTGTCGGCTGGCCATGGTTCGATGCTGGTCTATTCGCTGCTCTATCTCACCGGTCATGCCGATGTAACGCTGGAAGAGATCAAGAACTTCCGCCAGTTGGGCGCCAAGACCGCGGGTCACCCCGAAAACTTTCTGATCAACGGTGTTGAAACCACAACCGGCCCGCTTGGTCAGGGCATTTCCAACGCGGTGGGCTTTGCCATGGCCGAGGAAATCCAGCGCGCGCATTACGGCAAGAAAGTCGTGGATCACTATACTTACGTGATCGCGGGCGACGGCTGCCTGATGGAAGGTGTCAGTCAGGAAGCGATCACGTTGGCCGGCCGCCATGAGCTGAGCAAACTGATCGTCTTCTGGGACAACAACAACATCACCATCGACGGCACTGTCGATATTGCGGATCGCACCGATCAGGTCCGCCGTTTCGCGGCCTCGGGCTGGCATGTGATCGAAATCGACGGCCACGACCCCAAGGCCATCGATGCAGCCATCGTTCAGGCGAAGAAGTCGAACAAACCAACCATGATCGCCTGTGAAACCCACATCGCTCTGGGTCATGCTGCACAGGACACCTCGAAAGGTCATGGGGCACTGACAGATCAGGATCAGCTGGAAGCCGCGAAAGAGGCCTATGGCTGGCCCCACGGCGCTTTCGAAGTTCCTGGCAACGTCAAATCCGCTTGGAAAGCCATTGGTGCACGTGGCACAGTCGAGCGTGCCGCTTGGGAAGAACGTTTCGCGCAACTGTCCGAGCGCAAGCAGGCCGAGTTCAACCGCGCCTATGCGTTTGAGGCCCCCAAGCGACTGGCTGGTGCCATTCGTGCGTTCAAAAAGCAGATGTCCGAAGAACAGCCGAAACTGGCCACCCGCGCCTCTTCTGAGAAGGTTCTGAACGTTGTGAACCCAATCATGATCGAGACCATTGGTGGTTCGGCTGACCTGACCGGATCGAATAACACCAAGTCGGCTGATATGGGTGTCTTCCTGCCGGAAAACCGCAAGGGTCGCTATATTCACTACGGTATCCGCGAGCACGGCATGGCCGCAGCGATGAACGGTATGGCCCTGCACGGTGGCATCCGCCCCTATGGCGGTACGTTCATGGCCTTCACCGATTATGCCCGCCCATCGATGCGTCTTGCGGCACTGATGAAGATCCCGTCGGTTTTCGTGATGACCCACGACTCGATCGGTCTGGGCGAAGACGGCCCAACACACCAGCCGGTGGAACATCTGGCCATCTCGCGCGCGACGCCGAACACCTATGTGTTCCGCCCCGCCGATACGATCGAAACCGCCGAAGCCTGGGAACTGGCGTTGACCTTCAAAGACAGTCCTTCGGTGCTGTCGCTGACCCGCCAGGGTGTGCCGACCGTGCGCAAGGATCACAAGACCAAGAACCTGACCGCGCAAGGCGCCTATGTTCTGGCCGAGGCCGAGGGCAAGCGTCAGGCGATCCTGATTGCAACAGGTTCAGAGGTTTCGCTGGCAATGGAAGCCAAGGCGATGCTCGAGGCCGAAGGCATCGGCACCCGCGTCGTCTCCATGCCCTGCATGGAGCTGTTCGCACAGCAGGACGAAGCCTATCGCAAGCGCGTGCTGCCCGCCGGTCCGGTTCGCGTCGGCATCGAGGCCGCCGTGCGCGCCGGTGGCTGGGATCGCTGGCTGTTGGGCGAGCGTGGCCGCGAAGCCAAGGCAGGCTTTATCGGCATGTCCAGCTTTGGCGCCTCGGCCCCTGCCGGTGAGCTGTACAAGCATTTCGGCATCACAGCCGAAGCAACCGTTGCCAAAGTCAAGGAACTGCTGGGACTGTGAGACAGGCCCACCTGATCGAGCAAAGGGCGGCCTTGGCCGCCCTTTTCAATTGGGTTCAGCGTTAACCCGAAGTGCAAGTTCTTCGTAGGCTTTCAGAGCGTAATCCAAACGCAACTCATACCGTCCTTGCACCACCACTTTCTCAGGGGCTTGCAAACCGAGGTAAGACAACGCCTGGCGAAGATGTGTTCCGGACAGCGGAACATAGGTGGCCGATTGTCCCACCAAAGCGTTGTAGAAGCGTCCCCCGAACCAATTACTACGCTTCTGCGCCGTGAACGCGGTATCAATACGAAAATGCAAGAAACCATACAGATCAGTTTCATCGAATGGGACTTCGTCGACCGCAACACTCAAAGCAGATAGAAATGAAGCTCCGCCGGTTGATCCGCGCTTACCGACTTGCCGAACCAGAGGGCCATCAATCATCGCGGCCAGACGATAACGGGTCAACTCAATGTTTCGCCTTCTTGTTTAACAGTGGTGAAATGATCCGGGTCGCCAACGGGATCAAAACCAATCCCCAGGCCAAACCAAATACGCCATCCATCGTGGCCTTGGATATCCATTCAACTGCGCCAACCCATTGATCAGAAACCGAATGCCCAATTGCATAGGCCCAATCGTGGATATGATGGCCCAACCATCCAAAGCCCAACACCTCCATCCCATGGATCACAATTGAGCCGCCGACCCACAGCATCGCCGCGGTTCCCACAATCGACAGGGTTTTCATCACCCCGGGCATCGCTTTGACCAAGCCGCGGCCCATACCACGACCAACAGGAGTTGGAGCGTTATTCGCCAGAAACAGCCCCACGTCATCCATCTTCACGATCAACGCCACCGACCCATAGACGGCCACCGTCACGCCAATCCCCACAACGGCCAAAGTAGCGGCCTGCATCCACAGGTTCGGGGCTTCGATCGCCGCCAATGCAATGGTCATGATCTCGGCAGACAGAATGAAATCCGTTTTGATGGCGCCCTTGACCTTTTGTTCCTCCAGATGGCCCGGGTCGGGGTTCTTCATGTCTTCCTCAATGACATGGCTTCCATGAGGAAACAGAACATGAAAAATCTTCTCGGCCCCTTCAAAACACAAATATGACCCACCAAGCATCAACAAAGGCGTAATCAGCCACGGTGCAAAATTGGCCAGCAACAAAGCCACAGGCAGCAAGAGTATGATCTTGTTGAAGACCGAACCGCGCGCGATGCGCCAGATGATCGGCAGTTCACGCGCCGGGGCAAAGCCCTGCACGTACTTCGGTGTCACCGCTGCGTCATCAATGATCACACCAGCGGTTTTGGCCCCCGCCTTGCCTGCTGCTGCAACCACATCATCCACTGATGCCGCCGCAACTTTGGCAATGCCCGCCACATCGTCCAACAGGGCCAAAAGACCACTCATCGCGTTTCCCTTCACATCTGCTGCTGCAAACCGGACCCTACCTGATCCAACGGCTAGCGCAAGCGTTAGCGCAACCGGCGCAGGTTTGCGCTAACACCTTAAAAATATGCCGTTTTTGCCCTTTTGAGATTCCCTTTTCGCCGCTATATGGCCCTCAAAGCAAGCGCATCTGGAGACGTCATATGACCATCAAGGTCGGTATCAATGGTTTTGGCCGTATTGGCCGCTGCACCCTGTCGCACATCGCCGCGTCCGGGCGCAACGACATCGAAGTGATCAAAGTCAACGCAACTGGCCCTTTGGAAACCTCGGCGCATCTGCTGAAATATGACAGTGTTCACGGGCGTTTCCCGCGCGAGGTTGCCATCGAAGGAAACACCATGGATCTGGGCCGAGGCCCGATGCAGATGTTTTCGACTTACGACATGAACGATCTGGATTGGGAAGGCTGCGACGTCGTTCTGGAATGCACAGGTAAATTCAATGACGGAACCAAGGCGAAAACCCACCTGGAGCGTGGTGCCGGCAAGGTTCTTCTGTCTGCTCCTGGCAAGAATGTCGACAAGACCATCGTCTTCGGTGTGAACCACAACACCCTGACCGCCAACGACAACATGGTATCCAACGGTTCGTGCACAACGAACTGTCTGGCTCCGCTGGCCAAGGTACTGGACGAAGGCGTCGGCATCGAACACGGCATCATGACCACCATCCATGCCTACACCGGGGACCAGCCTACTCTGGACCGTCGCCACAGCGACCTCTACCGTGCTCGCGCTGCTGCAATGTCGATGATCCCGACCTCGACCGGCGCGGCCAAGGCGCTGGGTGAAGTTCTGCCGAACCTGAAGGGTCGTCTGGACGGTTCTGCCATCCGCGTGCCTACTCCGAATGTCTCGGCGGTTGATCTGACATTTCGTGCTTCGCGTGACACCTCGACGGCCGAAATCAACGCGATCGTCGAAGAGGCCGCCAAAGGCCCGATGCAGCGCGTTCTGGGATATGAGCCCGCTCCGCTGGTGTCGACCGACTTCAACCACACTGAGGAAAGCTCGATCTTTGCACCGGATCAGACCCGCGTTGTCGATGACCGTATGGTCCGCGTTCTGGCCTGGTATGACAATGAATGGGGCTTCTCGGTCCGCATGGCCGACGTAGCTGTTGCGATGGGCCGCCTTAACTGACCCTTCGGACTTCGCTTGTACCTTGATGCCCGCTCAGGTTATCTGAGCGGGCATTTTACGTTCGGGACAGCAATGACCAACCAAATCGCTATCTGGCTCGGCCTTTTTCTGCTCGGCGGCATGATGCTGGATGTGACGCTGCACGGGACCGAACATCTGCTTTTCCTCGGAAAGAAGCTTTACGACTTTCTGGACTGGCTCGCTTTCTGGCGGTGACTGAGGTTTTCCTTGACATTTCGCTTGATCTGGCTTTGTTAGCGCTAACTCATATTGCTGAGACTTTTGGACGGAGCAGACCATGACCTTGAAACTGGCGATCAACGGATTTGGACGGATCGGGCGCGGGGTTCTGCGCGCGGTGATAGAAAGCGGACGTACGGACGTTGAGATCGTCGCGATCAACGATCTTGGCAAACCCGACATGAACGCGCATCTCTTTGAATTTGACAGCGTTCACGGCCGTTACCCCAACCCGGTCGCGCTCAACGATGCTGGTCTGGACGTGGGTCGTGGCCCAATTCGGCTGAGCAGCGAGCGCAACCCCGAGGATCTGCCCTGGTCAGATATTGACGTCGTTCTGGAATGCACGGGCGTGTTTCGTACGCGCGAAGCGGCGGAACGTCACTTCAAAAACGGCTCCCGGAAAGTTCTGATCTCTGCCCCTGCCAGAGGCGACGGCGGTGTGAAAACAATCGTCTTTGGTGTCAACGATAGCGAACTGACCGCCGAGGATCTGGTGGTCTCAAACGCGTCCTGCACCACCAACTGCCTGTCTCCTGTTGCTGCGGCTCTGGATGCCGGCCTTGGTATCAAGCACGGCAACATGACCACGGTTCACGCTTACACTGCCAGCCAGCCGGTGCATGATACAGTTGGAAAAGATCCCTACCTGTCGCGAGCAGCGGCGCTGTCGATGATCCCTACGACAACCGGTGCAGCCGCTGCCGTGGGTCTGGTGCTGCCGCAACTCAAAGGGAAACTGACCGGTCAGGCCATCCGTGTTCCAACCCCGAATGTCTCGGTTGTTGATCTTGTGGCCGAGGTTTCACGCCCCACGACCGAAGAAGAGGTCAACCAACTGTTCGTCGATGCAGCCGCCAAAATTCCCGGAGTGCTTGCGGCGGAAAGCCGCCCTCTGGTTTCCATTGATTTCAATCACGATCCGCACAGCTCGACCGTTTCATTGGCTGAAACCAAAGTCACTGATGGCACATTGGTTCGTGTGCTGGCGTGGTATGACAATGAATGGGGTTTCTCGAACCGCATGCTGGACACAGCGGCCGCAATGGGTGCCCTAGCCTAACCGCTGTTTCAGCGCTTCATTGACTCGGGGCGTGACGAATTTCGACACGTCCCCGTTCAACCGGGCGATTTCCTTCACCAGCTTGGACGCAATTGCCTGATGGCGCGCTTCGGCCATCAAAAAGACGGTCTCAATCGAATCGTCCAGAGCGCGGTTCATGCCGACCATCTGAAACTCGTATTCGAAATCGGCGACCGCCCGCAGGCCCCGTACGATGATTTGCGCCCCGACATCCCTCGCGCAGTCAATCAGAAGGTTTTCGAAGGGATGCGCGATGATTTCGGTTCCTGTCTGTTCCGAAAGCCGGGCGCATTCCGCCTCGATCATGGCAACGCGCTCTTCCAACGAGAACAGAGGGCCTTTGTCCCGATTGATGGCCACACCGATAACCAGTTTATCCACCAAAGCTGCCGCCCGACGGATGATATCGATATGCCCCATCGTGATGGGATCAAAGGTTCCAGGATACAATCCAACCCGCATCGCGCCCTCCTGCGCAACAAAATTTCTGCGCAAGCAAACATAACTTTGCTGCAGGTGCAAGTGATTGCTTGGGCAACCCTTGTCGTCAGTGCCCCATTATCATGCCTTCTAGAGCATCTTTTTCCATCGCAAGTTCGGAAAGCTGGGCTTTCACCACATCACCCAAAGTGACAATACCTACGAGTTTTCCGTCTTCAACCACTGGCATATGGCGGAAACGCCCTTCGGTCATGCGGGACATGATGTCTTCTACCGTGGTCTGACGAGTCGCCGTCACAAGATCCTGTGTCATGTATGATTTTACCGGTTGATCCAGACAACCGCTGCCGCTGGCCGCCAGTTCCCGGACGATGTCACGTTCCGACAATATGCCGGCCGCGGTTTCGCCTCCGTCGTCGGAAACAACGACCGTACCGATGCGCTTGTCCGCAAGAATCTTCGAGGCCTCTGAGATTGTCGCCGTTGACGCCACGGTCACGACACCATCTGTCGCTTTGGACTTCAGGATGGCCTGTACTAGCATGAAGAATACCTCCGGAATAATAACACTTATTCCAAAGCGTTGCGCGATTGCCGCGACCTGTCAAGCGTCGGGGCCTGCTTCCAAACGAAGCACTTCCTCGCGAATACCGCGTGTCAGGGCATCAGCAAATCGGTTCAACCGCTCATTGCGCTGGTCTCCCTGATGCCGGACCAGATAGAAGCTGCGCGTCAAACTCACTTGATCCGTCAGGATTTTCCGAAGCCCCGGGTGGAACGGCAACGTGAAATCATGTGCCACGCAAACGCCAGTTCCCAGGCAGACCTGTCGCAACTGTACCGACACCGAATTCGATGCAAGAGCGACACGGTCAACGCCAATATCATTCAGGTAATCCAGTTCCCGGTCAAAAATCATGTCGGGGATATAGCCGATCAACCTGTGGCCCTTCAGGTCAGCGATGTTCCGGATCGGATCATGTCGCTTCAGATACTCTTCGGTCGCGACCATGTGCAGCTTGTAGTCGCTGATTTTCTTCACCAGCAGCTGTCCGGCAGTCGGCGCACTGACCGTGACTGCCATATCTGCTTCTCGACGGGACAGGTTGATCACACGCGGAAGCGCCAGGATCTGAATGTCCAGATCAGGGTTTGCATCGCTGATTTTTGCACAAACCTGAGGCAGCAGGTAGTTGGCACTACCGTCCGGCGCGCCAATCCTGATCTGTCCGCTCAGCGATTTCGTCGGTCCTGTTACCGCCCCGGCTGCCGCGCGCATCGCCTCTTCTGCGTGCAGCCCGTGTTCCAACAGCCGCTGTCCCGCCGGGGTCAGAACATAGCCTTGCTGCGACTTGGTGAACAATGTGGAATCAAGCGTTGCCTCCAAGCGTGCTATGCGCCGACCGGCGGTGGCAGGGTCGATCTTCAGGATGCGACCTGCGGAAGACAGGCTTTCCTCTCGAGCAACAGCCAGGAAAATCCGCATATCATCCCAATTTGGGGTCATTTTGATCCCTTTTGCATTTTTGCAATACTCTTTTGAGACATTGCCTCTGTTCGCGAGATTTCTGCAAGCCTATTCTGCGCGCAAATCTATTGGAGGAGCTATTGATGCAAGACCTGACCCATTTCCTGAACGGCGAAATGGTCGCCGGAACGTCCGGTCGTTTCGACGACGTCTACAACCCGGCAACGGGCGAAGTTCAATACAAGTGCCCTATGGCCAGTGCAACGGAAACCACCGCCGCGATCGAGGCCGCCGCCGCCGCCCAACCCGCATGGGGTGCAACCAACCCGCAAAAACGTGCGCGCGTCATGATGGCCATGGTCGGCCTGATGAACCGCGACATGGACAAACTGGCCGAAGCGCTGAGCCGCGAGCACGGCAAAACCATCCCAGACGCCAAGGGCGATTTGCAGCGTGGTCTCGAAGTGATCGAATACTGCATTGGCGCGCCACAGATGCTGAAGGGCGAGTTTACCGACAGCGCGGGCCCCGGCATTGATATGTACTCCATGCGTCAGCCTTTGGGTGTTGTCGGCTCGATCATGCCGTTCAACTTCCCGGCCATGATGCCACTCTGGCACGTCGGCCCCGCTCTGGCCTGCGGTAACGCCGTTGTTCTGAAACCGTCTGAACGCGACCCATCAGTGCCCCTGATGCTGGCCGAACTGTTCGTCGAAGCCGGTTTGCCTAAAGGTGTTTTTCAGGTCGTAAACGGCGACAAGGAAGCGGTTGATACCATTCTCGACAGCGAGATCATTCAGGGCGTCAGTTTTGTCGGCTCAACCCCGATCGCGCAGTATATCTACAGCCGCGCAACGGCGAACGGAAAACGCGCCCAGTGTTTCGGCGGCGCCAAGAACCACATGATCGTCATGCCCGACGCTGATCTTGATCAGGCCGCGGACGCGCTGGTTGGCGCCGGTTTCGGTGCGGCAGGCGAACGCTGCATGGCGGTTTCGGTGGCTGTTCCCGTGGGTGAAGAGACCGCGGACGCACTGATCGAAAAACTGGTGCCGCGTATCGAAAAGCTGAAGGTTGGCCCCTACACTGCCGGCGATGATGTCGACATGGGCCCGGTTGTGACCGCCGCAGCGAAACAACGCATTCTGGGCCTGATCAATTCGGGCGTGGAAC
Organism: Ruegeria sp. YTSC106; assembly: GCF_059609765.1. Taxonomy (NCBI): domain Bacteria; kingdom Pseudomonadati; phylum Pseudomonadota; class Alphaproteobacteria; order Rhodobacterales; family Roseobacteraceae; genus Ruegeria; species Ruegeria sp. YTSC106. The sequence continues at coordinate 164,453 of NZ_JBXWMI010000002.1, forward strand.
AGGGTGCGAAACTGGTTGTCGACAACCGCGACTTCAGCCTGCAAGGCTATGAGGACGGCTTCTTTGTCGGCCCGCATCTGTTCGACAACGTGACCCCCGAGATGGACATCTACAAACAGGAAATCTTTGGCCCGGTTCTGTCCACCGTGCGCGCGGGTTCGTATGAAGAAGCGCTGAAACTGGCGATGGATCACGAATACGGCAATGGCACCGCGATCTTTACCCGTGACGGCGACACCGCGCGTGACTTTGCCAGCCGGATCAATATCGGCATGGTGGGCATCAACGTTCCGATCCCGGTTCCGCTGGCCTATCACACCTTTGGCGGCTGGAAAAAGTCTATGTTCGGCGACCTGAATCAGCACGGCCCGGACAGCTTCAAGTTCTACACCCGCACCAAAACAGTGACCGCACGCTGGCCGTCGGGCATCAAGGAAGGTGGCGAGTTCAACTTCAAGGCTATGGACTGATCCAACAGCCCCGAAGTTTTCAGGCCCGGCCCGTTCAACGGCCGGGCTTTTCGCATCTTTCCGCCGAAAAACCTGCTTTCCATCACTCGCTCACAAGAAATTCAGGTGGTTCACTCTGGAAAAATGCGAACAATGCTCATATTTTGGCGTCAACAATATACCGAGCAGTGAACCTACCGGAGGCACCCTTGTCCCAATCCCGTATGACCCGTCGCTCTGCCTTGCTGGGCGTGGCCTCTTTGATGGCGACACCTGCCCTTGTTCGGGCACAAAGCGCGGATGCTTTTCCGGAAACGGAAGACGCAATCAGTACGCAACTGCCGGTGCGGCGCAACGTATCGTCCTTCTCACAGCAGAACTGGCAGGACCATTTCGATGAAGTGGGCGCTGGTTGCCTGCTGGCCGATATCACCAGCCGCGCCGTCCATTACTGGGGGCCTGACGGCACATACAAACTGTACCCAAGTTCCGTACCCATGAGCGAAGAGCTTACCAAACGCGGGTACACGAAAGTCGTGCGCAAAACCGAATTCCCAAGCTGGACACCCACGGCATCAATGCGCGAACGTGACCCTTCGCTGCCGCTTCGGATGGAAGGTGGCGACCCCGGCAACCCGCTGGGAACCCGCGCCATGTATCTGGGTTGGCCTGCATATCTGGTTCACGGAACGCACGACACGCGAAAGATCGGTCGCCAGAGTTCATCAGGTTGCATCGGGCTGTACAACCAGCATGTCGAAGAACTGTATCCGCTGGTCAAGGTCGGCACGCAGGTTCGTCTGGTCTGATCAATCATCTCTGAAAAGCAAAAGCCCCGGTCGATCGCCGGGGCTTTGTTGTTTTCAGAAACCAGACTTTATTCCGGCAGGATCACCGCGTCGACGACGTGGATGACACCATTGCTGGCTTCAATATCTGCCTGCACGACTTTGGCGTCATTCACTTTCACGCCGTTTTTGGCATTGACGCTCAGCCGATCGCCCTGAACGGTCAGAACCTTGGCGCGTTTGCCGGCAATATCACCGGACATAACCTTGGCCGGAACCACGTGATAGGTCAGTATGGCGATCAGTTGATCCTTGTTTTCAGGTTTCAAGAGCGTCTCAACAGTACCTTCAGGAAGCGCGGCAAAGGCTTCGTCTGTGGGTGCAAATACGGTGAACGGACCATCCCCTTTCAGGGTGTCAACCAGCCCTGCGGCCTGAACGGCGGCAACCAATGTGTTGAAGGACCCGGCGGCAACGGCGGTGTCAACGATGTCGGCGGCCTGAGCCTTGAGTGGCATAGCGAATGCAAGTGCGGCGGCTGCGCCCATGAATGTGCGACGGAACATAGCTGTCTTCTCCTCTCCAGCGTGTTATGGAAAGGGATACGGACCTTTTGCCGCTGTGGATCACTCTGAAATCATTTTTCTCTGAGCTGCACCCAGATACTCTGCGCGCGCCCTGTGGACAGAAACGGCAAGGCCGCGACGGCATCGGGCCGATCCTGTTGCAGGTAGTATCCCGGCCAAAGCATTGAATACGCGTCAGATTGCAGCAACGCGTGCAGCATGTACTGTTCTCCCCAACCTGGGCAATCATAGAAGAAGCGCTTGGGATATTCGTAGGGCAAAAACACATCGTGAACGTGGATCACCACCCCAGGTTTAAGCGTCGGTATGATGCGACAGAAAAGATGGGCGACGTCGTTGCTCATCCGCACAACATGGCTGGAGTCGATAAACAGAACGTCTCCGGCCTCCAGTTCTGCAAACAGTGCCGGGTCCGTTTCTTCGAGTCGTTCTTGTTCGAACCGATCCACAACATGGGCAATGTCGGCACGAGGATAAGGGTCGATTGCTGTAATGGTGGTGTTCAGCCCGCCATCGATGATCGCCTGTCGGGTTACACGGGTAGAGTTGCCGCATCCGACTTCGATCACCCGCTTGGGTTGGAAGCGACGGATCATCAAATACAAAGCATCCGCATCCGGGCTGTCATAGTAACCATTTTCTGGGCAATAGCCGGTCTGGTTGCGCGCGGGATCTTTCAGTGCCTCCAAGGCTGCCTTGTGACGTTCGTATTCCGCCACCAGTTGTGAAATGTCGAAACCCTCCATTCCCGGGGACAACGCATATGCAGGACGCGCCAAGCCACCCGCAGCCTCGAAGGCTTCCAGCCGCGCCCGTTCATCCTGTTCCGTAACTCTGTCGACCAGTTTCACCCCCAATTCTTCAAGGGCGGTGTTGATCTTTGGGAATTTTCTGGGTTTCAAGGCGCTGGCTCCGCGATCTGTTATGCAACGTTCCTTACCGCTGCGGACCGTTTCTCTGCAAGGGCAAGCCGGGCAAACCCTTGGCAAAACGTAAATTTCCGTATTCACTGATTGAACTGACAACTGCGAGGGCCGCCATGCAGCAGGAATTTACACTCGGGATCGAAGAAGAATACCTGTTGGTGGATCGCGACAGCCTGCAATTGTCCGAAGCCCCCGAAGCGCTGATGGAAGCCTGCCAAAGCGATTTCGAAGGTCAGGTCAGTCCCGAGTTCCTGCAATGTCAGATAGAGGTTGGAACCAGACCACACACCACGGTAGCTTCAGCGCGCGAAGATCTGAAGCGGCTGCGGTCATGCGTGTCGAAACGGGCGGCCGAATACAACCTTTCCCCTATCGCCGTCTCTTGCCATCCCTTCGCCAACTGGAAAGACCAACACCACACCCGGAAAGAACGGTATGACGCGTTGCAACACGCACTAGGCGGTGTTGCCCGACGGATGCTGATCTGCGGGATGCATGTTCATGTTGGGGTCGAAGACCCTGCGCTTCGGGCCGACCTGATGCCGCAACTGTCGTACTTTCTGCCGCATCTCCTGGCGCTGTCCACATCTTCGCCTTACTGGAGCGGCGAGGATACCGGCCTGTCTTCATACCGTCTGACGGTGTTCGACAACCTGCCGCGCACCGGGCTGCCGCCAGTTTTTGCCAGTTGGAGCGAGTATGAACGTACCACGGGTATTCTGGTCGAGCTTGGCGTCATAGAAGACACCACCAAGATTTGGTGGGATCTGCGCCCTTCGCATCGTTTCCCAACTTTGGAAACACGGATCATGGATGTTCAACCACGGCTGGAGCACACTTTGTCTTTGGCGGCACTGGTGCAGGCGTTGACCCGGATGCTGTGCCGCCTGAAAGACCGCAACCTGCGCTGGCGGCAATATGATCGTTTTCTGATCGGTGAAAACCGCTGGCGCGCTCAACGCTACGGCGTGGGTGAAGGGCTGATTGATTTCGGCGACCGGTCGGTCAAGCCCATGTCTGAACTGATCGGCGACCTTATGGGGTTGTTGGCTGAAGACACCGAGGCCCTCGGCACGATGACTGAACTCGCACGGCTCAGGCAAATTGCTGAAAACGGCACCTCCGCCACGCGCCAACGCCGTATTCATGCCGAGGCAACAGCGCGCGGGGACGACCCGGGGAAAGCCGTCGTGCGCCACCTGATCGAGGAATTTCACGCCGACCTCTGAGTGTTTTCGGCCTCCGGCCCCTTTCAACCGACTCATTGTTGTGCCTGCAAAATTTCTGTAAGAATTCAGAAATAAACAACCGTTCAATTCATTGCCGACGGGAGGGAGCGTCATGGATTTCGCACTCAGCGAGGAACAAACAGCCATTTTCGACATGGCACACGCGTTTGGGCAGGAAAACATCGCACCCTTTGCGCGCAAGTGGGAGGCGGACGGAACTATTCCCAAAACCCTGTGGCCAACGATAGGCGAGCTTGGTTTCGGCGCGCTTTACGTATCCGAGGAAAGCGGAGGCTCAAATCTGACCCGTCTGGATGCGACCCTGGTTTTCGAGGCCCTGTCAATGGCCTGCCCTTCGGTCGCCGCCTTCCTGTCGATCCACAACATGTGCGCCAAGATGTTGGACAATTTCGCGGATGATGACCTAAAGGCGCGCATCATGCCGGATGTTCTGAGCCTGAATACGGTTCTGAGCTATTGCCTGACGGAACCCGGTTCCGGCTCTGACGCGGCGGCGCTGAAAACCCGCGCCGAACGCACCAACGAAGGTTATACGTTGAATGGCACCAAGGCGTTCATCTCAGGCGGTGGCTATTCCGATGCCTATGTTTGTATGGTGCGTACCGGTCAGGATGGGCCCAAGGGGATCTCGACTGTATATGTCGAGGACGGCACGCCGGGGCTGAGCTTTGGGGCGCTGGAACAGAAAATGGGCTGGAAAAGCCAACCGACCGCGCAGGTTCAGTTCGACGACTGTAAAATTCCCGCTGGCAACCTTGTAGGCACCGAAGGCGACGGATTTAAATATGCCATGATGGGGCTGGATGGTGGGCGGCTCAACATTTCTGCCTGTTCCCTTGGGGCTGCTCAAGCCGGGCTGGATATGACGCTGCAATACATGTCCGAGCGCAAGGCATTCGGCCAATCCATCGATCAGTTCCAAGCCCTTCAGTTCCGTCTGGCAGATATGGAAATCGAATTGCAGGCCGCCCGTACCTTCCTGCGTCAGGCAGCGTGGAAACTGGATCAGGGGGCGCCCGATGCCACGAAATTCTGCGCCATGGCCAAGAAATTCGTGACTGAAACCGGATCGAAAGTGGTGGATCAGTGCCTGCAACTGCATGGCGGTTACGGATATCTTGCAGATTACGGCATCGAAAAGCTTGTGCGCGATCTGCGGGTGCATCAGATTCTGGAAGGCACGAACGAGATCATGCGCGTGATCGTTTCGCGTCAGTTGCTCGCCAACCGCTGAGGCCCCAATGTCAGACATCGAAATCCGCACCACAGGCCGTGCCGGTCGCATCACCCTGACCCGCCCCCATGCGCTGAACGCGTTGAGCTATGACATGTGCATGGCCATCGACACAGCGATGCGCAACTGGCGTGAAGACGATGCCGTTGACCTGATCGTTCTGGACGCCGAGGGGGAAAAAGCCTTCTGTGCGGGTGGTGATATTGCCGAACTTTACGAAACAGGCACCAAAGGCAACTTTGAGTATGGTCAGAAGTTCTGGCGTGATGAATATCGTCTGAATGCCCTGATCTTCGAGTATCCCAAACCGGTCATCAGTTTTCTTCAGGGGTTTACCATGGGCGGCGGTGTCGGCATCGGCTGCCATGGCAGCCACCGCGTCGTCGGAGAAAGCTCCAGGATTGCAATGCCCGAATGCTCGATTGGCTTGGTTCCGGATGTTGGCGGTACGCTGATGCTGGCGCTCGCACCTGGGCGATGGGGTGAGTTTCTGGGAACCACAGGCTTCAGAATGGGACCTGCGGACGCGATCCTTGCGGGGTTTGCGGACCATTTCATCCCGCAATCGAGTTGGTCCGATCTGATCGAAATGCTGGAAGCGTCTGGAAATGCTGAACTGGTGGCCGAACATGCCGGAACACCACCCAATGGCGAATTGGCAAAGTTGCAAACCGAAGTCGACAAGCATTTTTCCGGTGAAACACTGGGCGACATCCTGACCAGCTTGCACAGTGATGATCACGAGTTTGCGCAAAAAGCTCTGGAAAAAATAAGAAAAAATGCACCGCTTTCCGTGGCCTGCACGATCGAGATGTTACACCGACTGCGTGGTCCCTCTCTGACCATGCGGCGCGCTTTGGATATGGAGTACCGCTTTACGCACCGATCCATGGAGCACGGTGATTTTCTGGAAGGCATCCGCGCGCAGATCATTGATAAAGACCGCAACCCGAACTGGCAGTTTCCCGATATGGACGTCCCTCTGGTGGCCGTCTCGAAAATGTTGCAGCCATTGGGTGCGGACACCCTGACATTCGAGGAGGACTAAGAGATGCAGATCGGGTTCATAGGGCTGGGAAACATGGGGGCACCCATGGCGGCCAATCTGGCAAAGGCCGGGCATCAGGTTCTCGGATTCGACACCGCGGGCGTCACTGTTGACGGGGTTACGCTGGCCGATACTGCGACCGAAGCCGTTACCTCTTCCGATGCTGTCATAACAATGCTGCCGAATGGCGCCATTCTACGGGCAGTTGCAGATCAGATCATTCCCGCCATGGCGAAGGGTGCCGTTCTGATTGATTGCTCGACGGTTGACGTGGACAGCGCGCGCGTAGTCGCAGAACAGGCCAGCGGCGCTGGTCTGCTGTTCGTTGACGCTCCGGTTTCGGGTGGTGTCGGCGGTGCGGCAGGTGGCACCCTGACGTTCATGGCCGGTGGATCAGAAGCCGCCTTTGCAAAGGCTGCTCCCCTGTTCGACATCATGGGGCAAAAAGCGGTTCACTGCGGCGAAGCCGGAGCTGGCCAAGCCGCCAAGATCTGCAACAACATGATTCTGGGCGTCACCATGATTGCCACCTGTGAAGCTTTTGCCCTGGCCGACAAATTGGGTCTGGACCGCCAAAAGATGTTCGACGTGGTCAGCACCTCATCCGGGTACAGTTGGACGATGAACGCCTATTGCCCCGCCCCAGGCGTAGGGCCACAAAGCCCTGCCGACAATGGCTATACTCCTGGATTTGCAGCCGAATTGATGCTGAAAGACCTGCGACTCAGCCAACAAGCCGCAGACAGTGCTGATGCAGATACACCGATGGGACAGGCCGCGACTGCACTTTACGAACAATTCGTCGAAAACGAGGACGGACTGGGCCGCGATTTCAGCGCCATGCTTCCCCGGTTTGAAAAGCGAGGGCGAAGTTGATTTAAGTCATATTCCTATCAGGGAATATAAAGTATCCCAAAGCTATACCCTTTTGGAGAGGATACTTTCGTGATGACTAATAACATGGGTGGGATCGACAAAACACTTCGGATTGCAATAGGCATTGCGCTTATTCTGGGCGCTCTGCTGGGATACGGAACCTGGATGTGGATCGGCGTCGTGCCGTTGGTCACCGGCCTGCTTAATTCATGCCCCCTATACTCGGTGTTGGGAATCAGCACCTGCCCAGCCAAGAAACGCTGATTGGACAGGCGGTGGAGTGAGAGCTGCCTGAAGGCGCCTACTCCGCCGCCACTCGATCCGGGTTGAGCATGGTTTTCAGGTATCTACCGGTATGGCTGCGTTCGATTTGAGCGATCTCTTCGGGTGCACCAACGGCTACGATCTCACCACCACCGTCGCCGCCTTCAGGCCCGATGTCGATGATATGATCGGCGGTTTTCACCACGTCCAGATTATGCTCGATCACCACGACGGTATTGCCCTGATCCACCAATTCATGAAGCACTTCCAATAACTTACGCACATCTTCGAAATGCAGACCTGTGGTTGGCTCGTCCAGGATATAGAGCGTTCGCCCGGTTGACCGTTTTGACAGTTCTTTGGACAGTTTCACGCGCTGTGCCTCACCACCCGACAGCGTGGTCGCCTGTTGACCCACCTTGATATAGCCAAGACCAACGCGGGCCAGCGCATCCATCTTGTCGCGGATTGATGGCACGGCCTTGAAGAATTCCTGCGCGTCTTCCACCGTCATATCAAGCACATCCGCAATGGACTTGCCCTTGAACTTGATCTCAAGCGTTTCGCGATTGTACCGCGCGCCTTTGCAGGTTTCGCAGGTGACATAGACGTCAGGAAGGAAGTGCATCTCGATCTTGATGACGCCGTCGCCCTGACACGCCTCGCACCTTCCCCCCTTGACGTTGAAGCTGAAACGACCCGGCTTGTATCCCCGCGCTTTCGCCTCGGGCAGTCCGGCAAACCAGTCACGGATCGGGGTGAAGGCCCCGGTATAGGTTGCAGGGTTCGACCGCGGAGTCCGCCCGATCGGGCGCTGGTCAATATCGATGACCTTGTCCAGATGCTCCAATCCCTTGATCGTTTCACATGGTGCAGGTGTCTGCCGCGCACCGTTCAACCGCATCGAAGCCGTCTTGAACAACGTCTCAATCGTCAGGGTCGACTTACCGCCACCAGATACACCAGTGACACAAACGAACTTGCCCAAGGGAAACTCGGCCGTAATGTCTTTGAGATTGTTGCCCGAAGCCTTTACGACCGTTACCTTTTTCTTGTTTCCCTTGCGCCGATCGGCGGGCACTGGAATCTCGCGCACACCCGACAGATACTGCCCCGTGATCGAGGCCGCGTCCGCTGCTATCTGCTCGGGCGTGCCGTGGCTGACCACCTGCCCGCCATGCACGCCCGCACCGGGGCCGATGTCGAACACATAATCTGCTTCGCGGATGGCTTCCTCGTCATGCTCGACAACAATCACGGTGTTGCCCTGATCCCGCAGATTCTTGAGCGTATCCAGCAACCGGTCATTATCACGTTGATGCAAGCCGATAGAGGGCTCGTCCAATACATAAAGAACCCCGGTCAGGCCCGAGCCGATCTGGCTTGCCAGACGAATACGCTGACTTTCGCCGCCAGACAGCGTTCCACTTGAACGAGACAGCGTAAGGTATTCCAAACCAACGTTATTCAGAAATCCCAAGCGCTCTCGAATTTCCTTGAGGATTGCGCGGGCAATCTCATTCTTCTGAGCACTCAGGTGGTTCGGGGCATCCTCAATCCAGGCCAGCGCTTCGCGGATGGACATTTGGACAACCTGACCGACGTGCAGCCCGGCGATCTTCACTGCCAAGGCTTCGGCCCGCAGACGATACCCTTCGCAGGTGCCGCATGGACGGTTATTTTGGTACCGCTCAAATTCCTCACGTATCCACGCGCTGTCGGTTTCGCGATAACGCCGTTCCATATTCGGTATCACGCCTTCGAAACTGCGCGTCACCTGATACACCCGTCCGCCTTCGTCATAGCGGAACTGGATTTCCTCATCGCCCGAGCCCCGCAGGAACACCTGCTGCACATTGCTGGGCAGGTCTTTCCAGGGCGTGTTTTTGTCAAACTCATAATGGCGCGCGATGGCTTCGATTGTCTGAAGGAAATACGGAGACTTGCCTTTCCTCCATGGCGCCAAGGCCCCGTCGTACAGCTTCAGCGTTTGATCCGGCACTACGAGACGCTCGTCAAAGAACAGCTCTACCCCCAACCCATCACAATCCGGGCAGGCTCCGAATGGCGCATTGAACGAAAACAGACGTGGTTCAATCTCGGGAATGGTGAAACCACTGACCGGGCAGGCAAAGTTTTCACTGAACGTAATCCGTTCCGGATCACCCTCACGGGGTGCCGTTTCCAGTATTGCTATCCCATCTGCCAAATCCAGAGCGGTGCGCAGGCTGTCGGCCAAACGCGTCTCCATCCCATCACGAACAACCAGACGGTCGACCACAACGTCGATGTCGTGACGGTATTTTTTGTCCAACTTCGGGGGCTGATCCAGCTCATAGAACTCACCATCCACCTTCACGCGCTGGAACCCCTGCTTGCGAAGCTCCAGGAATTCCTTCCGGTACTCACCTTTGCGGTCACGCACAATCGGGGCCAACAGATAGCCGCGCGTGCCCTCCTCCATCGTCATGATGCGGTCGACCATGTCCTGTACCTGCTGCGCCTCGATCGGCTGGCCAGTGGCCGGGCTGTACGGCGTGCCCGCGCGCGCAAAGAGCAGACGCAGATAATCGTAGATCTCGGTAACGGTCCCCACAGTCGAACGTGGGTTCTTGGAGGTCGTTTTCTGTTCAATCGAAATCGCAGGGGACAGACCACTGATATGATCGACATCGGGCTTTTCCATCATGTCGAGAAACTGCCGCGCATAGGCGGACAAGCTTTCGACGTAACGGCGCTGGCCTTCAGCATAAATCGTATCAAACGCCAGCGACGACTTGCCCGAACCAGACAGGCCTGTGATGACCACCAACTGATCCCGAGGGATATCGACGTCGATGCCCTTGAGGTTATGCTCGCGCGCGCCGCGCACCTCTATATTCTTCAGCTCAGCCATTTCCGGCCCCCAACAAACAAGTGGTTAAGAGATAGGCGAGCTTGCCCGAGTCTCCAACAGAAAAGTTAGAACATTTAGTGAACGTACAGATTTTCGCCGACCAAATCAAACTATGGTCATGGTATCGTCCAGTCCAACGCGAGACTTTCTGATCAACAGGTGTTTTTGAGAAGAAAATGGCGCGGTTGACGGGGCTCGAACCCGCGACCCCCGGCGTGACAGGCCGGTACTCTAACCAACTGAGCTACAACCGCGCATCTATTTCATGGCCTTTATCCTGGACCAAGGTTGGCAGCGGTGGCGCGGTTGACGGGGCTCGAACCCGCGACCCCCGGCGTGACAGGCCGGTACTCTAACCATCTGAGCTACAACCGCCCGCTGCATGTTCATTGCTGAACGTTTGGGTGTATTATGGCTACGGTGGGGCAGCGTCAAGCGGCGTTTTGCAGTTTTTTGTCAGAATCCAGATTTTTGTTCACGAGGCGTTTTTTGCCCTTGCGAGCTTGTCAATTTCACTTGCGACGCACTCTTTGGAAAGCTATGACCGCGTGTCATGGGTGATTAGCTCAGTGGTAGAGCGCTTCGTTCACATCGAAGATGTCAGGAGTTCAAATCTCTTATCACCCACCATCTCCTTTTAAATTCTTTGCTTAGAACCAGCGGGCTTGCCACGTTGGGATTTCGGCGACTATCGTGACCTATTTGGCCCAATAATTGGCCATACGCGGAGGCCGAGGTCATCATGACGGGGTTAAAGCGAGACATCGGCCTATTAGGACTGACCTTCATTTCCGTTGGGGGAATCATAGGGTCGGGCTGGCTATTTGGCCCCCTACTTGCGGTTCAGCACGCGGGGCCGGCGGCTGTAATCTCATGGATTATTGGCGCGGTTGCCATGTTCATACTGGCAATCACCTTCGCCGAGATTTCCGCCATGCTTCCCATTCCGGGTGGGATTGCGCGCGTGCCACAGTTTTCGCATGGCAACATCGTGTCGATGGCCATGGGGTGGACGGCCTGGATCGGCTATAACACTACAGCGCCAATTGAAGTTGAGGCCATGCTGAAATACCTCGCGCCCTATGCGCCTTGGCTGCATACGGCTGAGACGGGCGATCTGACCGGAGCAGGCGTTTTCGTCGCGTTGGTTTTCATGCTTCTGTTCGTTGCGGTAAATGCACTTGGGGTCAAGTTCTTCACGCGTGTTAATGCGGTCCTTACTTGGGCAAAGATCGCTATACCTGTGGTTCTGTCCGTTTTGCTTATCGCAAGTCGCTTCAAGGTTGAAAACTTCTCGCGACCAGATGGATTTGCCCCCTACGGTTTGCAAGGAATCATGGCCGCTGTTTCCACTGGAGGGATTATTTTTTCGTTCATTGGTTTTCGCCATGTGGTAGATATGGCTGGCGAAGTTCGAAATCCGAAGTTTGCCATTCCGGCCGCTTTGATATTGTCGATTGTCCTGTGCGCCGCCATTTACCTTGGTTTGCAAGTGGCTTTCATCGGCGCGCTCGACCCATCCATGCTTTCCAAGGGGTGGGCACAACTGAGTTTTGGTGGCGAAGGCCCTCTGGACGCAGTAATCACATCCGTCGGCTTGGTGTGGTTTCTGAGCCTGCTGAATGTCGGATCTGTAATAGGCCCCTTCGGCAATGGGCTGGTTTCAACCGGATCGAACGCGCGTATCGCCCTCGCCCTCTCCCAAAACGGGTTCCTGCCCAAACGATTGAAGGCCCTGTCGTCCTTTGGAGTCCCGTTATGGGCGCTGGCACTGAACTTTCTGATTGGAACGCTGTTCCTGCTAACGGTGCCTTTTACCACTGTTATTGCCCTGAACGGTGCGGCCATCGTCTTGTCATTTGCTGTCGGACCGGTTGCGGTGGTTTGTCTGCGGGATCTTTTACCCGACCATCCTCGGTCGATCCGCATACCGGCCGTTCGCCTTGTTGCGCTGTCGGCATTCGCCATTGCCACACTCATCGTCTATTGGAGCGGATGGGACACGGTCTGGCGGCTTGGCATCGCGCTGATCGTTGGGAAGGTTCTGTTGCTCGTCCGGTTCCGAAATAGTTTAGACGAAATGGACGTCACCGAAGCCTTGTGGCTGATGCCTTATTTTGCTGGTCTTGGGCTGATCTCGTTCCTAGGACAATTTGGAACCGGATCGTTGAAGCAAATTCCGTTTGGATGGGATATTCTGGTTTGCGTCCTGTTTTCATCGTTCGTTTTCGTTCTTGCCGTTCGCTCAGCACTGTCACCGGAAAAGTTCAATGAATACATATCTGAAGAAGAGGTAATTGATCCAAAGAAACCCGTAATTGGATTGTAAAAAGGCGGAGCAATTGCCCCGCCTTTTTCATTCATCCAACCTGTCTGCTCAATGTGCAGTGGCTGATGGCACCGTCGCGTCAGAAGAGGCCGCTGCCGCTGCAGCGGCCTCCTCGGCCGCTTCGTCCCATTCAATAGGTTCCGGTGTACGAACCAGAGAATGCTCAAGAACCTCCGAGACGTGCTTGACCGGGATGATCTTCAATCCCTCCTTCACATTGTCAGGGATATCCGCCAGATCCTTTTCGTTTTCTTCCGGGATCAGGACCGTCTTGATACCACCGCGCAGCGCAGCCAGCAGTTTTTCTTTCAAACCCCCAATCGGCATTGCGTTCCCGCGCAACGAGACCTCGCCCGTCATGGCGATGTCCTTACGAACAGGAATACCTGTCAGAACCGACACGATGGATGTCACCATCGCCAGACCCGCCGACGGACCATCCTTGGGCGTTGCGCCATCGGGCACGTGCACGTGGATGTCGATCTTGTCGAACTGCGGCGGCTTCACTCCGATCTTGGGAGAAATCGACCGCACATAAGACGAAGCCGCATCGATGGACTCTTTCATCACATCGCCCAGCTTACCGGTTGTCTTCATCCTACCCTTACCGGGCAGCTTCAGTGCCTCGATATGCAGCAGATCGCCCCCAACCGAGGTCCAGGCCAAACCGGTCACGACACCAACCTGATCGTCCTGCTCGGCCAGACCGTAACGGAACTTTGGCACACCCAGGAACTCATCAAGGTTTTCAGGCGTGACCGTAACGGTTTCCGCCTCTTTCTTGATGATCTTGGTCAGCGACTTCCGTGCCACCTTGGCGATTTCACGCTCGAGGTTCCGCACACCAGCCTCGCGGGTATAGGTGCGGATTATCTTTTGCAGCGCCTCATCGGTCAGTTCAAATTCCTTGGCTTTCAGACCATGGTTTTTGACCTGCTTGGCGATCAGGTGTTGCTTGGCGATCTCTCTTTTTTCGTCCTCGGTATAGCCGGCCAGAGGAATGATCTCCATCCGGTCCAGCAGTGGCCCTGGCATGTTGTAGCTGTTGGACGTGGTCAGGAACATCACGTTGGACAGGTCATATTCGACCTCAAGGTAGTGATCCATGAACGTGCTGTTTTGCTCCGGGTCCAACACTTCCAGCATCGCCGAAGCCGGATCACCACGGAAATCCTGCCCCATCTTGTCGATCTCATCGAGCAGAATGAGAGGGTTCGTGGTTTTCGCCTTTTTCAGCGCCTGAATGATCTTCCCGGGCATCGACCCGATATATGTCCGGCGGTGCCCCCTGATCTCGGATTCGTCACGTACGCCACCCAGGCTGATACGAATGAATTCGCGCCCGGTCGCCCGCGCAACGGACTTACCAAGCGAGGTTTTACCCACGCCCGGAGGGCCCACGAGGCACATGATCGGGCCTTTCAGCTTTTTCGAACGCTGCTGAACGGCCAGATATTCAACGATCCGCTCCTTGACCTTCTCAAGGCCGTAGTGATCGGCATCCAGAATGTCTTGCGCGCGCGCCAGGTCCTTTTTGACGCGGGATTTGGTACCCCACGGCAAAGACAGAATCCAGTCCAGATAGTTGCGTACAACCGTGGCTTCGGCCGACATGGGCGACATGTTCTTGAGCTTCTTCAGCTCGCCTTCCACCTTTTCCAGCGCTTCCTTCGACAGCTTGGTCTCAGCGATTTTGGCTTCCAGCTCCGCAATTTCATTGCTGCCATCCTCGCCATCGCCAAGCTCTTTCTGAATGGCCTTCATCTGCTCATTCAGATAGTACTCTCGCTGGGTCTTCTCCATCTGGGATTTGACACGGGTCTTGATCTTTTTCTCGACCTGCAAAACCGACATTTCGCCCTGCATCAGGCCATAGACTTTTTCAAGCCGCTCGCTGACGCTGAGCGTTTCCAGCAGGTCCTGCTTTTGTTCGACCTCGATGCCCAGATGGCCCGACACAAGGTCGGCCAGTTTTGCCGGCTCGGTGGTTTCACCCACCGCCGTCAGCGCTTCTTCGGGGATGTTCTTACGCACCTTGGCATAGCGTTCGAACTCGTCCGCGACGGTGCGCAACAGGGCTTCGGTCGTGGTAACGTCTCCCGGAATCTCGGTCAGATATTCCGACCGCGCTTCGAAAAACTCTTCGTTTTCAAGAAACTCGGTGATCTGTACGCGCGCTTGCCCTTCGACAAGCACCTTGACGGTGCCATCGGGCAGTTTCAGCAGTTGCAGCACATTGGCCAGAACGCCGGACCGGTAAATACCGTCCTCATCCGGGTCATCGACGCCCGGATCAATCTGGCTGGACAACAGGATTTGTTTGTCGTCCTGCATCACCTCTTCCAGCGCGCGGACGGATTTGTCTCGGCCCACGAAGAGCGGCACGATCATATGCGGGAACACCACAATATCGCGCAGCGGCAGAACGGGGTATGAGGAGTTCAGAGGCTCTTGCATGCTCTATCCTTATCGTTGGCAAGATGGCGCTTGTCCCTCATCGAGGCAACATCCGGCCATCTCCTGTCTTGGACGATAAAGGTGGGGCCTCATCGCCCTTTTTCAACCTTACCGCCATGTAATGTGTCTCAGCATGAACCGAGGTTTTCGGGACTGCAAGATGTCCCGGGGACATATCCACCGAAATTAGTGTGACATGCGTATGCAATGCGCAATTCCAGGGTCAGAACACCCGCTGCACCGCCCGAGACAGAAAAAACCCGTGGCCGTCCCGGTTGCGACATTCCAGACCTTTTGTGGAAGAGCTGCAGGTAAATCCTCCGAACCGACCGGTGACGCCGTATTCCGCACGGTCGAATCCGTCCTGGTTCCGATTTAGCGGCTGGCACAGTATTTCCACAGGGCCGGTATCGAACATCAGGAAGTCATGCCCCCAGTCAGTTTGACAATTCGCGGGGCGTGGCATCGCTGGTGGGCCGTATTTTTCAATAATCGTGCACTGGATGTCCGATGAATCCGCGCTTTCTCCCACCGAACATTGAATGTTTTCGGATGGGGTTTCAAAAGTCCAGACGTCTGAAATTGCAGGGGTGGCGCAAAAAACCACTGCGCCGAGGAAAAAGCGAAACATGAAAAACTCTCCGGGTCGCGAACGAAAATGGCATTGCTTGAAGTGGTTTCAGGATACCGAAAAACCACGCAAATGTCACCCGAATGGACCGGTTACAGGGGCTCGACATCGCCCTGCGCGCGTTGCGCATGGAACTCGGCCTGCCACGCATCAAAGGTGCCCTCAGAAATCGCGTCCCGCATGCCCTGCATGATTTCCTGAAAGTAATGAAGGTTGTGCCAGGTCAGCAACATACCCGAGATCATCTCGTTGGCGCGGAACACATGGTGCAGGTAGGCGCGTGAGTAATTTGCGCAGGCCGGGCATGAACATTTCTCATCCAGCGGGCGCGGATCGTCTGCATGGCGCGCGTTCTTGATGTTCACGACGCCATAGCGGGTGAACACCTGACCGGTACGACCTGAACGGGACGGCAAGACGCAATCCATCATGTCGATCCCTCGCGCCACTGCTCCGACTATATCATCCGGCTTGCCAACGCCCATCAGGTAACGCGGCTTGTCCACGGGCAGGAAATCGGGGGCATAATCGAGGCAGTCAAACATGGCCTCCTGCCCCTCGCCCACAGCCAAGCCGCCCACGGCGTAGCCTTCGAAGCCAATATTCTTCAACGCCTCGGCGCTTTCTTCACGCAGGTCCTGCTCAAGACCACCCTGCATGATACCGAACAGGGCATGCCCCGGGCGATCCCCGAATACGTCACGGGACCGCTTTGCCCAACGCATCGACAAACGCATGGATTCAGCGATCCGGTCACGATCTGCGGGCAACGCGGGGCATTCGTCGAAGCACATCACGATGTCGGAACCAAGAAGGCGTTGAATTTCCATTGACCGTTCAGGTGTCAGCTCGTGTGTCGACCCATCGATATGGGATTTGAAGGTCACACCCTTTTCGGTCAGCTTGCGCAAACCGGCCAACGACATGACCTGAAACCCCCCCGAGTCCGTCAGAATGGGACGGTCCCAGTTCATGAATTTGTGTAACCCGCCGAGACGATCAATCCGTTCGGCCGTGGGACGCAGCATAAGATGATAGGTATTGCCCAGCAGAATATCGGCCCCTGTGGCACGGACGCTTTCGGGCATCATCGCCTTGACTGTCGCCGCGGTACCAACTGGCATGAAGGCAGGTGTACGCACTTCGCCACGCGGTGTGTTGATAACACCGGTACGGGCCTTGCCGTCTGCCGCCTTGAGCTCGAAAGAGAATTGCTGGGTCATGTCATCGCCTCGGATCGCCGAACCGGGCAGGATTTGCCCGATCCGATCGGTCTTTGCAACCCGTCAGGGCAAGGACGCAACACGTTTGGTAAACAGACGCACGACCCCTGCCCCATCCACATCGCGACAAACACGAACCACTGGACGATCCGGGTCAGGTTGCGTCGCACCCATCCGATCGCCTTCCGTCACAACACGCAGCCCGGTTTCGACCATGTCGAACATCGCTCCGTGCGAGCAGGCGATCACAGCGGTTGAATCATGCAGGCCGCATCCTTCCAATCCGCCGATTTCTTTGTAGAATTTCAGGTAGAAGCGAGAGATGTCTCGCAGAAAAGATCCCATGTCGGGCGATTTTTGCGCCAAGGCTTCGAAATCCGCAGTCTCGTACAGCGTCTTCAGGGTAACGTCCAAACCAACCAGAACCGTTTCGGGCGGAGCGGAAAAGACCTCGTCTGCTGCAAGGGCATCATGATATATATTGGCTTCGGCATGTTCGGTGATGTTGCCCGAGCAGTACACGGCACCGCCCATGATCACCAACCGGCCAAGATTACCGGCAAATTCCGGGTCCAACCGCATTGCGTTGGCAATGTTGGTCAGCGGTCCGACCGCACACAGGACCAACTCTTCTTTATACATCCGGGCCTTCTCAACCAGGAACTCTGCGGCCGGAAGATCGTGGTTTAATCCTAACTCGGGGACCTCGGTGAAATCGCCGAACCCTTCCGGGCCATGCACATGTTCAGACGGTGCATGACTATCAGTCCCCAGCGGGAATGAGGCCCCTTCTGCAACCGGAAGGTTCAGACCCAGCTTATCCAGCAAGAACCGGGCATTGCGGCTGGACTGGTGAATATGTGTGTTGCCGAACACCGTGGTCAGGCCGATCAGGTCAAATTCAGACGCAGCGGCGGCATAGGCGATCGCCATGGCATCGTCGATGCCTGGATCCGTATCGATAATCAATTTCATCCCCGCGCGATACCGCAAACAAGCCGGGATGCAAAGCAGTCACAGCAGTTCAGTTCAATGCTAAATTCCCATATTGAGGCGTTTGCATCTGGCGGTTTTCCCTCCATACCAGAGTTGAAATCCCGCGGCTCAATCCCTACATGTATACCATTGTACACAATAAAAAGAGGACAGAATGACCGAAGATCAGATCATCGGACTGCTTTCGTCAAACATCATTTACCTGCTGGCCGCCGTGCTGGTGGTCATCGTTATTCTCAAGGGCATCAAGATCGTTCCGCAATCCGAAAAATATGTTGTAGAACGGTTTGGAAGACTGCATTCGGTGCTTGGCCCTGGCATCAATTTCATTGTTCCGTTTCTGGACGTCGCCCGCCACAAGATCTCGATCCTCGAACGGCAGTTGCCGAATGCGACGCAAGACGCGATCACCAAGGATAACGTTCTGGTGCAGATCGACACCTCTGTTTTTTACCGCATTCTCGAGCCGGAAAAGACAGTCTATCGAATCCGCGATGTTGATGGTGCGATTGCAACCACCGTTGCTGGTATCGTTCGCGCCGAGATCGGCAAAATGGATCTGGACGAGGTACAGTCGAACCGCGCCCAGTTGATCACACGCATTCAGGAAAGCGTCGAAACTGCTGTGGATGACTGGGGGATTGAAGTCACCCGGGCCGAAATTCTGGATGTAAATCTGGATCAGGCCACCCGCGATGCCATGCTGCAACAGCTGAACGCGGAACGTGCCCGCCGCGCGCAGGTGACCGAAGCCGAAGGTCAGAAACGTGCCGTCGAATTGCACGCTGATGCCGAGCTGTACGCGGCAGAACAAACCGCCAAGGCACGACGCATTCAGGCCGAGGCCGAGGCATACGCGACAGGCGTCGTCGCCAAGGCCATTCAGGACAATGGCATCCAAGCTGCCCAGTATCAGGTTGCGTTGAAGCAAGTTGAAGCCCTTAATGCGCTGGGCAACGGATCTGGAAAGCAGACAATCGTCGTACCCGCCAACGCACTTGAAGCCTTTGGCGATGCGTTCAAAATGCTCAAAGGAGGTAGATGATGGCTGATCCCTTTTGGCTGACCTGGTGGATCTGGCTGGCAGCCGCGCTGGCACTGGGGATCCTGGAAATCGTTCTGCCCGGGTTCATCTTTCTGGGCTTTGCGATCGGAGCCGCGATCACCGGTCTTATCCTCGTCATCCCCGGTATGACAATGTCGTTGCATGTTCTCGCGCTGATCTTCGCAGTGCTTTCGTTGATCGCATGGCTTGTCCTGCGCAAGCTCTTCGCCTTGCCCCACGGCCAGGTCAAAACCTTCACCCATGACATCAATGACTAAGACATAGTGACGCTCACCCGAGCGTCACTCCCCTACTGGACGCTGTTGCAGGTATTCCCTATATAATCACTCAGGCAACTGACCCGAGGCAAAGATGACTCACCCGAGCGAACAGTTTGAAGGCACCCCGCTTATTGCGCCGTCAACGATTGAACACCCGCTTTACGAGGCCGTGGTCGAAGCGTGCCGCACAGTTTATGACCCTGAAATTCCGGTCAACATCTACGACCTGGGCCTGATCTATACGATCGACATTGCAGCGGACAACGCAGTGAAGGTCATCATGACCCTGACGGCGCCCGGATGTCCGGTCGCGGGCGACATGCCCGGCTGGATTGTCGAGGCAATCGAACCCGTTGCAGGTGTCAAAGAAGTTGATGTCGAACTGACATGGGAGCCGCCCTGGGGAATGGAGATGATGTCGGATGAGGCCCGTCTGGAACTGGGCTTTATGTAGAACCCAGGCACTTCATCCCAGCCAACTGTCACGAAACATTAGTATTTTCGTCACGCATTCGTGCAGCACCTGTCACAATCCTGACAGATAATACCTGTGGTTGGCATTGAAGAATGCTGTATCGAAGGCTGGGTGTGTTATGACCGCCCCCCGGATTCCTGGCCCAATAACATGGACCGTTCTTGCCCGAGAACGGTCCTTTTTTTTCGCTCTCATAACGGCGGTCAATTCAGATTGCAGGTTTCCTTGATTTCAGCGGCTCTGGCGTCCAGTTGTTTGATGTAATCTCCCGACAGCATTTGCAGTCTTTTTTGCTCGGTACCAGTGACCAGCCCAAGCAGAGCGCCGGCAGGAGTGATGGCGGCAATGCTTTCCAGTTGCATGTCTTCCGCGTGTTTCTTTTCCGACGCAATGGCACGCAAATCCCCTTCTGCCGTTGCACAATTCACCGGATGCCGTTCAGATCCCGTCGTGGCCCAAGCTTGGACGGACATCACACACACGCTTACGGAAAAAAGTGCGGTCGCAAGAAGTTTTACTTTAACTTTCGACTCTAAATTATTCATATTTATACCACTTCATGTCATGATATTATTTCAGGCAGGGTTCCAAAACTTCATAAGATCGATGCTAACCCCGCCTCCCGTACCAAGGCAAGTTAACGGATCGGCGACCTGGAAACATTATGCTTAACAGCGAATTCACATTCTTTACACCACATTGCCTTGAGCCCGAGGGGCTTGGACCCTAGATTGGGTGTAACGCGCGACAACGGAGACTTACATGTTCGGCATCCCCGGCAAACAGGCTGTGACCATGACACCCAAAGCCGCAGAGCAGATTACCCGCCTGATGAATTCAGGCGGTCACGCTGGTTTGCGCATTGGTGTCAAGAAAGGCGGCTGTGCAGGCATGGAATACACCATGGAGTATGTCGATCAGGCAGATCCTCATGACGAAGTCGTCGAGCAGGATGGTGCACGCATCATGATTGCTCCAATGGCTCAGATGTTCCTGTTCGGAACCGAGATCGATTACGAAGTGTCGTTGTTGGAAGCCGGCTTCAAATTCAAGAACCCGAACGTCGTCGATGCCTGTGGCTGCGGAGAATCGATCAAGTTCGACGAAAACATCGCCCAACAAAGCTAAGCCCGCCTCACAACACGAAATCTGAGCGGCGCAAGAAGGCTCAATCGTTGATTTCTGCTCCCGAAATCATCCGTCGAGCAGAATTGTAAGATGGTCCCGACAATGCTATCCGCATCCCTAAATCACCGGATGATCAGGGAGATACCGATATGCGGCGGAAGCTGGCGGCTGGAAACTGGAAAATGAATGGGACCGGCGCTGAGCTGGGTGAGTTGAAGGCGCTGTCTCAGAGCCATCCCAAGGCATCGGTCGACATCCTGATTTGTCCCCCGGCCACATTGCTCAGCCGCGCATCAATTGCCGTTCAGGGAACTGCTATCTCTGTTGGTGGTCAGGACTGTCATGCAGCGAAATCCGGCGCGCATACCGGAGATATCAGTGCCGATATGCTGGTGGATGCCGGAGCAACATCGGTCATTCTGGGCCATTCCGAACGGCGCGTGGACCACGGCGAGCATGACGAAGATGTTCGGGCCAAAGCGCGTGCGGCGATGGATGCGGGCCTGAAGGCGATCATCTGCGTCGGCGAAAGCCTTGAGCAACGGGAGGCGGCCAATACACTCGACATCATTGGCGGCCAGATGTCCGGCTCGATTCCGGATCAGTCAACCGGCGAGAACCTGATCGTCGCGTATGAACCGATCTGGGCAATTGGCACCGGCAAAGTTCCGACATTGGAAGAAATCGGGGAAGTTCACGACTTCATGCGCGCCCGGCTGGAGCGTCGCTTTGGCGAAGGCGTGGGCCGTTCCGTCCGTCTGCTCTATGGTGGCTCGGTGAAGCCCGGCAATGCGGCGGACATCTTTGCAGTTTCCAATGTCGATGGCGCACTTGTAGGCGGCGCCAGCCTGAAGGCGTCAGAGTTTTCGGGCATCATTCAAGCGTTGGAAAGCGTCTGAACCCGGGCTTTGTTCCGCAATACCTTCGGCCAAAAAAACGGTCTTTTTTCATGTGTGTCCCGCTCCCTGACGACGCGCTCAGGCTTGGCCTAAGGCTTCAGGCCAGCTTCATCACCACAAGGCCTGTCACGATCAGAACCGCCGCAGCAAACCGTGCGGGCGTCAGTGCTTCACCCAAAAACAGAACGCCGACGCTGAACGCCCCCACTGCGCCGATCCCGGTCCAGATCGTGTAGGCGGTGCCCAACGGCAAATCGCGCATTGCCAGCGCCAACAGACCGAAAGAGCCTATCATCGAAACGCCCATCACGGCCGTTGGCCACAATCGGGTGAATCCGGCTGATTGCTTCATGGCAACCGCCCATACGATTTCCAGAAGACCGGCAAACAAAAGAAATATCCAGGGCATAAGGCAACCTCGTATCCGTTCGGGTCGTCCCGAATGATGTTTCAGAAAGGAGAGGTCGTCCTCTGAACCCCAGATAGGAACTCTGCACTTGGTTTCAAGACGCAAAAAAGCCGGGCGGTCGCAACCACCCGGCTTTGTTCATTGCCGGACCATCTAATTGGTTATTATTTCCGGTCCCATGAAGGTGTTTGGCAGAAAGGTCGATATCCACGGAATATACGTCACCATGATCAGGAAAACGAAGAGCACGGCCAGGAACGGCAGCGCCGCCCTCACAACACTCATCATCGGCATACCCGCAACGCCCGAGGTCACGAACAGGTTCAGACCAACCGGAGGTGTGATCATCCCGATTTCCATGTTCACCACCATGATGATACCCAGATGGATCGGATCAATGCCCAGCTCGATGGCAATCGGGAACACCAGAGGCGCAACGATCACCAACAGGCCCGACGGCTCCATGAACTGACCGCCGATCAGCAGGATCACGTTCACCACAATCAGGAAAGCGACCGGACCAAGGCCCGCCGACAGCATCGCTTCGGCAATATGTTGCGGTACTTGCTCGTCGGTCAGAACATGCTTGAGGATCAGCGCGTTGGCGATGACAAACAGCAGCGTGACAGTCAGTTTCCCAGCCTCAAACAGTGTATGCTTGGTGTCCGGATGGAAGAACGCTGTGATCAGCGCATAGGGTTTTTTGAGCAGCGGCAGATTCTGCGCACCTTCTTCCGTGCTCAACGGTCCCATGTCTTTGTACACAAAGCTGGCAATGAAGAACGCATAGACGGCAGCAACGGCAGCGGCTTCGGTCGGTGTAAAGATACCGCCATAAATACCACCCAGAATGATCACGATCAGGAACAGGCCCCAACCGGCCTCGCGGGCTGAGGTAAAGACCTCTCCCCAGCCTTTCCATTCGCCTTTGGGCAGGTTCTTTACCTTGGCCATGACATAGATGGTGATCATCAGCATCAGCCCTGCCATCAGACCGGGAATAACACCCGCAAGGAACATGCGTCCAACCGAGACCTCAACAGCTGCAGCATAAACGACCATCACGATGGACGGAGGGATCAGAATGCCCAACGTACCTGCGTTACAGATCACACCGGCGGCGAACTCCTTGGAGTAACCCACCTGACGCATTCCCGCGATGACGATCGAGCCGATGGCGACCACGGTCGCCGGGGATGACCCGGACAGTGCTGCGAACAGCATGCAGGCAAACACGCCGGCGATCGCAAGACCGCCGGGCAAATGCCCGACACAGGCGATTGAGAACCGGATGATCCGCCGTGCCACACCGCCGGTCGTCATGAAAGACGAGGCCAGAATGAAGAACGGGATCGCCAGAAGGGTAAAATGCCCTTCGAACGCCTCGAACAACGTACCCGCGACCGAGGCCAACGAACTATCAGAATAGATCAGCAGGAACAGTGTCGAGCTGAGGCCAAGCGCAACTGCAATCGGAACACCGATCAGCAACAGGCCAATGACCATCGAGAAAAGAAGAATGACGTCCATCAGTTGTGCTCTCCCTGCTGAGCGCGGACTTCTTCGATCTCGTCCTCGACTTCGTGGCTGGCGACAAGGCGATCCGTTTCACCACGCCAGATCTGAACGGCGACCTGGGCGAACCGGATCACCAGCAGCAGCATCGACACCGGCAGCACCAGATATGGCACCACCTTGGGAAGCTTTTCATAGCCTTCGCCATAGTTGATCAGATCTTCCAGAAACCGCAGCGGAGCGACCATTGGGATATCGTCCACTTCGTAGAAGCTCTGGCTGCGGGCGTCGAAATTGAACCCTGTCGGGAACCAGCGTCCGGATGTTGGCGGTAGATCCGCGAAGACGGCCCAGTAATCATAAGCGCCTTTCAGCAACAGCAACGAGAACACCAGGCAGCACCCCACAGCGATCAGCGCAAGAACGCGACGTGGCGCCGGGGCCAGCATGTTCAGGATTGCGTCCACGCCCAAATGAGAGTGTTTCTTGACCGCATACGAAGCGCCAAGCAGCACCAGCCAGCCGAAAGTGAATACAGTCAGCTCAAGCGCCCACAGGATATTGGAATTGAAAACAAACCGCGCGATCACGTTGGCAAATGTCACGACCGTCATCAGGCCCAACAACAACGCAATCAGGGTTTCTTCGATATGGTCGACCAGCCCGCCTTGGCCGGATTTCGCACCAGACATCTCTCTGTCCCCACAATTTTATTGATGAGAAGGGTTGGGGCGGGCTTGTTCAGCCCGCCCGGCCAGCGCGTCGATAACTCCCCAGTCCCCGGACGCGTGACCTTATCCGGATCAGAACCCGGCGTTGATTGCCTGCGCGGCGTCGATTTTGTCCTGACCGACGTCACCAGCGAACTGGTCCCAAACGGGTTTCATCGTATCAACCCAGGCCTGACGCTGTTCAGGGTTCAGTTCACGAATGATACCACCTGCGTCTGTAATCGACGCTTTGGCTGCTTCGTTCACGGAAAAGGCTTCTTTGTTTCGCGCCTCGGTCACTTCGGCCAGAATGGTCAGGAACTGATCGCGCACTTCCGGATCCAGGCTGTCCAACCAGTCCACAGAGGTTACAACCAGATAGTCGATGATGCCGTGGTTGGTTTCAGTGATGC
Organism: Ruegeria sp. YTSC106; assembly: GCF_059609765.1. Taxonomy (NCBI): domain Bacteria; kingdom Pseudomonadati; phylum Pseudomonadota; class Alphaproteobacteria; order Rhodobacterales; family Roseobacteraceae; genus Ruegeria; species Ruegeria sp. YTSC106. Next base: position 189,282 of record NZ_JBXWMI010000002.1, read on the forward strand.
CGTCCTGCACTTCGAAGAATTTCTTGCCATAGATATTCGACCAGGTGTTTTCCTGCCCATCCACAACACCCTGCTGCAGAGCGCCGTAAACTTCCGAGAACGCCATTTTCTGCGGGCTGCCACCGATGGCCTCCATCTGTGCCACCAGAACGTCCGAAGATTGTACACGGAACTTCAGGCCGTTAGCGTCCGACGGATCGAGCAGCGGCTTGTTCGCCGACATCTGCTTCATGCCGTTGTGCCAGAAGGCCAGCCCCTGCAAGCCACGGCGCTGCATGCTGTCCTTCATGGCCTGACCATCAGCCGAAGCCTGGAATGCATCCACAGCGTCGATGTTCTTGAACATGAACGGCAGGTCAAACAGGCGGAACTGCTTGGTGAACTTTTCGAACTTCGACAGCGAGGGTGCGGCCAGCTGAACGTCGCCCTGCAACATCGCCTCCAGCACCTTGTCGTCGTTGTAGAGGGTTGAGTTCGGATAGACCTCCACGCACATCACACCGTTCATCTCGTCGTTGACGCGCTGTTCCAGCAGCGATGCGGCGATGCCCTTGGGGTGTTTGTCGGTGTTGGTCACATGCGCGAACTTGACGACGATCTCACCATCGTCACAGGCTGCCAAACCTGCGGTGGCTGTGACTGTCAGCGCAAGAGCGGTTGCTGCCGTTGTCAGGAATTTCATCTGTCTTTTCCTCCCAGACTTCCTTGAAACTATCCTTCGACACCAGGTCGGTATCGGATGCAGCGAAGTGAAACGAATCAACGCGATCCGCTCAATGATTTGTTCCCCGCCTTTCGATTTTCCATTTTACGCTTTTATTTCAGTGTGTTTAACCGTGAATTGAAACGATCCTCCGACGCACTCAAATCCCGAGTGCGAGATTCCGCACAGCAATTTTCCAGTTTGTGCGAAAACCCGCACACCCTCCGAATCAAGACAACCGAATCAATAGCTGCGAAACTGCAGTCCGCATTAGCGGGCTGCCTAGCCCAACAGCTTTAGACGCATGTTAATGCGGAAAAAGGTGGCGGGAGCCCGGCCGTTACCGCCGGTAATCTTCAGCCCGAATCTGATACCGTGCCAGCTTGTCGTAAAAAGTCTTGCGCGGCAGCTTCAACGCCTTCGCCGCATCTGACGCTTTGCCGTTGTGACGACCCAGCGCCGCGATAAGCAGTGACCGCTCGACCCGCGCCATCTGTTCGCTGAGGCCCAGATCTGTTGCCTGCGCGACTTCTTCCGGCATACCCAGCACAAACCGCATCGCGGCTGACATCAAGGATCGTGCGTTTCCCGGCCAGTCGCTCGCCATCAGCGACGCAAGATGCTCGGACGAAATCTCCGGGGCAGTAATTCCTGCCTGTTCCGCCGCCTGTGCCACGTAGTGACGGAAGATCACCGGAATGTCGTCGGGACGTTCTGCGAGGGATGGAATGCGCACGCGCATTACATCCAGCCTGTAGAACAAGTCAGCATTAAACCGCCCTTCGGAACTCAGCACCGACAGATCAGCCGTCGTTCCCGCAATGATACGCCCGCCCGGTCCATGCTCGATCAGCTCCAATGCCGCGTATTGCGTAGCTTGGGGCATGGCAGAGACTTCGTCCAGAAACAACGATCCGCCAGCGGCGTCTTCGCAGCTTTTGGCCAATTCATCGGGGCTGAGGCTTGAAGCGGTGCGTTTGACAAACGGCCCTTGCCCTGCGGGCGACATCAAATGCACGACCTCGGCGACCTTTGAAATGCCGCTGCCCGGCGGTCCTGTCACAAGTACCTCGACACCTGTCGGAGCGACTGTTCGAACCCGCTCGCGCAGCGCCTCGGCCTGCGGCGACAAGCCGAACAATAAGCGCGCGGCAGGGTCTCCACGTTCCAGCTCGGATTTCGCCGCTCTTTGCTCCAAAACCTGCGAACGCGCTGTGAAGGCGCGTTCAAGCACCTCCAAAAGGTCAGACGCGGCGCACGGCTTTTCCAGAAAATCGAACGCGCCCTTTCCCATGGCGTCGACAGCCATGGGAATATCGCCCTCCCCTGTCAAAAGCACCACGGGAAGATCCGGATCGATTTCCCGTGCATAAGACAAAAGATGGAACCCGTCCCGCCCGGGCATACGGATATCCGAGATAATGACACCGGGAAAATCGCGACGTATGTGATCCTTGGCCGCCACAAAGGATCCAGCGGTAATTGGCAGATAGTCCGCCAATTCCAAAGTTTGAGACAGGGCCCCGCGCACGGCAGCATCATCATCGACCAACAAAACCCTGCGCATCACGCGGCCTCTTCCTTGTCGCAAGGTTCCAGTTCGACGGTAAACATGGCCCCATCCTCCGTGTTCGCGCCCCGAATATCACCGCCGAAGCTTTGAACCAGCCCGTATGAAATCGAAAGCCCCAGCCCCAAACCTTCCGATGATCCAACGCTTTTCGTCGAATAGAAGGGCTCAAACATCCGATCGGGGTCTTCAATGCCGGGGCCTGTGTCCTGTAGGGAAACACTCAGCCGGGTACCTTTGCGCAGCGTTATCGCTATTTTCCGTTTAGGTCGCCCCAGCATTGCATCCGCCGCATTGTTGATCAGATTCACAAACACCTGCACCAAACGTACTTCCCCCCCCCACACATACACAGAGCTGTTCGGTGGCTCCCAGTTCAGCGTCACATCATCATCTCGCAGGCGGGCCTCTGTCAGTTCAACTGCGGTATTCAGAACCTGTATCAGGTCAACACGCCCCATTGGTTCGCTTTCGTTGCGGGCAAAAGCACGAAGGTTCTTGATGATCCGCGCCATCCGCGCCGCCATTTCGGATATTCGGCCCAGATTCTCGGCGGCCATTTCAGGTTTTCCCCGCGTCATGAACGCGGTGCCGTTGTCTGCAAATTGCCGTATGGCCATAAGCGGCTGGTTCAGTTCATGACTGATCCCTGCCGACATTTGCCCCAAAGCGCTGAGCTTACCCGCCTGAACCAGGTCCGCCTGGGCCCGCCGAAGCGCCGCCTCGGCTTCTTCCCGTTCCGTCACTTCCTTGCGTAAGCTGGCATTTGCAACCGTCAGGTCATGGGTACGTTTGGCCACACGGCTTTCCAGAACGGCATTCGCTTCTGCCAGCGCCCGCCGCCGCTCCATGGCAAGAAAGAGCATCGCCCCGAAAGCCAGACAAATAGCCGCAACAGCCGCTGCCTGAAGCCTGGCAAGTTGCAGCGCCGGTGCCACGTCCACCAGAACCTCGGCAGTCATATCGATAACCGGCAAATCAAGAGTCAGGTGAAGCGCATCTCGTGGCAGGTAACGCCCCCAGTTCAAATGCCACAACTCGTGCCTGCCAACTTGTTTTGAAGAAAAATCAACGGCCGCATCATCTGGCGGCGTCAATCCCGCCTCACCGTCCGCCCGGCGCCAGAACAACAGGTCGGATCTGTTGGAAATGAAAACAACACCATCGGAATCGACAAAGAAAACCGCTTCGGTACTGCCGCGCCACGTCTGTTCAACGTCCTGAACATCGGCAACAACCATCAGCGCGCCTTCGATCTGGCCAGACGGGCCAAAAGCAGGGGCGGCGTAGGAATAAATCCGGTCATCGCCCGCGGGCACAACCTCATGCGCACTGCCCAGTGCGCCCTGCATCGCACGACGGAAAGCTGGGTGCCCGGCCATGTTGCGCTGGGACACCGGTTGCGCCGACACCAAAACCTGCCCGTTCTTATCCAGATACATCATGTTTACGGCGGCAGTCTTGTCTGCAACGTCCAGCAACATTCCCCGAGCCTGGCGTATATCGGCCTGTGTTTCCAGTTCATGTAAAACGGGATGTGTTGCCATCAGCACGGCAAGTTCCTGGTACACTTGCATCTGCGTGCTCAGCCGGTCAGCCGCCAGCTCAAGATCGGCCTCTGCCTTCTCGCTCAGCTGAGACAGGGCCTGCCGATACCCATAAGACCAGACAAACCCCGACAATAACCCGACGGCGAGCAAAAAACCGGATATGAACCAAACCCTGTGCATAGACAGGGTCTTGCATTCAACGCGCCGCATGGCAAGTGTGCGGCGCATGAAGTCTTTTTCGCAAGCACCGACAGACCCGGGTTTCGTCCAAAACCCCTACCCGTTCTACGACATGGCGCGACGCACAGGCGATCTGTTCTATTGGCAGGACTACGGTATGGTCGCCGCTGTTTCATCCCGCGCGGTTCGCGCCCTGTTTCGGGATCGCAGGTTTGGACGAGAGGTTCCGCCCGAACTGGCAGAGCAAGGTCCCGCCCATCTGGCGCCCTGGCTGGTCATCGAGGCCCATTCACTGCTTGAAGCAGAACCACCAAGGCACACACGCCTTCGGTCGCTGGTTATGCGCGCCTTCACGTCACGGGCGATTTCTGCGCTGCAACCCTCTATCGAAGACCTTTGCCGCGGCCTGATCAAAGACTTCCCTTGTAATTCGTTCGATCTGTTGGAAGCCTATTGCACTCAGGTGCCGGTGATCACCATCTGTCGGCTTCTCGGCGTACCCGAAAGCATGGCCCCCGACCTGTTGCAGTGGTCACACGAAATGGTTGCCATGTATCAGGCCAATCGCACGCAGGACACAGAAGATAGGGCCGCCAAGTCATCTCGGGATTTTACCGGGTTCCTGCTGGAATACATAGAATTGCGGCGCAAAGATCCCGGTGACGATCTGATAACCCGGTTGATACGTGCCGAAGAAGAAGGCGAGAAACTGTCGCTCGACGAACTGGTTGCCACCTGCATCTTGCTGCTGAACGCAGGCCATGAGGCTACAGTGCATTCACTGGGGAACGGCGTAAAAACCTTGTTGCAGACCCATACCGCACCCGACGTCCTGGCACCTGATGGAATCGACGCAACCATCGAAGAGATTCTGCGCTATGACCCGCCTCTGCACATGTTCACTCGCTACGCGTATGAGGACGTCGATCTGTTCGGCCATTCATTCAAACGCGGCGAGCAAGTGGCACTGTTGCTTGGAGCAGCCAACCGCGACCCCGCTGTCTGGGCTGAACCGAACAGGTTTCAGCCGCGCCGTCCGATTGAAGTCAACACAAGCTTTGGGGGCGGAATTCACTTCTGTGTCGGAGCACCACTGGCGCGTCTGGAAATGCGTATCGCTTTGCCGATCCTGTTCGAAAGCTGTCCAAACCTGCAACTGGCTGCACCGCCACTTTATTCTGACAGCTATCACTTTCACGGGCTGAATCAGCTGTTGGTCAGAACTTGACCATTGCAACTCGCGCTGATCGGCGATGCCTCTGGCGATTATGAATCCGGCCGGATGAAAACACCCCGAAGGACGCGCCCGGAACGGGTGGAGGTGGCAGCGCCTCGGTTTCTAAGCCCCCTCGGCCAATGCATTCAGCGGCAGCATCGTCGTGGATTTGATTTCTTCCATGGACAATAAAGCCGTGACGTTATGCACGCGCACCTCCGAGATGAGCGACTGGTAGAACTGATCATAGGCACGTGCGTTCTTGACCCGGACCTTGAGAATGTAGTCGATGTCACCCGCCAATCGGTGCGCCTCTTGCACTTCGGGATGATCCTTCAATGCTTTCAGAAATTTACGTTGCCAGTCCGCCTCATGTTCCGAAGTTCGGATTAAGACAAAGAACGTGGCCTCGAACCCAAGCGCCTCGGCATCCAGCAGAACCGTTTGCTGACCAATAATCCCAGCCCCTTTGAGTTTACGGATACGATTCCAAACAGGCGTCTTTGAACTGCCGACCCGAGCCGCAATTTCGTCCAAAGATTGGCCCGCATCGCGTTGCAGCTCGGCCAGAATTTTTCGATCCGTGTCATCTATCCGCACCGACATTCCAATTTTCCTTCTGTTTCGATGCCCCTGTTCCGGTTTTCCAGAATTTCGGAACACTTGTCCTTATTTCAGCGGCGATATGGCGCTTTGGTGGGAATATTTCCTATATTGAGAGTCAAGTCAAACAACACCCGAGACGATCCGATGCAGGATTTTCACACGACCAACCCCATAGGCCATGTCGACTTTGTCGGCGCTGGGCCCGGTGACCCCGAGTTGCTGACGCTCAAGGCGCTGACTGCGTTTGAGCAGGCGGATGTGGTGCTGCACGATCGCCTCATCAGCAAACCAGTGCTGGACATGGCCGCTCAAAAGGCCGTTTTGGTCGATGTCGGCAAGGCCGGGTTCGGCCCCTCGTGGAAGCAGAGCGATATCGACGCGCTTCTGGTCGAATACGCCCTGAATGGCCACCGTGTGGTGCGCCTGAAATCGGGCGACCCCACGGTCTTTGGTCGTCTGGACGAAGAAATCGAGGCCATAGATGCGGCCGGTATATCCTGGCAGATCATTCCCGGCATCACAGCGGCCTCTGCTGCCGTGGCTGGCATCGGTCAAAGCCTGACTCGCCGCGGACGCAACTCGTCGGTTCGATTTTTGACGGGACACGACATGCAAGGATTCGCAGATCACGATTGGAACGCTTTGGCTCAGCCGGGTTCCGTCGCAGCGATCTACATGGGCAAGAAATCCGCTCGGTTCATTCAGGGTCGTCTGATCATGCACAGCGCAGATCGCGCCACGCCCATTACTCTGGTCGAGAATGCCTCGCGTCCGGACCAGCGGATATTGGCCACCACGTTGGACCAATTGCCCACCGATCTGGCCGCCGCCGAAATGGATGGACCGGCCCTGACCTTCTATGGCCTTGCCCCGCGCGAAGCGGCGCAGGCTGTAACCGAATTCAACAAGGAGCTTGCCTGATGGCCCGCGCTTTTTCCCCCAAAGTCGTCACTGCAAATGACTTGCTCGAAGGCGACGTGATTTATCTGACCGAAGATGACCGCTGGTCCCGTGACCTGAGCGAAGCAGAACTGATCACCGACGAGGCACATGCGCAGGTTCGCCTGCTGGATGCCGCGCGTCAGGCAAACAAAATCGTGGGCGCCTATCTGGCCGATGCCGTTTCTGGCGAAAACGGTCCCGAACCCACCCATTTCCGGGAAGACTTCCGCCGCACTGGTCCGTCCAACTATGCCCACGGCAAACAGGAAACTTCCCCGCAGCCCCGGGCCTGACCTCTGGCCCTTCTCTCTCCCCTTCAAGGCCCCAGGTTCGGGGCTGCAACCAAGGACAGCTAGACATGTATCGCTACTCCGAGTTTGACAAAGATTTTCTGGCAGAGCGTAACGCGCAGTTCCGCGCTCAGGTCGAGCGCCGTATCGACGGTTCGCTGACCGAAGACGAATTCAAACCCCTGCGCCTGATGAACGGTCTGTATCTGCAACTACACGCCTATATGCTGCGGGTCGCCATTCCCTACGGCACGCTGAACAGCGCACAAATGCGCCAACTGGCCCTGCTGGCTGAAAAGTGGGACAAGGGCTATGGCCACTTCACCACCCGTCAGAACATCCAGTACAACTGGCCTAAACTAAAAGATGTGCCGGACATGCTGGATGCATTGGCCGAGGTTGGCATGCATGCCATTCAGACCTCGGGCAATACCATCCGCAACGTGACCGCCGACCATTTCGCCGGTGCCGCAGCGGATGAGGTCGCCGACCCGCGCCCTTACGCCGAACTGCTGCGCCAGTGGTCCACCGACCACTCGGAATTCCAGTTCATGCCGCGCAAGTTCAAGATCGCGATCACTGGTTCGGAAAACGACCGTGCTGTGATCAAAGCGCATGACATCGGCCTGCAACTGGTCGAGCGTGACGGCGTTCTGGGTACTCGTGTCATCGTCGGTGGCGGCCTGGGCCGGACGCCAATGATCGGCAAGGAACTTTCCGAATTTGTCGCATTCGATGATCTGCTGGCCTATCTGGAGGCGACCGTTTCCGTCTGGAACCAGATCGGACGCCGTGACAACAAATACAAAGCGCGCATCAAGATCACCGTGCACGAGCATGGTATCGACGCCATCCGCGCCAAGGTGAACCAGCGTTTCCTTCAGGTACGCCCGCAGTTCAAAGGCGCGGATATGAACCTGCTGGAGGAGATCAAGGATCATTTCGCGCCACCAGCCTACCGTCAGGCTTCGGTTGCGTCGTTCGAAAGCGCCTACACCAACGATCCGGTCTTCCGCTCGTGGGTCGACACAAACATCGCACCACACAAGAACGCGGACCACGCAATCGTCACGATCTCGATCAAGAAGCATGGCCTGACACCGGGTGATGCAACTGCCGAGCAGATGCGCGTGATGGCCGATCTGGCCGAAGAGTTCGCCTATGACGAGCTGCGCATCAGCCATGAGCAGAACGTGATCCTGCCGCATGTCCACAAATCGGACCTACCTGCCATTCATGCGAAGCTGAAGGAACACGAACTGGCCACCGCCAATATCGGCCTGATCAGCGACATCATTGCCTGCCCCGGCATGGATTACTGCGCGCTGGCAACGGCCCGCTCGATACCGGTTGCTCAGGAAATCGCGACCCGCTTTGAGGATATGAAGCTAGAGCATGACATCGGACACCTGAAGATCAAGATCTCGGGTTGCATCAACGCCTGTGGCCACCATCATGTGGGCCACATCGGCATCCTGGGTCTGGATCGCGCGGGCGTCGAAAACTACCAGATCACCTTGGGTGGTGACGCAACCGAGACAGCCGCGATCGGCGACCGCACCGGTCCGGGCTTTGCCTATGATGAGATCGTGCCGGCCGTGGAACGCATCGTCGACACCTACCTGGATCTGCGCGAAAGTGCTGAAGAGACCTTTCTGATGACCTATCGCCGCGTCGGCATGGCCCCATTCAAGGCCGCCCTCTACCCCGAGGCTCGGGCGAATGCCGCTTGACCTGATCCAAACGGAACTGGGCAAAGATCGCAGCGACCTGACCGAGAAGGTCAACGTATTGAATGCCCGGTTTCGCCACCACAGCGCACATGATGTGATGCATGGTGCCATTGAAGAGATCGACGAACTTGCTCTGGTCTCCAGCTTCGGTGCGGAATCGGTGGTGCTGCTTCATATGGCTGCGGTGGTCGACAAGACGACACCGGTGCTGTTCGTCGACACCCAGATGCTGTTCACCGAAACGCTGGAATACCAACAGGAAGTCAGCGAGCGTCTGGGGCTCAAGAACATCAAGATCATTCGGGCGGATGACGAAGACATTCGACGTGAAGACCCCTATGGCGCGCTGCGTACGCGCGACATGGATGCGTGCTGCAACCTGCGTAAGACATTCCCGTTGCAACGGGCATTGACCGGGTATTGCGGCTGGATTACCGGGCGAAAACGGTTCCAGTCCGGAACGCGCGCCGCGCTCGAGTTTTTCGAGGTCGAAGACGGTACGGGCCGGATCAAGGTCAATCCGTTGGCCCACTGGGCGCCGGACGATGTGCGCGCCTATATGGAAGAAAACAACCTGCCCCGGCATCCGCTGGTGGCCAAAGGATACCCATCGATCGGCTGTGCGCCCTGCACCTCGCCGGTGAAGGAAGGCGAAGACCCTCGTGCCGGACGCTGGCGCGATCAGAACAAGGAAGAATGCGGCATTCATTTTGTCGACGGCAAGATGGTGCGCATCGGAGAGAAAACATGAACGTAATCGTAACGGATGAGGGCTTTTCGCCCGATGACTGGACCGACGGCTTTGTCACTCTGGACGATGCCGCGAACGACGTGGTTGCGCTGGACGTCAGCTCGGACACGGATCCTGATGAACTTTATGATCGGTTGGGCAGTGCCAGGCTGGTCCGGGTGGATTTTCCATCCTTTGCCGATGGTCGCGGCTTTACCATCGCCCGCACCCTGCGCCTGAAGGGCTATACGGGACGCTTGCGCGCCAAAGGTCACGTTCTGGCTGACCAATACGCCATGGCGCGTCGCAGCGGCTTTGACGAAGTTGAGATTGACGGAGACCTGGCATATCGCCAGCCCGAAGATCAGTGGCTTTCCCGGGCCAACTGGAAAGAGAACAACTATCAGGCCCGTTTGCGCGGTTAAAGGCCGCACATCGCCGGCTTGTGACACAAAGGGGGCAATCTGTCCCCTTTTCCTGACTTGGATCAACGATTAAACGGAGATGTCGGTTTAGCAGACCGACAGGTAAACGATGACAGAGATGAAGCACGTGAGCGAAGCAACTGCCGTAAAGGCCCCCGTCCTGCCGGATGCGCAAACCGTAACCGAGGTCAAACACTGGACCGACAGCCTGTTCTCTTTCAAGGTGACGCGCCCCGCCACGCTGCGTTTCCGCTCGGGCGAGTTCGTGATGATCGGTCTGCTGGGCGATAATGGCAAGCCATTGCTGCGCGCCTATTCAATCGCCTCGCCTTCGTGGGACGATGAGCTCGAGTTCTATTCGATCAAGGTGCAGGACGGCCCGCTGACTTCGAAGCTTCAGCATATCAAGCCCGGTGACCAGATCATCCTGCGCCCAAAGCCGGTTGGCACTTTGGTGCATGACGCCCTGCTGCCCGGCAAGCGTTTGTGGTTCTTTGCAACCGGCACCGGCTTTGCCCCGTTTGCTTCGCTGCTGCGTGAACCGCAAACATATGAAGATTATGACGAGGTCATCATCACCCACACCTGCCGCGAAGTGGCCGAGTTGGAATACGGTCGCCAATTGATCGACAGCATCCGCCAGGACGAAATGCTGGCCGAGCTTATTGGCGAAGGCTTCGCTGACAAGATCCGTTATTACCCGACGACAACGCGCGAAGAGAGCCCCAAGATGGGCCGGATTACCGACCTGCTGAAGGATGACACCGTGTTCAGGGATCTGGGCATAGGAGGCGGAATCAAGCCCGAAACCGACCGCGCGATGGTCTGCGGTTCGCTGGCATTCAACCTGGATATCAAGGAAATCCTTGAAGGTTTTGGTCTGCGCGAAGGCGCGAATTCCGAACCCAAGGAGTTTGTGATCGAAAAGGCCTTTGTCGGCTAAAGGTAGGTTGCGTTCGGAGCTTTGTGGCCCCGAACGCAAAAAACACCGGACAAAACACTGTTTTTTCGCAACTGCCGGTGTTTATGCCGCTTGAAGTGCGGCCCGGCCCGGTTTAAATTCCGGGCTCGAAATTCTGCAATTATCAAAGGAATGAACCCATAGCTCGCAGACCTCACAACGCGCCGCCACAACGTGACACTGGCCCGCGCGTCAATGACAAGATCCGTGCCCCCGAAATCCGCCTGATTGGCGCCGAAGGTGAAAATGTCGGGGTGGTTCATCCCGCCAAAGCCATGCAGATGGCCGCCGATGCCGGTCTTGATCTGGTCGAAATTTCGCCCAATGCGAACCCACCGGTCTGCAAGATCATGGACTTCGGCAAATTCAAATATGAAACGCAGAAACGCGAAGCCGAAGCCCGCAAGAAGCAAAAGATCATCGAGGTGAAAGAGGTCAAGTTCCGACCCAACACCGACACGCATGATTACGATGTGAAGATGCGTAACGTATTCAAGTTTCTGGAGAACGGCGACAAGGTGAAAGTCACCCTGCGCTTCCGTGGCCGCGAAATGGCACACCAGAACTTGGGCCGCGAATTGCTGGAGCGTGTCGCTGAGGACATCAAAGAGCTGGGTAAGATCGAAAACATGCCGAAAATGGAAGGCCGCCAGATGATCATGATGATCGGCCCCCTTCCGCAGAAATAACCCGGCCCAAATACCGAAACGATCAAAGCCCCTTCACCTTCGAAGGGGCTTTTTTAAGTCTCTTTCCTGCTTTTCAACCAATGAGCCGCATCCCTGAAGTCGAACACCAACGATGTGATGTCGACGATCAGAAGCAACCAAAGAAAGCGAACAAAGGCGGGGCTTAGGAATTCTTCTGAAATCAGCAGAAGCGTCACGATGACGACCAGCGGCACCCAGCACAGAACGTGCGGCAGGGCCATCGCGCCGCTCATCCCGCGGGCAGCCACCATGATCGGTACGTTCAGCGCCATGCCCGCAATTGCAAGTAAAGCAATCAGATGCCCCTGTGGCTGATCAAGAAAGGCCAGCGGAAACAGGTTAACCGGCACCAAAAAAGCGGCCACCCAGATCTGCACCCACAAAGGAAGCGCTCGGAAACTGCGCCAGATATCCAGCACCATGGACTTCGCCCCATACTGATAATTCGCCGGCGACATTAACAAACGTGCTGCGGGCGAACAGGGCATTCACAGTATTGTCAGAGCACTGCTGAAAGAGCGCGTTCCAGTTTTCCGACAAGCTCACCTATCTGTTCTTCTTCTATAATGAAAGGCGGCGCGAGCAGGATATGGTCTCCGTTCCGACCATCCCGGGTGCCCGCCATGGGATAGCAGATCAACCCCTCGGCAAGTGCTGCCTTCTTTAGCTTTCCGGCAATTCCCAGCGATGGATCAAATGGTGTCTTTGCCTCACGGTCTGCCACCAGTTCCACACCACGGAACAGGCCACGGCCCCGCAGGTCACCCACATTCGGGTGCTGTCCAAACGCGGCCTCCAGGGCGGATTGCAGTTTTGTCCCCATGACCCCGGCGCGCACTGGTAATTCACGTTCTGTTAATTCACGGACCACCGCAAGGGCGGCTGCCGTGGCCACGGGATGGCCGACATAAGTGTGACCATGCTGGAAAAACCCTGATCCATCACGGATCGCATCATATATCTCGCCCGTGCACAACATCGCCCCGATCGGTTGATAGCCTGCGCCCAACCCTTTGGCGATGCACAGAATATCCGGTGCGACGCCATCGTGATCGCAGGCAAACAGATGACCGGTGCGCCCCATTCCACACATCACCTCATCCAGAATTAGCAACACTCCGTATTGGTCGCAGATTTCGCGGATGCGCTTGAAATACCCCTGAACCGCCGGAACCGCGCCAAGGGTAGCGCCGACGACAGGCTCGGCCATAAAGGCCATCACAGTGTCAGGCCCCAGCCGCAGGATTTCCGCCTCTAACTCATTGGCGACGCGTTGACCGTAGTCAAAGCTGCTCTGGCCCTCAGGTTTCTCGGCGTATTCAAAACAGGCCGAAATATGTGTCATATCGATCAGCATCGGAGCAAACTGTGCCCGTCTCCAGGCGTTGCCACCAGCTGACAAAGCCCCCAGCGTGTTGCCATGGTAGCTCTGCTTGCGAGCTATGACATGACGACGTTCAGGCTGACCAACCTCCAGGAAGTACTGACGCGCGAGCTTGATCGCCGCTTCGGTCGCTTCGGACCCGCCCGAGACGAAATAAACCCGGTCCAGGTCTCCGGGAGCATACTGGATCAACAGATCCGCCAATGCTTCAGCCGGTTCGGACGTCATGAACCCGGTATGTGCAAAGGCGATCTTTTCCACCTGCCGTTGCACCGCCTGTATCACCGCCGGGTTCGAATGCCCCAGACAGGACACTGCCGCGTCGCCGCAATCCAGATACCGCTTGCCGCTGGCATCGATCAGATAACAGCCATCTCCACCCGCCGCGATGGGAAGGTCGGATTTTGTGTGGCGCGGGAAAACATGACTCATGTTTCAGTCCTTCCAAGAGTTTCAACCAAAGCAGCGACCGAAGCCGCGTTATCCGCCCACGGTGCGCCACCTGGGCCCGTTAAGCTGTTTTCAAATCCGACCCGCACGTCGCCACCGCGCCGCGCAGCCTCGGCCAGACAGGCATGTTCCTGCGCCCCAAAAGCGCATACCATCCAATTTGACCGACTGAAGGGAAACACATCCAGATCCGCAGGGTCAGATTGCTGACCTTCGCTATACCGACCGAGCACAAGCAAACGGTCTGTCTGATCCGCTTTCACCACGCCTTTCAATTGCCAGTCTTCAAGCAAGTCCACGTCTTTCGCGTCATATAGAATATGCTGAACCCGCGTCCCCTGATCCGCGCACAACGCGTAGACCCGAGGCGCAAGATCAGGATCTCGCGCGATCTCTCTGACCGAAATGGATGCCCATTCTGGTTGAACCTTCTTCAGGCACTCAAATTGCGCTGTGACGTCGAAAACTCCTGCCGACTCGGTTGTGATCTGAACATCCATACCCGGCGCCGCACGCTGCAATTCGGTCAGCGTCTCGCGATACAATCCGGCATCCAGCGAATGGTTGCCTTCAGCATTCCGTACATGCAAATGCACGCCGTTCGCACCCGTCGCATGACAGCCACGTGCAGTCATGATGATCTCGTCCGTTGTGACTGGCAGCGCCGGGTGATCCCGTCTGCCCCGCCGGGCGCCGTTTGGTGCGACCAGAATATACGGCCTGCCAGAGGCTTTTGCTGCGTTCGATGTCATGACGTCCTCTTATCCTGCCTCCAACTAATGCGATCACCTTACGTTTTCAATTTACCCATATAAAAACATATGTTTTATATTTCACATGACGCACCCTCTCACCTCCTTGGTTACGCAATTGCGCCGCGAGATCGATGAGATGCCGGCGCAAATGCAGGTCGCCGCAAAATACATCATCGATCATCCCGGCGACTTCGCATTGAATCCAATCCGAACCACCACCGATCGCATCGGCATCAGCTCGAATGTTCTGATCCGGCTGGCGCAACGCATGGGATATGACAGCTTTGACGCTTTTCGACGTCCGTTTCGAAACGCTCTGACAACCGACGGCGAAGACAGGTTTGGGCAAGACTGGCTGGAACACCTAAAGGAACAAGGGCAGTTTGGTGCGGCGCAGGCACGATTTGCGCAGAACGAAATAAATGTCGTGTCCAGATCGCTGCGGCTCATGGCCCCTCATTTGACGGAACAGGCCGTCGCGCACATCAGGTCGGCGCGCCGCTGTTATGTGACTGCCACACGGTCCAGCCATGCGCTGGCCTATTATTTTCACTACGCCGGTCGCATGGCCCATCCCGGGCTTCAGTTGGTGCCCCGCCACATGGGCTCGGCCATCGACGACCTGGTCGAAGCCACCGCCGAGGATTGTCTGTTTGCCATCACGGTTCACCCCTATTCCGCCGACACGATTCAATCGATGCGCTTTGCGCGCGACCGGTCGATGCGTATTGTGTTGCTGTCGGACAGCAAGGTTATCGCGCCGGGGGTGGAACCGGATGTCGTCCTCCCTGTCAGCACACGAACCCTGCACCCGTTTTCAAGTTTTTCAGGGGCAATGGCCGTCTTGGAATGTCTGCTGGGGCATCTGTTTGACGCTGAGGGAGAGGCCGCCAGAGAAAGAGTGGAAGCCTATCAGAAGGCGCGGGAAGATACCGGAGCGTACTGGCGCCCCGGCGTTTTGCCAAAGCTCAGAAAACCTTGAACCAAATCATTCAAAGCTTCTGGGGCCAACACCAGAATTCAGCTTCGTTCAGGATCAGCGGCGGATTGTTCTTTTCTTTTGGCGCGGGGCTGAGGTCTGGTCGGGATTTCCTTCAACAATCCCCCGACACCCATTCCGGCAATATCTGCCCCGGTCGTTTCGATCCCGCAGGCAATACGCGATAGAACCCAATCCGCCCCGTTCAATGCCGGAGATCGCGCGCACCCGGGCAACCCGATCACCGGTCGATCCTGCATCGAACCCAGAAACAGCAGGTTTCCCGGATCAACCGGCATACCGAACCGATCCACCTGCCCGCCGGCAAGCCGAACAGCAGATGGGGCAACATCATCAGGATCCGAGGTCGCGGATCCGGTCAGTATCATCAGCAAATCACCAGCAGTCCTGGAAACCGCCTTGGCCAATGCTTCCACGCGATGCGGTACAATCTGCACATCACACAAATCCAGACCCAAGGCTTCGGTCCGCCCGCGAATGGCGGCGATCCCCTTTTCGTTGGAGGGGCCACCGGGGATATCCGTAACGATCAAACCTGCTGTCTTGTGAACGGGCCTTGCCAGACGCACGGCCCCTTGCGCCAGATTGGCGGCCCGCCGAACATCAGCTTCTGGCACGGCATATGAGATGACCTTGATGGTGGCGACCATGCCCTTCGGACCCATCTGCTGGTATTGCGGAACCGTCGCAACCGTAATCATCGGGTTGACCCGGTTGAACATCTCCAGTGCGTCCACATCCAGAACTGCCACGCCCGGCGCGTCCGCCAACAGGTTGACCCGGCCGGTAAACGCATCGGTCACGCGCAGATTGGCCGACGCCGCATCTGGCGCAAGAGCTGCGGCCAAGGTGCGTGCGGCTTCATCTTCATGGCAATCACCGAGTTCAAGGCGCGCAACGATCACTTCGCGGATGCCCGCCTGCGTCAACTGTGTCACATGCTTTGCCTGCAACGACAGTCCTTTACGCAGTTTTCTCCCGTCCGCCGTCACCGAATGAGCCAGAATGGCACCTTTTGCTTCGGAGACTGCTACCGGACCAAACCTCATGCCTTGCCTCGCAGAACGGCCGTCATCTGCGCCAGAATTGCAACGGCAATCTCGGATGGGCCGGCAGCCCCGATATCCAACCCGATTGGCCCATGAATCCTCGAGATTTGCTCATCACTGAAACCGGCCGCTTTCATACGCTCGACGCGTTTGGCGTGGGTACGTGTTGATCCCAAGGCACCAATGTAAAACACACCCGCATCCAGTGCAGCTTGCAGCGCCGGATCATCCAGTTTTGGATCATGCGTCAGCAGGACAATTGCGGTGCGCGCATCCAGCCCAAGTTTTTCCACAGCCTCATCCGGCCAATCCGTTAGGATCGTTTCCCCCGGGAATCGGGCGTTGGAGGCAAATGCGTCGCGCGGGTCGATAATGGCCGGATCATACCCAGCTATGCGCGCCATCGGCACCAGTGCCTGCGCGATGTGAACCGCGCCGACAATGATCAGCCGTAGCGGTGGGTTGTGTACCGCTACAAAGGTCCGGCCATCTTCTTCAAATCCAGAACGATCCATACGCAACCGTTCCGCATAGGCATTTCGGCGCAAGGCCCTGTGCCCGGTATCGATATTGACTTCATAAGCAATCGGTTCACGAGCCGCGCGGGCTGCAACCAGTTCCGCCAACATCGGTTCGGGCAGAACCTTCCCGACGGGTTCTACAAGAACGCGTATGGTTCCGCCACAGGCCAGCCCGACCGCAAAGGCGTCTTCATCGCTCACCCCAAATTCCAGCAATCGGGCCTCGCCTTCGTCAATGGCTTCAAGCGCTTCGACGATCACTGCTCCCTCGACACAGCCACCCGACACAGAGCCTTCGATCCGGCCATCGCCGCCGATCACCAGTTGGGAACCAACCCGGCGCGGCGCGCTGCCCCAGGTTTCGACAACTGTAGCAAGCGCGGCGCCGCTGCCATCGCGGTGCCACTTCAGTGCCGTTTCCGGACTGTTGTCGAATCGTTCCATCAGAACCTCCAGACGTCGTCTGTTTCCCAACATAAGCAGGATTGGCCTGATGAAAAGCGCAACGCCCTTACCAAAACGTCTATGTTGAGCTTTGTGAGCCGATATCAATGCTCGAACTGTATTCAAGAAATCACAGCATTGATTGTTAGTGCCACGGGTTTTAGCCTGCGCGTGCAGCCGGCCAAGTGACCGAGCCGCATATCAAACACATTTTTTTGGAGACAAGCAGTTGAAACATTTTCTTGCATTGGGCGCAGTGGTTGGCCTTTTGACTTCAACCGCAGCGTGGGCTGACACATTCGAACGTTACGGAGAAGTAGCAGGCTGGAAAGTCTTCATCGACAACGAGAAGAAATCCTGCCTGATCGAGGCCGTGGACGATGCGGAAAACGTCGTTCAGATGGGCCTGACCGAAGATCGCGGCGTGGGATATGTGGGGGTATTCACCAAGGCGGAGACCGACATCAAACGTGGCGAGACACAAGAAGTGGCCATCTTGATCGGGGACAACATCTATCTGGGTGAAGCCACAGGTATGAAAGGCAATATCACCAAGGGCTATTCCGGTGGCTATGTCCTGTCAGACAGCCCTCAATTCGCGGATGATCTGGCCAAGAAAAAGGTCATGATCGTTTTCCCCGAAACGTCATACGCTTTCACAGTCGATCTGACCGGCACATACAAAGCTATGGAAATGGCCCGTAAGTGCAATGAAGAACAGTTGTCATAGGCGACTATTCGGAAAGCGCGGCCAACAGCCGTGCTTTCTGCCCCTGGTCATCGGGTTGTGAGATCACGGAGGCCAGATCTTCGAGCGAGGCTATTGAATGCCCTGCCCTGAAACTGTCGACATGGGGCAGCATGGCCGCCACCCCCAGAGCCTTGGGGGCAAACCCGTCCCAGCGCAGTAGCGGGTTCAGCCAGATCAGGCGTTTTGAGGACAGGTGCAGCCGCTCAACCTCTTTCTCCAGCCTCTCCGGTTCACCCCGCTCCAATCCGTCGGTGATCAGCAGAACAACGGCCCCCTGCCCCATGACCCGTCTTGACCAGTCTCTGTTGAACTGATGCAGACAGTCGCCGATGCGCGTGCCCCCTTCCCAATCCTGCGCCTCGGCCCCGGCAGCTGCAAGAGCTGCGTCAACGTCCCGCTGACGTAAGTGGCGGGTTATGTTGGTCAGGCGCGTGCCGAAAGTGAAAGCATGAACCTTGGCCCAACCTGCCCCCTTAGCGTTCGATACCGTGTGCAGGAAGTGCAGGATGGCACGGCTGTACTGGCTCATTGAACCTGAGATGTCGCACAGGGCCACAAGGTTTGGCCATCGCGGTTTGGGCTCTAGCCGGGCGATATCGCGCAACTCTCCTCCTTGCCGCATGGCTGCTCGCAAAGTGCGGGCACGGTCAATGCGGTGCCCCAGATGGCTGGATTGACCTCGTCGGGATTCGATGGGCTTGACCGGCAGGGTCAACCGCGCCAAAACGCGCTTGGCTTGCGCGATTTCGGCAGTGCTCATCTGTTCAAAGTCCAGATTGCGAAGACGCTCCTCGGACGATGCCGTCTGCGTGGCGTCAATCTCGATTTCAGTTTCGCCTTCGTCTTGTGCCGCCAGCTCGGGCGTGTCGTGTTCGACGCCATCCAGAAGGGCCTCAGCCGCGCGTTTTTCGCCAGCATCCGCCTTGCGATCCTCCTGCACGCCCCGAATGGCGGGAAGCATCATGGCCATCATGTGCTCCATGTATCGCGGGTCGCGCCAGTACATTCGGAAGACTTGTGCGAAGACCGTGCGATGTTCGGGACGATTTACGAAACAGGCGTGCAGCGTCCAGTAGAAATCCCGTTTCTCGGTAAAACCCGCGGCTTGCACCGCGCGAATTGCGTCAATCACCCGCCCCGGACCAATCGGCAGACCCGCCTTCCGCAGCGCGCGGGCAAAATGGGTAATGTTCTGCGCCAGCTTCGGGTTGTCGGGAATTTCCAGCGGGATTTGTTCGGCCATAACGCGTCAGGCCGGTTCAAGCGTCGCTTTGGCCTCATCCAGAATGCGCTTGGCCTCAGACCCTTGCAGCTTCTGGATGTCGTCCTGGTATTTCAGGATCGCACCCAGCGTATCACCGATCACCTCGGGGCTGAGATTCATCACGTCCAGCGCCAGCAGACATTTGGCCCAGTCAATGGTTTCGGCCACGCCGGGTTTCTTGAACAGGTCCTCGGTGCGCAGACGCTGAACGAAAGCCACAACTTCGCGGCTGAGCGCATCGGCGGCCTCGGGCGCGCGCGCGTGCAGAATTTCGATCTCACGTTCGAAATCGGGATAATCGACCCAGTGATACAGGCAGCGGCGCTTGAGGGCATCGTGCACTTCGCGGGTCCGGTTCGACGTGACAATCACAATGGGTGGTTCGGGGGCTGCAACAGTGCCCAGTTCAGGGATTGTGACCTGAAAATCACTGAGGGCCTCCAGCAGAAAGGCTTCAAACGGTTCATCGGTCCGGTCCAGTTCGTCGATCAGAAGAACCGGCGCTCCGTTTTCGTCCGGGCGCATTGCCTGAAGCAGCGGGCGTTCGATCAGGTATTCATCCGAAAACAGTTCCGCCTGTAACGCGCCTCGGTCGGCTCCGCCCGAAGCTTCGGCCGTTCGGATCGCGACCATCTGCGCCGGAAAGTTCCATTCGTAAACCGCCGTGGACGCGTCCAGACCTTCGTAGCACTGCAATCGGATCAAACGGCGGTTCAGACCGGATGCCAGCGCCTTGGCGATTTCCGTCTTTCCGACACCTGCTTCACCTTCCAGAAACAACGGGCGACCAAGCTTCAGCGAAAGGAACACAACCGTGGCAAGGGCGCGCCCGCAGACATAGCCCTGACTTCCCAGCATCTGCTGCACGGCATCAATGGAATTAGGCTGCGTCATGGAACCTCTCTCTTCTTCGCGGATAAACAGGTCACGCAAGCGCCCTTGCGTCAAGGCCTTACCCCCTGCCTGAGCTACGACGTTCCGGTTGGTTGACAAGTTTTTTCGGCAACTCGTACTGCGCTGGTTGGTCTTTCGGGGCAGCTATGCTAGCGGAAGATCATGACTGATACCCTCACCATCCGCCGCCCCGACGACTGGCATCTGCATCTGCGCGATGGCGCCATGTTGCAGGCCGTTCTGCCCGAAACCGCACGTCATTTCGCCCGTGCGATCATAATGCCGAACCTCGTGCCGCCCGTTATACGCGGGGATCAGGCTGCCGCTTACCGCGACAAGATCCTGGCCGCCTTGCCCGACGGTATGAGGTTTGAGCCGCTGATGACCCTGTACCTGACCGAGGATACAGATGCGCAGGACGTCGCTGCCGCCCATGCCAGCGGGCTGATAAAAGCGGTCAAGCTGTACCCGGCGGGGGCCACGACCAATTCGGCCTCGGGCGTGCGTGACTTTGACAAAGTGCGCCCGGTTTTGGAGAAAATGGCCGAGATCGGTCTGCCCATGTGTGTTCATGGCGAAGTGACCGACACAGAGATCGACATCTTTGACCGCGAAGCCGTGTTCATCAACCGCGTTCTGGACCCGATCCGCCGGTCGACGCCGGGACTGCGCGTGGTGATGGAACATATCACCACGTCCGATGGTGTCGACTATGTCAAAGCCAACGAGGCGGATCTGGGTGCGACGATCACCGCGCACCACCTGATCATCAACCGCAACCATATTCTGGTGGGCGGGATCAAACCGCATTACTATTGCCTGCCGGTCGCCAAGCGCGAGGAACACCGCCAAGCCCTGCTGGCTGCTGCAACGTCAGGTGACGCGCGGTTCTTCCTGGGCACGGACAGCGCTCCGCACACGGATGCAAACAAGGAAATGGCCTGCGGCTGCGCGGGGTGTTTCACTGCGACAAATACCATGTCTCTGGTGGCCGAGATGTTCGACCGCGAAGGTGCTCTGGACAAGCTGGAGGTGTTCGTCTCGCTCAACGGGCCGGGCTTTTACCGCCTGCCTGTGAACGAAGAGACGATTACCCTGACCAAGGGCGAACCGGTTGAATACCCGTCAAAGATCGACACGGACGATGGACCTGTCACGGTGTTCGACCCGGGCTTTCCACTGCACTGGCGCGTGGCTTAACCCGCCATACGTTCAGCCAGATCACGGGCGCGACCTCCGGTGCGCAGCATCGACCAGATCGCGTCTGTCTCATCCGTCCCGATCAGCTTCGATGCTTTGACGCGTACACGATCCTCGCGGTCAGATAGCGACATTGGGGTCATCAGGTCATGCGTTGTCTCGCGGCGAACACCGTCGCGACGCAGCAAGGCCAGATGCGCCTGCGTTTCCGACAGGCTTTCATCCGCTTCGACCGTGATGCGGTCTTGCAGAGACGTCATGCGCGGGTCCGCGCAGACCTTGTCGGTGTAGCTGCCCGGCAAAGCCGTATCATACCCCAGCGCCTGCATCGCGATGACCGTTCGGTAAGAGAATTTTGCCCCCAGCCCGGTTGTGGGCGACAGCTGATTGCAAACGCTCATCCATCGGGGATGGGTTTTGATTTTGAGCTCGGCCACTTCGGGTTCCGCAATGTCCAGAGCGCGTGCCGCTTCCAACGCCGCGTGCAGGCCGTGACAACAGGCGTGGAACTTGTGGCTTACCGTTTCGAACAGCCATTCATCGCCCAAACCATCCAGCGCGTTTTGATCCGCTGCACCCTGATGGGTCGCGCCAAATCCGTACGTGCCTTCCAACGCGTCGGCGTTGGCCTGAAATCCACGCTGAACAAGCAGAGCCGTCTCAACCCCGGTCGAAGCGGCTAGCCCGGCATTGTAAGGCTTGCCCATGGTTCCGAACTGGGCCTTCAGCCCAGCCGCGCGCGTTGCTGTCAAACCCAATACGGACCGCATCTGGGTTTTATCCAGTCCTAGCAACCGACCGACGGCGACGGCAGCTCCGAATGCACCGGATGTCGCTGTCTGATGAAACCCGGCCTGATAATGGCCCCTGCCCAGCCACAGGCCGACACGGATTGAAGTTTCCATCCCGACCAGCGCGGCTTCGAGTAAGTCAACCAGAATGCGGTCATCCCATTCGGCTACGGCAAGGACGGCAGGTAGAATGGCAACTGAAGGATGCCCGATATGCGCAAAATGCGTGTCGTCGTAATCCAGCGCATGGGAAACAGTTCCGTTCACCAAAGCTGCGCCGCGCAAAGGGGCCGCGCCTCCGCCGAACAGATGGGCCTGAGCGTTCCCGCCCTCGGCCAGAACCATATCGCGAACCGTACAAGACACGGGCTCGGAGGCCCCAGCACGACCAACTGCAACCCAATCCAGAACAGACAGAGATGTGACAACCCTCGCCTGAGCCGTCGTTGAAACCGGGCCCGCCGCGAAGGTGGCCAATGCTGCTGTGAAATCCGTCATGGGCGCAGTCTAGCGTGCGCCCTTGCAGGGTAAAGGCCTAGCCGTAGAGTTCTTTCGCACGTGCCTCGAAGGCGCGCACAATCCGCTGCATGGCTTCGTTGAACACAACCCCGATAATCCCTTGCAGGATGGCGTTCTTGAACTCGAAATCCACATGGAACGAGATGTTGCAACCCCCATCGGGCGCGTCCTCGAACTGCCAGTCGGATTTCATGTATTTGAAAGGTCCGTCGAGATATTCGGTGTCGATCTTTTTCTGATCGGAAAACAGAGTCACCCGGCTGCCGAACCGTTCGCGGAACACTTTGAACGAGATGACCAGATCGGCCTCCATCACCTCGGCCTCACCAACCGCATAGGTCTTGCGGATCCGGGCCGCGGCGCACCAGGGCAGAAACTTGGGGTAACTGCCTACATCCGCAACAAGATCATACATCTGCTGGGCTGTGTATGGCAGGTGGCGGGTTTCCGAATGGATTGGCATGATGTCCGGTATTTGCAGGTGACAATGGCGCGTCATGTCGTATGTTGCGCGCCAAAGATCAAGGGGGCTGCGATGACTAACCGCGCATATGTGATAGATGAGATGATCTCGGCCAAGGCCATCGCTGCCCGAATCGAGGAGTTATGCCGCGAGATAACGGATGAGTTCGGCGATACGGACAAGCTGGTCGTCGTGGGATTGCTACGCGGCAGTTTCGTCTTCATCGCCGATCTGGTACGTGAGCTGGATCTTCCCATCGAGGTAGATTTTCTTGAGGCATCCTCTTACGGTGATGCGATGGAAAGCAGCCGGGAAGTCCGCATTCTCAAAGACTTGCGCGGCGCGATTGAAAGTCGCGACGTGCTTGTTGTCGAAGATATCGTCGATACGGGCCACACACTGAACCATGTCACCAAGTTGCTTCAAAGCCGCAAGCCCTCTCGTTTGAAGTCCATTGCGTTGCTCGACAAACCCAGCCGTCGCGAAGTTGATTTCCGGTCAGACTGGATTGGCTTTGAAATTCCGGATGAATTCGTCGTGGGCTACGGGATCGATTACGCTCAGCGCAACCGCAACTTGCCCTTTATCGGCAAGGTTCGGTTTACCGAGGACTAGATGCACTTTTGTTGGGCAGTTTGAAGCTCAGCTTTGCACGCTAAATTCAAAAATCCGAATAATAATAGACAAGCTATATTGTGTCCGATTACTCTCCTTATCAACTTAGGGGGATTATCGATGAAGCGGATTGTTGCGACAGCTGGTGTCGTTATGGCGATCGTGGCACTTTCAAGTTCGGGTGCTGCAAAGGACAACAAGGGCAAAGGGCAAGGTGCCAATAAAAACAAGGTAGAGAAATCTATCAAGTCAAACGGCAAAGCTGTTCCGCCCGGTCAAATCAAAAGATATACGCGTGGCCAGAAGTTGCCCGATGATCTGAGTTTCGATTACATTGACGACCTCGGAAACTGGAAGCTTAAGCCGTTGGGACCCGGCCAGCGCTATATCCGGGTAGATGATGAAATTCTCTCGATATCTGATGATACGAAGACAGTTATAGAAGCCGTTGGAATCGTTGGTGATCTGGTCAATTGAGTGGATCGCGTCTAGCAGGTTTTGTGAAGCACGACATCAATCGCACTCAGAAAAATCCCGGTTCCAATCGGAATAAGCGCATCCGGGAAGTCATAGTCCGGGTTGTGCAGTTGCGGATGGTCCTGCCCCGCCCCCAACCAGAACATGGCCGCCTTGGCGCTTTTGCCAAACTGGCCGAAGTCTTCGGAAAAACGCTGTGGCTGATCGACTAGCATGCAGGCGACGTCCTGATCGGCAAAGGCCTTTGCCAGAACCGTATCAGCTTCGGGATCATTGACACAGGCATCGAACACCTCGTCATAGCTGATTTCCACCGCCAACCCTTCGACCTTCGCTATTTCGGCAACCAGGGATTCGGCCTCGGCCATCAGGCGCTCCATCCGCGCGTCCGAAACCGTGCGCAGGGTCACCCATAGTTCGGCCTGCCCCGGTGCGACGCCGACTGTGCGCTCGCCCAGAGTGGCATGGGTGACTGTGGTCAGAGCGTAGTCGTCATCCAATTCACCGCCCGCCCCCAATCCGGCCAATGCCAGCATCAGCCTGGACAAGGCACCTGCCGGCGACACGCCATCTTGCGGGGCAGCTGCATGTGACGTCTTGCCTGTCAGAACAATTTGCATCCCACGCGAGGCGCAGTTCGCGGGACCTACACACAGCTCTACTGCGCCCAGTTCCAGCCCCGGCAAGTTATGCAGAGACAGCACGATGTCAGGCGAAACCTCAGCAAACTGAGGATCGGCCCGGTAAGCAATCGCACCATGTCCGGTTTCTTCGGCGGGTTGGAAAATCAGAACCACGCGGCCAGACTTCGGGCGTTGTTCCTTCAACGCTTCCGCCACCCCGAGAACCATCACCATGTGGCCATCATGGCCGCACAGATGCCCTTTGCCTGCAATCTGAGACGCATAAGCCAGATCCGAGAGTTCCTGAATTGGCAGTCCATCCAGTTCGCATCGAATTCCAACTGTGGGGCCGGGAACGTTGCTTTCGTAAACGGCAGCCACACCGTGCCCGCCAATGCCGCACAGAACCCTGTCTGCACCCGCTTGGCGCAAAAGATCAGCAACCCGCGCTGCGGTATTTTCCTCCTGCCCCGAAAGCTCCGGGTGTTGATGAAACTCGTGGCGCAAGCTGATGAGCTGCGCGATCCGCTCCGGTGTCACGCCTGCTGCAACTTTGCTTGCCGAGCCGCGCGAAGCCGGGCGAAATCGTCACCCGCGTGATACGAAGACCGGGTCAGAGGCGTCGCGGATACCATCAGGAACCCCTTGCCATAGGCCGCCTTTTCGTAAGATGCGAACTCTTCCGGCGTTACGAACCGATCCACTCCGTGATGTTTCGGAGTCGGTTGCAGGTACTGGCCGATGGTCAGGAAATCGATATCCGCCGCGCGCATGTCGTCCATGACCTGACGCACTTGCTGTTCATTTTCACCCAACCCGACCATGATGCCCGATTTGGTGAAGATGGACGGATCAAGCTCTTTCACGCGCTGCAGCAGGCGCAAGGAATGGAAGTATCGCGCACCCGGGCGGACTTCGGGATAGAGGCCCGGAACCGTTTCCAGATTGTGGTTGAACACATCCGGTTTCGCTTCGACCACAATCTCAAGGACATCCTCATCACATTTCAGGAAGTCAGGCGTCAGAATCTCGATCGTGGTTTTCGGAGAACGATGACGCACCGCGCGAATGGTCTGCGCAAAATGCTCAGCCCCGCCATCTTGCAGATCATCGCGGTCCACCGAGGTGATCACCACATGGTTCAGGCCGAGTTTTTCAACCGCGTGAGCCACGCGTCCGGGCTCAAACGCGTCAAGATCGTCGGGGCGACCGGTTGCAATATTGCAGAAGGTGCAGCCGCGCGTACAAATCTCGCCCATGATCATCATGGTGGCATGGCCCTGGCTCCAGCACTCTCCTACGTTGGGGCACCCGGCTTCTTCGCAGACCGTCACCAGATTGTTGTCGCGCATGATCCGCCGCGTGTCCGCATAGCCTTTGCCGCCAGGTGCTTTGACCCTGATCCAACTTGGTTTCTTGGGCTGCGCATTGTCCGGACGATGGGCTTTTTCCGGATGGCGCTGTTCGGGGATCTTCAGATCTCGCACGGTCGTTTTCCTGACTTTGGGTCAACTCTTGTCGCTCATAACATAGACAGAAGCGCGGTGTTACACCAGCGGCGCATAGCCGCTATGCGTTGCAACCGCGCAACCGCAGAAAGCCATCATGCGCGCATCAGTATTTCCTTATTAAATTGATTAGTTAGCGGAACGTTGACCCTATTCGCAATCGCAGCATTTCCTCGATTGAATGCGGTTTAGAACTGTTTTAATTCACACCAAAACCACATGTGAATCACAGGAGTTTGACTATGAAATCCGGCGCAAAACTGCCCGACGTGACCTTTCACACCCGTGTCCGCGACGATTCCATCGAAGGACCAAACCCATTCCGTTGGGAAGACAAGACGACAGCTGACTATTTCGCCGGTAAGCGCGTAATCCTGTTCTCACTGCCAGGCGCGTTCACCCCGACCTGCTCGACTTTCCAGCTTCCCGGTTTTGAAAACGGCTATGCCGATTTCACGGCGATGGGGATCGACAAAATCTACTGCATGTCCGTCAACGACAGCTTCGTGATGAACAAATGGGCGCAGGATCAGGGCTTGAAGAACGTTAAGGTCATCCCCGACGGATCGGCGGAGTTCACCCGGAAAATGGGCATGTTGGTCGACAAGGACAATCTGGGTTTTGGTATGCGCTCATGGCGCTATGCGGCCATCGTCGATGATGGTGTCGTCGAAGCGTGGTTCGAAGAGCCCGGCTTGATGGATAACTGTCCAGAAGACCCTTATGGCGTGTCCTCGCCGGAAAACCTGATGAAACACCTGCGGGCGTTAGCAGAACCCGAAATGGCTTAAGCTGCAAATCCCGAGAAAAGGCCCGAACACACCGGGCCTTTTTTCTGTTCAGCCGATCAACCGGTCTCGTTCCGCCTGATCCTGATAATGTCGTTTCAATCGTTGCAAAGCGATCCGCAGAACAATCTTGCCGGATCGTGCTGACCAACCCATTCGCTTTTCCGCCAGTTCCAGTCCTTCCAGATAGCAACAGCACCGCAACGCGACATCACTCAGCCCCGGCCCCAGATCGGACAAGGCACGTGCAACCCGATCCTTGGCATCAGAAGCTTCCTTGCCCCCATGGCTTTCACTGTCAAAACTGCCTCGACCGCCTGTCGTCAGAAAGCGATCCCAGTTCTGTGAAACCTGAGGGCCGATCTGTGCCAACTCAAAGTCTTCGCGCAAGCGCTCTCCGGCGCTGACAAGGGATTCATCCAAAAACGGCTTTCCGTCACGATCCCTTCTGCGCGCCAACGCTATCAGCGGGCTTTCCGCAGCATTGTATCGAATGCGTTTGGCCCGCTCGGCAGACCCGCCCGAAGGCTTGGCCTGAAAGGAACTCTGAGCTTCGGCAAAACCAAAGTCTGTCCCGGCACGCGCCTTGTTTTCTGCCTTGGCGATCAAATGACTTAGCGCGGTTCGCCCGGCTGTGGAAATCCGATATCGCGAAATACGACCAGGATTGTCGCAGGTTATCCAGTCTTTCAAAGCCAAGGCCTGTGCGAACCTGCACTCTACGACCGCGGTTCTAGTTGCCCCTGCCTCGCCGGTGTCGCGTACGACGACAGCCTTGTCCATTTCCTCGGCCACGGCGAGGACCGAACCCGTCTCGCTCAGGCGGCGCAACACACGCAGCGCCTCGTTTTCAAACTCTTCTTCAGCGGTGTTTTCTGACCCGATTGCCGGGCCGTCGATGCAATCCGAAGGTGAAAAATGCGTCTCTGCAAGCGATTGCAAAGCCGCATCCACCAATGGATCGTCGCGGCGCATTTCGATGCGCCTAATTTGTCTGAGGATCGTCGATGCATGGCATCCGGCTGATCGAGCGATATCGCGGATCGAGCGACCGGTCTCGGTATGAGCAAGGTACGTTTGCGCCCCCTCTGGAACCCATGCCGGAATGGTGAAAGCCATGTTGTTTTCCATAATTATTTGTCCTCGTCGACAAAACAAACTGCCACTTTTCGCCCTCGGAATGCGGGTTAACCAATTCTAACTAGAGGTCCATTCGTTACTCGTTCGTTAACCACACAAGGCAAGAACCAGATTTGATTCAAAAAGATAAACAGTCGTGAAACCATCGTTCGGAGGGACTCTGACAAAGGCAGCACCCGCTAAGGTTGTGCAACACATGGCCCTTGAAATTTCGAAAAAGGGAGACACGACATGCAGGACCTGATGACAATGATCGCTACCCTCCGCCGCCCACGCATGCTGGCGCGTGCTGCCAGATTCGGGGCGCGGGATTACAATCGGGAGAGGCACCTGCAACGCATTCTGGGATACGGTTCGCTGCCCAGTTCAGGTCAGGCGCTGGTGCGTTTGGTCGAGATGGAAAAAGAGGTAAATGAACAGCGAAAAGAAGACGATGCCGCATACTCACTGGTGCGGCATCTGGATCTGCTTATTGCGTTGTTGGGTGAGGCGCAGCTGTATCAGGCCAGCCGCGCCTCGGTTCTGCAATAATCAGGAAAACGCATCCGGCATGGAGGCCTTTTTTTCGGCGATATAGGCTTCCAGAGCCGCAGCGGTGTCCGGATCCATCTGGGGTTGCTGATAGTTGGCCAGCAAATGTTCAGCCCGAGCTGTGGCCAACGCTCTCGTGTCACGCGCGCCCTCTTCCTGCCAGGTTTCGTATGGTTTGTAATCCAGCACTTCGGATTTCCAGAAGGATTCCTTGAAGTTGGCCTGCGTGTGGGCACAGCCGAGATAGTGCCCACCCGGACCGACCTCGCGGATCGCATCCATGGCCTGAGCGTTTTCGTCATATGCAACGCCTTTGGCCAGCGAATGCAATACTCCCAACTGATCTGCATCCATGACGAACTTCTCGAAGTCGGCAACCAGACCGCCTTCCAGCCAGCCACAGGAATGCAGCATGAAGTTCACGCCCGACAGAAGGCCCATGTTCAATGAGTTCGCTGTTTCGTATGCTGCCTGCGCGTCCGGCAATTTCGATCCGCAGAACGAACCAGCCGACCGGTACGGAAGGTTCAGACGACGTGCCAGCTGGCCGGCACCATAAGTGATATGCGCAGCTTCGGGAGTGCCGAAGGTTGGCGCGCCCGAGTTCATATCGATCGATGTCACGAATGCACCGAAGATCGCGGGGGCACCCGGACGGATTATCTGGCTGTAGGCAACGCCGGCCATGACCTCGGCCAGAACCTGCGTCAAAGTACCGGCCACCGAGACCGGCGCCATCGCTCCGCCCACGATAAAGGGTGAGATGATGCAGGCCTGATTATTGCGCGCATAAACTTCCAGCGAGCCCATCATCACGTCGTCGAATGTCAACGGCGAGTTGATGTTGGTCAGCGAGGTCATCACGGTGTTTTCCTGCACGAACTCCTTACCGAACAGGATTTCGCACATTTCAACCGAATCCTGTGCCCGGCTGGGATCGGTCACAGAGCCCATGAAAGGCTTGTCCGACAGGGTCATATGCGCCTTCAGCATGTCCAGATGGCGCTTGTTCACCGG
Source organism: Ruegeria sp. YTSC106 (assembly GCF_059609765.1). Classification (NCBI taxonomy): domain Bacteria; kingdom Pseudomonadati; phylum Pseudomonadota; class Alphaproteobacteria; order Rhodobacterales; family Roseobacteraceae; genus Ruegeria; species Ruegeria sp. YTSC106. Next base: position 219,082 of record NZ_JBXWMI010000002.1, read on the forward strand.
AATGTCGGTCGGCTCACACACCGTACCGCCCGAGTGGTGCAACCACTTGGACATATAGGCAAGTTTCACGAACTTGTTGAAATCGTCCATGGTTGCATAGCGGCGCCCACCCTGTGCATCACGCACGAATGGAGGACCGTAAACCGGGGCTAGAACCATGTTACGGCCACCGATCACAACCGATTTCTCGGGGTTGCGGGCGTGCTGGGTAAACTGGCTGGGGGCTGTCTTGATCAGCTCACGAGCCAGACCACGCGGGATGCGCACACGCTCACCGTCAATATCTGCGCCTGCGTCGCGCCAACGTTCCAGCGCGGCCGGGTTGTCGACAAAGTTGACGCCGATTTCTTCCAACACGGTTTCAGCGTTGTTTTCGATAATCTCGAGCGCCTCTTCGTTTAGAATCTCGAAATTCGGAATGTTACGTTCGATGTATTTCGCAGTCTCGATACGAACTGCGGTACGCTCGGCACGGCGGGCAGCGCCACCGCCACCTCTCGCCCTGCGCCGGGTGTTTGCCTCTGCCATGAGAAAATCCCGTCTGGTTGGTTAGATTGAGCGTTTTGATACAGGTTTGCCAGAACCCAAGCATAGGGATTGCGGCGCTCTGGGGGGAAAAGCGACATTGCCGCCCCCCAACAAAGCCACCATTTAGTCGGGATCAGCCCCCAACGCTTTTTCCATAGTGAGACCGTTGCCCGCCTGAGCCGTCACTTTCCAACCCATGTGCAGATACATGGCAATCGTGCCCTTCATCATCTTATGGGTTCGCAACCTCAGCTTGGATAGTTTGCGCAACCTTGCTTCTTCTTCGGCAAACTGCATCAATCGCCGCGCGACTCCCTGCCCTTGGGCTTCAGGCGAAACCGCCAGGTTGAACACCATGATTGCGTCGTCGACGCGATCAAAAACGATGGCCCCGACTATACCGCCGGATATTGCAAGCACGACGTGGTGGGTCTTGATGTCATCCGCGATTCCGGCAGTGACGTCCGGCAGGTCCTCGATCAGGCTTGTTGCATCTGCATAGGCACTTTCCAGGCACCGCGTTACCTCATCTGCATCCGCCACATCAGCAGTTCTGAATTTGATCTTCGACATAGCACCTGATCTTTCCGCCGGTTTGACTCAGCTTTTGTATCAAATGATGCCATACCGCTTGCACATGCAAGGCTTGCAACATATGAGCCGGTTATGACCCAGACATCCCACGACCGCCTTCTGATCATCGACTTCGGCAGCCAGGTTACGCAGCTTATCGCTCGCCGCCTGCGCGAGTTGAATGTCTATTGTGAAATTCACCCTTACCAGAATGTCACGATGGAATTCGTGCGGGAAATGGCGCCGCGCGCCGTGATTTTCTCGGGCGGTCCGGACAGCGTGACGCGCGAGGGCTCGCCCCGTGCTCCGCAAGAGATTTTCGATTATGGAGTTCCGATCCTGGGCATCTGCTATGGCCAACAGGTGATGATGCATCAGCTTGGCGGCAAAGTCGAAAGCGGCCATGGCACAGCCGAGTTTGGTCGGGCCTTTGTTACACCGAAAGACAAACTGGATATCCTGGAGGGCTGGTTCGCGGACGGCGATGAACAAGTCTGGATGAGCCACGGCGACCATGTCAGTGAATTCGCACCGGGGTTTGAGGTATTTGGAACCTCGCCCAACGCACCTTATGCGATCACGGCTGATCCATCGCGGCACTTCTATGCCGTGCAGTTTCACCCCGAGGTACACCATACGCCCAAGGGCGCGAAACTGTATGAAAACTTCGTTAAGCTGGCCGGGTTCAAGGGTGACTGGACCATGGGCGCTTATCGCGAAGACATGATCCGCAAGATCCGCGAACAAGTCGGAGACAAGAAGGTCATTTGCGGATTGTCCGGTGGCGTCGACAGCTCGGTTGCCGCGATCCTTATTCACGAAGCAATCGGGGATCAACTGACCTGCGTGTTCGTCGATCACGGGCTGCTGCGCAAGAATGAGGCCGAAGAAGTCGTCGGCATGTTCCGCGACAACTACAACATTCAGTTGATCCACGCAGACGAATCCGAGCTGTTTCTGGGGGAACTGGAAGGTCAGAGCGACCCCGAAACCAAGCGCAAGATCATCGGAAAACTGTTCATCGACGTGTTCCAGAAGCACGCCGATACCATCGACGGCGCCGAATTCCTGGCTCAGGGCACTCTCTATCCCGATGTGATCGAATCAGTGTCGTTCTCGGGCGGGCCTTCTGTAACGATCAAGTCCCATCACAACGTGGGCGGCCTGCCGGAAAAGATGGGCCTGAAACTGGTCGAACCGCTGCGTGAATTGTTCAAGGACGAAGTCCGCGCACTGGGCCGAGAACTTGGTCTGCCGCAGAGCTTCATCGGGCGCCACCCCTTCCCCGGACCGGGTCTGGCCATTCGCTGCCCCGGCGAGATCACCCGCGAAAAACTGGAAATCCTGCGCGAGGCTGACGCAATTTACATCGATCAGATCCGCAAGCACGGGCTCTATGATGACATCTGGCAGGCTTTTGTCGCCATCCTTCCAGTCCGCACAGTGGGCGTGATGGGCGATGGCCGCACCTATGATTACGCCTGTGCGTTGCGGGCCGTTACTTCGGTCGATGGAATGACGGCGGACTATTACCCCTTCAGCCACGAGTTCCTTGGCGAAACGGCGACCCGGATCATCAACGAGGTCAAGGGCATCAACCGATGCACATATGACATCACCTCGAAACCGCCCGGGACCATCGAGTGGGAATGATCCGGCAAAACACCACCGCGTTCGACGCCAAAAACGACCCGATCCGAGGAATTCCTTCCAAGCCGTGTTTGAAAAAGTTGGACGCGACCTTGAACCTGACGCTTCATAAGCGTTTCAATGATTCAACGAATTCAATCTTTTTGATCGCGTAGCGAAGGCCCCGACACCGGGGCCGTCACCGCGCGACCAGGTCGGGGTGTGGCACGTGAATCAGACACAAAAAAACACGTTCAAGGCCGCCTTGTGGATGACTGGAGCCATCGCGTCCTTCTCCTCGATGGCGGTTGCTGGTCGCGAACTGAGCGTCGTGCACGACACGTTCGAGATCATGATGTACCGAAGCCTGGTAGGGTTTGTTGTTGTCGCCCTCGTACTGACTGCCACAGGCGGTTGGGTTCAGGTTTCCACGCAACGCTTGGGTTTGCACGCCCTGCGAAACACCCTGCATTTCACAGGGCAGAATCTTTGGTTCTATGCGGTCGCTGTTGCACCTTTGGCGCAGGTGTTCGCATTGGAATTCACCCAGCCGCTTTGGGTGATTCTGCTGTCGCCACTGCTTTTGAACGAACGCCTTACTACGCTTAAGATGACGGCAGCGCTTATTGGTTTTGCCGGCGTTCTAATTGTTACGCGCCCTGGTACGGCGCCCTTGAGCCCCGGCCTTGTGACCGCAGCCGCGTCTGCGATTTTCTTCGCATTTACAACGATTTCGACCAAAAAACTCACACGTTTTGCCAGTATCGGCTGCATCGTTTTCTGGCTTACGACCATGCAGGCGGTTCTTGGGGCCATCGCTGCAGGTTTTGATGGACAGATTTCCTTGCCCACAGCGCAAAGCGCACCCTTTTTGATTCTGGTTGGGCTGGCCGGTCTGTTGGCCCATTTCTGCATAACCAACGCTCTTGCCATCGCCCCGGCGACAGTTGTGATCCCATTTGATTTTGCAAGGCTTCCTACGATCGCAGTGGTCGGAATGATCCTTTACCACGAACCCATCGACCATTGGGTCCTGATAGGTGCCGCGGTCATCTTTTCCGGTATTTTCCTGAATATCTGGTCCGAAAGTCGTAACAGTTTAGCAACAGTTGAAAACACTAGTCGCAATACGTAACGCACCGTCACCAGTTGACCTTAAAGTAACCAAAAAGAGAGTATCGCTCATCATACACGGGATAGGCGTTCGTCACACTCAGCTAAACGCCATTGAAACCCGCGGGAGATTGTTAGGGAGGACAGAATGAAAAAAACACTACTCGCGACCTGCGCTTTGTGTGCTGGAGCGACGGCAGGATACGCAGGCGGACTGGACCGCAGTGGTCAAGGCATAAACCTGATCTTCGAAGAAGGATCAGTGGTTCAGTTTCGGTTGGGATACACCAACCCCAGCGTAACGGGCACCATGCCGGCTATAGCTGGACCAAACATTGGGCAACCGGTCGATTCCGGTGAGGTCGCGAACGACTTTTTCACACCGCATCTGGGCTACAAAACGTCACTGACCGAAAAACTCGATTTCGCGATCATGTACGACCAGCCCTTTGGTGCTGATATCCAGTACGCAGCAGCCTTTCCGCTATCGATCAACCCGACTAATCCGTCAGACCCCCGCGTCTTGCAGGCAACCGCTGACACAGACGCGATTACAGCTTTGCTGAGGTACAAATTCGACGGTGGCTTCAGCGCGATTGGTGGTGTTCGCGCACAGCGTGTTACGGCAAATATTACCGTACCGCTTGCTGCCGGGTATAACGTTGATACCGATGCGGACGTTGCATTTGGGTACGTTGTTGGTGTGGCTTGGGAAAAACCTGAGATCGCTGCCAGAGTTGCGCTTACCTATAACTCGAAGATTTCACACGATCTTTCTCAGACAGAATCCAGTGCTTTGACTGGGGGTTTGCCCGTTAACTCTTCGAGTGAAATTGAAACACCCCAGTCGATCAATCTTGACTTTCAAACAGGTGTAGCACCAAAGACGCTTCTGTTCGGTTCAATCCGCTGGGTTGACTGGCCACAGCTCGTCTACAACCCGCCAAACTACCCACCCACCAGCAACCTTGTTGACTACGCAGATTCTACCTTCACGTATTCGTTGGGCATGGGGTATCAGTTCTCGGAAGAGTTCAGTGGCGCTGTGACGTTGGGCTACGAGACTTCCCAGGGCACTCCTGTATCAAACCTCGGCCCGACCGACGGGTTCTGGAGCATTGGTCTGGGCGGAACGTACTCGCTGGAGAATGCGAAGATTTCCGGCGGTGTTCGTTACACCGACATCGGTGATGCGACATCTAATGGCGCTGGCCCGAATGCACGCGGAACGTTCACTGGCAACAGCGCCTGGAGCGTAGGCTTCCAGATAACATACGCGCTGAACTAATCCAAAGATGATTATCCTCAAGGCTCCGCTGTTTCAGCGGAGCCTTTTTTTATGCGTAGGTTTCGGGTCGCGGTTCCGTCTGCAGAATGCGAGTGTACGGCCATGAACACGCAAAAACACCTTTCTCAGCGCGCCTGGGCCGAACTCATTCTTCTGGCTGTCATCTGGGGCGCATCCTTTGTGGCCATTCGGATCGCCCTGGATTCCATTCCCGTTATGACATCGGTTTTGCACCGCACGTTCTGGGCGATGCTGGTGCTTTGGCTGGTAGCTTGGGCCAAGGGATTTTCCCTGCCCCGCTCACGCCGCATCTGGGGTGCATTCCTGATCATGGGGTTGCTGAACAATGTCATCCCATTCAGCTTGATGGCATGGGGTCAGCTTTACATCGACTCTGGCCTGACCGCTATTCTGAACGCGACCACGGCCATCTTTGGTGTTCTTGTTGCGGCACTGTTTTTCAAAGATGAGCGTTTGACACAAGCCCGGGTGATCGGCGTTTTCCTAGGTTTTCTCGGTGTCTCAATCATCATCGGAATTCAGACCTTCACGTCTTTCAGCCTGCAAAACACAGCCCAGCTTGCCGTGTTGGCCGGAACGCTCTCGTATGCTTTTGCCGCGGCTTGGGCGCGGTATCATCTGTCTGACCTTCACCCCGTCGTCGCGGCCGCTGGAATGCTGACCGGCTCGACCGTACTAATCCTGCCCCTGACGCTCATGACGGACGGGGTGCCAACGCTTGCTCTGCCCGCGGTCACCTGGGCTGCGATTGGGTATTACGCCATTGTGGCAACAGCGGGGGCATACCTTTTGTATTATCGAGTCCTGGCGATGGCGGGCAGCGGCAACCTGATGCTGGTGACGCTTGTTATCCCTCCTGTCGCCATCGTGCTTGGCGCGATTCTGCGAAACGAAGCGCTGCCGTCGAATGCCTATTTCGGCTTTGTTATCCTTGCCATGGGTCTTCTGGTATTGAACCGAGCTGGCCGCCGCGATTGACGCCGTGCGCTGCCCGATTTAGCAAAGGCAAAAAGGGACAGCACAAGATGATCTATAACACAGCCAAAGACTGGCGCACGGCACGCCGCAAGAAGGTGCTGTTCTTTGGCATGTCCGGTCTGGGTAAGACCTATGTCTCGAACATTCTTCGCGGCTCAGGGAACTGGTTTCACTACTCGATCGACTATCGCATCGGCACCCGGTACATGGGCGAATACATTACAGACAACGCAAAGGCCGAGGCGATGAAAGTCCCGTTCTTGCGTGACCTGCTACTGTCGGATTCAATTTATATCGGCTCCAATATCTCGTTCGCAAACCTGACTCCGGTCGCGGCCTATCTGGGCAAACCGGGCAACCCTGCCCTTGGCGGATTGGAAATGCCGGAATACCGACGCAGGCAAGAACAGTTTCGACTGGCCGAAATACACGCTCTGCTGGATACCGAGTATTTCATCGACCGCGCCGAGCGTCTGTACAAATACCCCCATTTCATCTGCGACACCGGTGGATCGATCTGCGAGTGGGTGGACCCCGAAGATCCGAACGACCGGGTACTGTCCGAGCTTTCGCAACACACCCTGATGATCTGGCTGAAGGGGGATGAGGAACACACGGCAGAGCTTGTACGTCGTTTTGACAAAGCCCCTAAGCCCATGTCCTATCAGGCCGAATTCCTGACCAGAGCCTGGACAGACTATCTGGAACAACACGGATGTTCGGAAACCGATGTGAATCCCGATGATTTCGTCCGTTGGACCTATGCGCAGGCCTTGGCGCACCGTCAGCCGCGCTACGAAGCCATGGCGAATAACTGGGGCGTGACGATTGCAGCCAATGACATCGGCAAAATCCGCGACGCCGCCGATTTCGATGAGTTGATCGAACACACCCTTGAGACCAGGCACAAAAACGCCTAACTACCAGTTTTCACTAATCCCTTAGAAGCCTGACATATGCCCATCAAAATCCCTTCAGATCTGCCTGCTTTTGACGTCCTGACCAAAGAGGGCGTCATGGTCATGGACGAAGATCAGGCAATGCGTCAGGACATCCGCCCACTGCGCATCGGCTTGCTGAACCTGATGCCCAAGAAAATCCAGACCGAAAACCAGTTCGCGCGTCTGATCGGGGCAACTCCATTGCAGATCGATCTTTCTTTGATCCGCATGACTGAACACCGGACCAAAACCACCGCCGCCGAGCATATGTCCGAGTTCTATCGTCCCTTTCAAGAGATCAAAGATCAGAAGTTCGACGGTCTGATCATTACCGGCGCCCCGATCGAACATCTGGAATTTTGTGATGTCACCTATTGGGATGAAATCAGCGAGATCTTCGACTGGACTCAAACCAACGTGCATTCCACCTTTGGTGTGTGTTGGGGCGGGATGGCGATGATCAACCATTTTCACGGTGTCAAAAAGCACATGCTGGACGCGAAAGCCTTTGGGTGTTTCCGGCATCGCAACCTGGATCTGGCGTCTCCGTTCTTGCGCGGTTTCTCGGATGACTGCGTCATTCCGGTCAGCCGATGGACGGAAATGAAACAGGATGAAATCGATCGCGCACCCGGGCTGAGAACCCTGTTGGGCAGCGACGATGTCGGCCCCTGTCTGGTCGAAGATCCCGGCCATCGCGCGTTGTATATCTTTAATCACTTCGAATATGACAGTGACACGCTGAAACAGGAATATGATCGGGACGTCAGCAATGGCACGCCTATCAACGTGCCTATCAACTACTATCCCGACGATGATCCATCCAACACGCCGCAGAACCGGTGGCGCAGTCATGCACATCTGCTGTACGGCAACTGGATCAACGAAATCTATCAATCCACGCCTTTCAACATGACAAAAATTGGCCACTAAAGTCCTGATATCCCTTGGCCTGGCCGTTCTGGGCCTTGTCATACTGACAAACTGGCGCAGCGCCCGGAACGAAGCGCTGGCCGAGGCGGCTTACCCCCCCGAAGGTCAGATTCTGGATGTAGGCGGCCTCGCCGTGCACGCCGTGGTCATGGGGGACGGTCCTGATGTCGTTCTGATCCATGGTTCCAGCGGGAACACGCGCGATATGACCTTTGCGCTGGCCCCTATTCTGGCCAAGTCATACCGCGTGATCGTTTTTGACCGACCGGGGTTGGGCTATTCCGAAAGCTTCAATCCGAACGGTGAAACCCTCATTGAACAGGCGGATATCCTGCAACAGGCGGCGGCTCAGCTTGGGGCGGAAAAGCCCATCGTGGCCGGGCAGAGCTATGGCGGATCGGTCTCGCTGGCCTGGGCCGTGACCCGACCCGAGAATATTTCGGCTCTGGTTCTGATAGCTCCGGCCGCTATCCCGTGGGAAACGCCTTTGGATGGGTTCAACCGGCTTGCGTCAACCAAGTCGGGCAATGCGCTGGCCTTGCCCCTGATCAGCTCTTTCGTGCCCGAATGGTACGTAACACAGGCGTTGGACAAGGTGTTTGCACCGCAAACGGCGCCGGAAGGCTATGCCGAACACTTTGGGCCAGGGCTGACGATCCGGCGTGGCTCGATGCATGCAAATGCCAAGCAACGCGCCAACCTGCTGGACGAAGTCACCCGCCTGCAACCCAGATATGGCGAGATTTACGTACCGACCGAAATCATTCACGGAACGGCCGACGATACCGTTGGTCTAGAATGGCATTCTGAACGTCTGATCGAACAAATCCCCGGGGCCGAGTTGATCGAGTTACCGGGTGTCGGTCATATGCCACAGGTGGTCGCAGCACCCGAAGTTGCCGCCGCGATAGATCGCGCGGCGCAGCGAGCGGGTTTGCGTTAACCCAAGCTCTAATCCATAGTCAGATATGGATTTTATCGCGAGGTGACATATGGCCCGGTCAGGAAAAGGCTCCATCGAGAAGTATTTTCGGAAAGACGCGCCCAAATCTGTACGGGAAGAGATTCAAAACGCGAAAAAGGGCGATATTCTGAACCCGACCTACCCGTATTCTGAAAAAATGAAGTCCAAGGATTATGATGAGCAGATGGACCTGCTCCAGATTGAATTGGTCAAAATGCAATCCTGGGTCAAGGAAACCGATCAACGGGTAGCCGTCATTTTCGAAGGCCGCGATGCCGCGGGCAAAGGTGGCACCATCAAGCGGTTTCGTGAAAACCTGAACCCCCGCGGCGCGCGCAACGTTGCGCTGGCCAAACCATCAGACGCCGAACGCAGCCAATGGTATTTCCAGCGCTACATCCTGCATCTGCCCGCCGCCGGAGAGATCGTGTTCTTTGATCGCAGTTGGTACAATCGAGGCGTCGTCGAGAATGTCTTTGGCTTCTGTTCACAGGAGCAGCGTGAGCGGTTCTTCCGACAGGTCCTGCCGCTTGAAACCGGTCTGGTGAATGACGGCATCCATTTTTTCAAATTCTGGCTTAATGTCGGGCGTGCAGAACAACTGAACCGTTTTCTGGCGCGCGAAAACGACCCTTTGAAGCAATGGAAGCTCAGCGCGATCGACGTGGCGGGGCTGAACAAATGGGACGAATACACGCAGTCGATCTCGGAAACCCTGACCCGATCGCATTCTGATGCCTGCCCGTGGACAATTGTTCGTTCTGACGACAAAAAACGCGCGCGCCTTGCGGCCATCCGAACGGTTCTGCATGCCTTGGACTATGAAGAGAAGGACAAGAAGAGTATCGGCGAGGTTGATGCCCGTGTCTGCGGTGGCCCGGACGTGTGGGAGGCATAAATTGTCGCTCTGCCCTGCCCTGTCGATGCCTTCACGATCATGTATTGGACGACAATGCATCGGTGGTCTATGTCCTTGTCTTCCAACACCCAATCAATGCAACTGAGGCCGGGATGACGAAACGCGGTTATCACCACGGAAACCTGAAGCAAGCCCTGATCGAGGCAGCCTTGTCCCTGATCGAAGACAAGGGCCCGACCGGTTTCACGCTGTCCGAGGCCGCAAAAACTGCCGGTGTCACGCCTGCCGCCGTCTATCGTCATTTTCAAGGGCGCGAGGACCTGATTGCCGAAGCCGCACGGCAGGGGTTTGAGATGTTCGCAGACCTGATGCAATACGCCTACGACGAAGGACAGCCTTCAGCCCTTGCGGCTTTTGAAGCAACGGGGCGTGCTTATCTGGCCTTTGCACGCAAGAACCCCGGGCATTACATTGCCATGTTCGAAAGTGGAATATCCCTGAACCGCACGCCTGAATTGTCCCTGGCAGCAAATCGGGCGAAGTCTGTTCTTGAGCAAGCGGCCGCTGACCTGTCCCAGCATATTCCACCGGAAAAGCGCCCGCCTGCCTCGATGTTCAGCGCGCATATCTGGGCGATGAGCCACGGGGTCGTCGAGCTGTATGCCCGAAATACCGGCGCAACTTCACCTTTCCCCCCCGAGGACTTGTTGGAAAGCGGTATCGGTATTTATCTGCGCGGTTTGGGTCTGATCCCTCAGGACGAATGACGCCAGTCAGAATGAACGACTGCTTTGCGGCATACTCAAACCTGATGTCACATTGATCAGATCCATCTCACCCATCCCCTTGATATCAACGCACCCCAGATCCGAGACCTGAAACTCGTCGATCAGGGCATATTTCATCTCTTCCGGGGCCACGATATTCATGGGGTTGGCAAAGACCTGCAACCGGGATGCGATGTTCACGGCAGGGCCAAACACGTCATAGACATATTTCTGAATGCCCACGACCGATCCTACAGCCGCACCCATACCCAATCCGATCCGGGCCTGCCACTTATGCGGATGGCTTTCGTTGCGGCGCTCGAGATAGCGCAGAAACCTTACCGCGCAATGCGCCACTGCGGTCGCATGATCAGGTGTGGGATCGGGCATGCCTGAAACGGCCAGATAGGCATCGCCAATCGTCTTGATCCGTTCACACCCGAATTGTTCGACGATCCGGTCAAATGCCGTGAAGATGTCGTTCAACTCACTCAAGGTCACTGTCGGGTCGGTCTTGGCCGCGAAATCCGTGAACCCGACAAAATCCAGCATCACCACCGAAACCTGCTGATACAGCTGCGGTGTGACAACGCCAAACGTCTTGAACTCTTCATACACCGCTCTTGGCATCAGGTTCAGCAACAGGCGTTCCACCCTCTCCTTTTCGCGCTCAAGCTCTCGGGTATTTCGCTCGACCATGGTGGAATAGCTGTCAATCATGCTTTCCAACTCGCGAATGCGGGTGATGTTCTGACATTCAACAATCAGCACCTGTTCGGACAACCCGCTGGCCAGCGAGACTGTGACCGCAAAAATCAGTGTCCTTCGCTTTGGTTTGATCTGCAATTCGACCGAGTACCGAAGGCCAGATTGCTTCACATCCTCCAGTTCCTTCGGGTCGAGATCAGAAAGAACGTCGCTTAGGGTACTGCCATTGTCAGGTGTACCGAACCATTCCCTGAAGGGCCCGTTGTGAAACACGAACTGCAGGTCGGATGCACGTACTACGGCGACGCCCACTCCGATCGCGCGCAGCAATTGTTCGTTTATAGCAAGAATGCTCATGCCGCATTCCGGGCGACGATGATCGAACGCTTTCCTTCGATCGCCTTCAGCGCAGTTTTGACGTCGCCGTCCGACATACCATGCTGACTCAGCGCGTCGCCAAAGAGCTCGGCCATGACGTCGAATTCATTGTGCGATATGTTCAAATGCCGATGAACCACTTCGATCCTGTCATCACTGAAAGATGCCGGCCCGCCAATCAAGGACGAAACGAACTTGGTTTGATGGTCGATCAAACGCGGCATATCAATGTCTTCGAAATGGTGGCCGATCTCATCCGAGTCCAACGCCATTTCATAGAAAGTCATCACGACTCGGCTGATCGTTTTGAAGCCGCCATATTTTTCATAAAGTGTCTGTGCCACACGTATACCCGCGCGTTACCAATCAATAACCCCACAACTCTATATCAAATCGATTTTTTTGTTAACGCTTATGATTTTCTAACAGGGAACGATCAAAAACCGTCTTGTTGTACTGGAAAAACCACCAAAGCTTCGCTGGTGCCGAACCTGTTCCACCACAAACGTACCGTTTCTGGCCTGACCTCGATCCGACGTTCAAGCGGCATTAGCTATTTTTCGAATGTGAAAACGGGAAAGAAATGAATTGCACACCACCAACGGGAATATCTCTGGGCTAATCCTGAAGTGCTCCAATGGGCTGGTCTGGGTGAACTTTGGACGCAAGCCAGCCCAGCCCTCCGGAAGACATTTTCGCCTGATAAGCCCCCGGAACCTGTCGCTCAAAGAGAATTGTGTTCCAATACAGCGTGTCCTCATGTTCACATGCAACAAATAAGGCACAACCATCGAAAGGACCGAAAGTGCAGGAACATGGATATGCGTCTGGGCGCCTAAATCTACCTTTCGTCGGAATATCGACCTTCGGAAAATCTCCATACATCGAAAACTGGGGCAGAATTGATGCCGATGTTTGCGTCCTCGGCGCGCCCTTCGACTTTGGCACGCAGTGGCGCCCGGGTGCTCGGTTTGGTCCCCGGGCCGTTCGAGAGGCATCGACCCTTTTCAGTTTCGGCCATGCTGGCGCCTATGATCATGAGGATGACGCGACCTATCTGGACAGCTCGGTTCGGATCGTCGACCTGGGGGACGCGGATATTGTCCACACCAAGACCGAGACCAGCCACAAGAACATAGCCTTTGGTGTGCGAAAGATTCTAGAGGCCGGAGCCCTTCCGCTGGTGATTGGCGGTGATCACTCGGTCAACATCCCCTGCATTTCTGCATTCGAAAGCAACTGCGCTGAAAACGGCCCAATACATGTCGTTCAAATCGATGCGCATTTGGACTTTGTCGATGAACGTCATGGCGTTACCAACGGGCACGGAAACCCCATGCGCCGCGCGATCGAAAAGGACTATGTTTCAGGGATGACCCAGTTGGGTATTCGAAACGTTTCGTCCACGTCCAAGGAAGGGTATGACGACGCGCGTGCGCGCGGATCGGATATCCTGTCGGTACGGCAGGTTCGCAGACTGGGAACAGAGGCTGTTCTTGACCGCATACCCGCGGGAAAACGGTACTACGTGACTATTGATATCGATGCATTTTGTCCATCGATCGCACCAGGGACCGGAACCCCAAGCCACGGAGGGTTTCTGTACTATGACGTTCTGGAGATCCTTCAGGGGCTCGCGAAAAGAGGTGACGTGGTCGGCATCGATCTTGTCGAAGTGGCCCCTGCCTACGATCCCACTGAAAGCACTCAGATACTGGCAGCGCAACTTCTGCTGAATTTTCTGGGCTTCATATTTCACGAACGCGCTCTACACACGTAAAATAGCGGGTGGAGCCGAGGCTCCACCCCAAAGCATCAGGCGCCGATAATGTTGTGACCCGGCCCGTAGGGGAATCCGGTGATGTTTTCGGCTCCGTCTTCACCCACTACCAGAATATCATGCTCTCTGTAGCCGCCCGCACCGGGCTGGCCTTCAGGGATCCACAGCATCGGCTCGATCGAGACCACCATGCCGGGTTCCAGCGCGGTGTCGATGTCTTCGCGGAGCTCCAGACCGGCTTCGCGACCATAGTAATGGCTAAGAACACCAAACGAGTGGCCATAGCCGAAGGACCGGTATTGCAGCAGGCCTTCGTCGGCAAAGAACCGGTTGATCTCGGCTGTGATACCGGAACAGGTGGCACCGGGTTTGATCAGGCTGAGGCCAAGTTCATGCGCGGCCACATTGGCCTTCCACAGCCGCAGGCTGTCGGCATCCGGCTCGCCCAGAAACAGGGTCCGTTCCAAGGCGGTATAATAGCCCGAGATCATCGGAAAGGTGTTCAGTGACAGGATATCGCCTTTTTGTAGTGCGCGTTTGGTGACCGGGTTATGCGCGCCGTCGGTGTTCAAACCCGATTGGAACCAAACCCAGGTGTCGCGATATTCGGCATCAGGATAGGCACGCGCGATCTCCACTTCCATCGCGTCTCGGCCGGCCATTGCAACCTCGATCTCGGTTGCGCCTTCGCGGATTGCGGCATGGATCGCAGCGCCACCCACGTCGGCAGTACGGGCACCGCCCTTGATCAATTCGATTTCTTCAGCGGATTTGATCATCCGCGCGGCCATGGTGTCCGTCGCGATGTCAACCAATTCAGGCTCGCCAAGCATGCTCAGCGCTGTGTCACGCGCCGCCAGCGTCATGTGGTCGCCTTCGATACCGATCCGTTTTGCATTGCCGATCAGGCTCGCAACTGCACGCCAGTAGTTGTCGCGCTTCCAGTCAGTATAAATCACGTTGTCTTCAACAGACCGGCGCCAGGGTTGCCCGGCATCAATATTCGCGGACACGGTGGTGCAGCTGTCCTGGGTCACAACGCAGCCATAGGGGCGCCCGAACGCACAGTACAGAAAGCCTGAGTAATAGGCGATATTCTGCATCGACGTCAGCAGCACCACTGGGATATCTCGCCTGGCCATTATCGCGCGAAGCTTGCCAAGACGGCGGTCATACTCGGCTTTGCTGAACTGCAACGGGGCCTTGTCACCATTGTGGCAGGTGAAGATCTCGGGGCGGTTTGATATGTCAGTCATCTCTGGTCTCTCATCTTTGCCGGGCATGCAATTCCCGGCCACTTGTCCCGGCGTTCAGGACAGGCGGTCTCGGGGTCCGAGAGCCGATCACCTCCGTAGTCGCCGCGACGCCATCGCAGCGGAGATGAACAGGTGAATCGTTAGATCAGACGGTTTGCTGCGTCAAGCGGGCGAAAGACCCCGCAAACGTTCAGACCGACGCCGCAACAGTTCGACCGTAGTCAGCAGAGCAATAGACAGGACCACAAGGATTGTCGCAACCGCAAGAATGGTTGGACTGATCTGTTCCCGCAGGCCGGTGAACATCTGCCACGGCAACGTCTTTTGGCTGGCGGAGCCTACAAACAGCACCACAACCACTTCGTCGAATGATGTGATAAAGGCAAAGAGACCGCCAGATATGACGCCCGGCAGGATCAACGGCATCTGAATCTTGAAGAATGTTCGCACGGGTCCAGCACCCATATTGGCTGCCGCCCGGGTCAGAGACCGATCAAAACCGACCAGAGTCGCGGTCACGGTGATGATCACAAACGGAATACCCAGAACGGCGTGGGCCAGAATAACTTTCAGATAGCCCACGAAATTCTTGTTCATGCCCAACGTACCTTCGAGGAAGCGCCCGATATCACTGTAGAAAAAGAACATGCCCGTCGCCGAGATGATCAGCGGGACAATCATCGGAGATATCAGAATTCCCATAATCGCACGGCGCCCGGGAACGTGAGACTGGCTGAGTCCAATGGCAGCCAGTGTTCCCAACGTTACCGAAATAACCGTCGCGATCGGCGCAATGATGAGCGAATTCTTGAAGCTGCGCTGCCATTCGTTGTTGGTGAAGAAGTCTCGGTAGTGCTTAAGGGAATAGCCTTCCGGATCCAGCCGCAGCATCTCGGGGGTGAATGTAAAGAAATCCTCTGCGTTGAAAGACAGCGGCAACACCACAAGGATCGGTGTGATCAGGAACACGAAGATCGCACCACAGATCACGCGAAACAGATAGTGATAAAAAACCTGTTGTGCCGTGAGGTATGGCAGCAACTTGCGCCGATACCGCCCCTCGTACAACCAGAAGATAAACCAAGCGAAAAACCAGCCGCCGAGCAATCCCAATACTCCGCCCATCAGCCCGGCCACTATGAAACCAACGACACCGAACCCGATGATGTTGATCCAGCGTGCGAGGTTTTCGTTCTTCACGAGATTTATGTAGACCCAAGCCAGCCCCGCGATCAGGACAGCTCCACCCAGGATACCCAGAAGGACCGAACCATTTCCGGCCCCGACAAAAATACCGGCAAAAGCCCCTGCGAGTGCGACACTGGGCAAAACCATGGACATGGGTTTGCGGGATATCGGTGTCAGTGCGGCCATCTTGATTATCCCAACTTCACGTTATCGATGCCCACGATCTTGTCGTAGACCCAGTAGAGCAGCAGCACGACCGCCAGAAGGATCGTACCCAAGGCCGCAGCCAGCCCCCAGTTCAGTGAGGACGAGATGTGATAGGCGATCCGGTTCGAAATAAAGACACCCTTGGTGCCGCCCACGATCTCGGGCGTGATGTAGTAACCGATTGCCAGAATGAACACGAGGATCGAACCGGCCCCGATCCCGGGCACGGATTGCGGGAAGTAGATACGCCAGAATGTCGTCCAGTTCGTCGCTCCCATGGATTTGGCAGCGCGCGTATAAGACGGCGGTATGGTCTGCATCACCGAATACATCGGCAAGATCATGAACGGCAAAAGGATATGCGTCATCGCGATGATGGTGCCGATCTGGTTGTTGATGATAATCAGCCGAGCGTCATCAGCGACCAGCCCCAGCCAAACGAGGGTATCGTTAATAACCCCCTGTTGTTGCAACATGACCTTCCACGCGGACGTTCGCACCAGAAGAGACGTCCAGAAGGGCAAAAGGACCAGTATCATCAACAGGTTCGACACCCGCATCGGAAGTGTCGCCAATAGGTAACTGACAGGGTATGCGAGCAGGATACAAGCGCCCGTTATCGCGAGCGACATGAACAGAGTACGTCCGAAAAGCTTGATGAGGATCCGCTTGTCTTCGGGTTGGGCCTGAGCGCCTTCCGGGGTTCTGCGCATATCGACGGCATTCAGGAAGTAGCCATTGGTGACCGCCGGTGAATGGGTCTTGATCACGCGCCAGGTTTGCGGATCTCCCCAGCCTTCATGGATCTCGATCAATTTCTCCTTGAAAGGCGCATCCGCTTCAGGATCCAGTTTTTTGATCTGACGCCCGGATTTGCGGAACAGCGAAGACATACCTGTTTCTTCGTAGTTCAGACGCGAACCAAGGCGAGTGTGTTCTTTGTTTTCGACCGCAACGACCATATCGTGAACGAAAGCATCGTAAACCGCTTCATCCGGAAGCTCGCCGCTTTGAGCATCCCAACCCTTCAGAGTTTCCACAGTAAGTGGAAGGGTTTCCGACACCATGCTGTTTTCCACCGAACGAAACAGCATCGACGCAATCGGCACGATGAAGGAAAACATGACGAACAGCAGAAGCGGAGCGACGAGCATCAACGCCCGCAATTTCTGCCGCCGCAGTGAACGTGCCAGCGATTGCTTGAGCGGCGTTCCGTCCGCTGCCAGCATCGGCCCTGCATTTTGGCTTGCGTCAGTCATCTGTGCCCCTTGGCTCTGCTTGAGTCTGAGGGCGGCGCGCCGCCCCCGACTTTTTCATGAAAACGCGCGCTTATTGCGCCAACCAAGCTTGGAACTTGGCTTCGATATCGTCGCGGTAATCCGCCCAGAACTCGTAGTTGTACAGGAACGTGTTCTTGGCGTTTTCCGGATCGGTCGGCATGTGCGGCGCCATATCGATACCCAGGTCGGCGTGCTGACCCACCAGCGGCGCTGACGATGCCCGGGCCGGACCGTACGAGATGTACTTGGCCTGATCCGCCAAACGCTGGGTGTCAGTTGCGAACATGATATAGTCCAGAGCGCGCTGCTGACGCTCTTCGCTCAGACCAGCAGGGATGATCCAACCGTCTAGGTCAAAGATCTGCGCGTCCCACAGCATGGCAACGGGCTGCTTCTGCTCTTCGATCACGCTGAACAGACGACCGTTATAGGTCGAACCCATGACGATCTCGCCATCAGCCAGAAGTTGCGGTGTATCCGCACCAGCGGACCACCAGACAACGCTGTCTTTGATCGTGTCGAGCTTTGCCAGCGCCTGATCCTGACCTTCCGGAGTGGCCAGAACGTCATAGACATCGTCTTTGGCGACGCCATCACAGATCAGAGCCCATTCCATGTTGTTGATCGCACGCTTTTCAAGCGAACGCTTGCCTGGATAGGCTTCCAGGTCAAATACGGCGCAGACATCGCTGGGCGGAGTGTCTCCGACAAGATCGGTGCGGTAACCAAAAGTGGTTGAATACACAATCTGCGGAATAAAGCAGTCGCTGACCAAAAGGTCGCCGAAATCCTCGGAGGCAGACGTGCCATCCGGCGCCGACGCAAGCTGAGTGTCAAAGTCGATTTCAAGCGCAAGACCTTCGTCACAAAGACGAATTGCGTCGGCAGCCACAACATCAACCACATCCCAGGTGATGTTGCCGGCTTCGTTCATCGCGCGCAGTTTCGCAACTGCTTCGGCCGAGCTGTCATCATTCAGAATGGTGACACCTGTCTTTTCCGAATAGGGCTCGTGGTACGCCTTTAGCTGTGATTTGGAATAGGCGCCGCCCCAGGAAACGATCGTCATTTCTTCTGCGAATGCACCGCCAGCAACTGCCCCAAGTGCCGCTGCTGTTAACAATGTTTTGGTTGTCTTCATGAATTACTCCCAGTTCTTCCCGTTTATGTGTGTGGTCGGCTGATGCACGGGTTTTCACCAACCGGTCCCTCAGTGAGGTCGCGCTTGTTCCGCGCGACTTGGCCTATGCGTCGAGCGCACGACAATCCTGAGCCAGCCAGCCGATCTCGATCTCCTGCCCCGGGGACAGGCGGATCGCGTCTGGCGCGTTCCGGGTCTTGACGATGAACTCATCATTTCCGGCAACGGACATGCGGAAACGGAACACGTCACCCATGTAAATGAATTCTTTGACGGTTGCCTTCAGCGTATGTGCATCGGCGTGCAGGCGATCCTTGTTGAATTCTACCCGCTCGGGCCGGATCGATACTTTTGTCCGTTCGCCGGGTTCGCGAACATTGATCGGAACAGCGTCAATTTCAGAGCCATCATCCAGCTGGACGAGGCATGTATCGCCATCAATCGTCTTAATGACGCCTTCCATTGTGTTGTTTTCCCCGATGAACTGCGCAACGAAGCTGTTTTCCGGTTCTTCATAGAGCTGATCAGGCGGCGCAAGCTGCTGAATGCGGCCATCGTCAAATACGGCAACACGATCCGACATGGTCAATGCTTCGGTTTGGTCGTGGGTAACATAAACCGTGGTGATTCCCAGTTCATGCGCAAGACGTGTGATTTCGAACTGCATATGTTCACGCAGTTGTTTGTCCAAAGCGCCCAGAGGTTCGTCCATCAACACCAGTTCGGGTTCAAAAACCAAAGCGCGCGCCAAGGCAATTCGCTGTTGTTGACCGCCGGACAACTGAGCCGGACGTCGGCCGCCAAACGCACCCATCTGAACCATGTCCAGAGCACGTTGAACCTTTTCCTCCCGTTCAGACTTGCCCAGTTTGCGGACCTCCAAAGGGAACGAAAGGTTTTCGGCCACCGTCATGTGTGGGAACAGGGCATAGTTCTGAAAAACCATACCAATTCCGCGCTTATGCGGCGGAATATTGTTGATGGGTTTCCCGTCAAGGAGGATTTCGCCATGGGTCGCGGTTTCGAACCCGGCGAGCATCATAAGACATGTTGTCTTACCGGAACCCGACGGCCCAAGCATTGTAAGGAACTCACCCCTGGGCATCGCAAGATTTAGATCTTTAACGACGAGATTCTCGCCATCATAAGACTTCTGAACGCGTTGGAATTCGACAAACGCGGCGTCGTTCGTTGTACCGGTCACAAGACCCCCTGTTTCGTCAAATGATTATCCGACGGCTTCGGATTTCATTGATCTGTAGGCAGCAGTTAAGACCAAGCAGCCAGCATTTGGCAACTCTATTTGGCGGACTTTCTGCATTTTGAGTTCGACCTTTACACTCATTGAAAGCCGCTCAAGTCTCTCATGTGCCATGCAAGGCTTTGATTACTCGAAAGAACAGGCTTTCCGATTCGCTCACGAATCTCAGGGATTGCTTCAAGGGTTCGCAGGTTGGTACAGCTGAGGAAAACGGCCTCAACCGACGGATCAGATCCCAGTTTTGTCGCGGCTTCAATCACGGACTGCACCGATATCCGAGCGACCTTTGCCTCTTCGGCCTGTCCGAATGTCCCGAAAACATCCATGGTTAAGCCGTTTTCCGAGAACGCGTTACGCAGCGGTGCGTTGACCTCTTCCACGTAAGGCGACAGCAGCGCAAACTTCGAAACACCAAGGTCCGCAGCGCAGGCCGTGGCCGCACGCAAAGGGTTTGTAACTTCCTCTGTTTTGCACGACTGCTTGATGAGTTCCTCCACACGCCCTGATCCAATGACGGAACTGGCCGACGTGCAGCCATAACCTACCACCCGAAAAGGTCGCGCGCTGGGCAATAATTCGGCCGCTGCCGGCAACGCCTTTTCCATCTCGGCAAGGCTTTCCGTTGTCACTTCAATGCCACTGGGAATCCGTGTTACATACAACGGGCTTTTCCGGTCCGAGAAATACGTGCTGAATTCCGGCTCAATCGTCTCGTCGACCTGAAGTACGATCAATCCAAGTGGCGCGGCTTGCGGGTCGTCTTCGTCAAGCGTGTAAGGCACGTAAGTCATAGCTCAAGAATCTCCGGCCCGATGCGCGGGCTGATAAAGCGCGGGGCATCGTCTGTTAGGACAATGTTTTCTTCGTGAACCAGTATCTTGTCACCAACTGCAATACCCGGCTCCAGGGTCAGCACCATACCGGGTTCAAGAACGGTCTGGTCCGTCGGGATGAGGGACGGCCATTCAGTCAATGACATGCCCAACCCATGCCCCAGCCGACCGGCATCTGTGCCTTCAGAATCCTTGGTCAGCACCGTGTTCATTGCATGAAACAACTCTGCGGCGGTTGCGCCGGGCCGCGCGATTTCGAATGCAGCATCTGACGCTTCTATCAGCCTGGTGTAAGCAGATTTCACGTCGGAATTTGCTGGGCCGACAGACCAGTTGCGGTCGAAATCGCTGAAATAGCCATCCCAGACCAAGCCGGTGTCAAGCATCAGTACATCGCCATCCTTCAAGGGGGACGAAGACGCAGGCGAAATCACATCAGAATAACCGCCCTGCTCTGCCCCACCTGCGAGATATGGTACCCAGTCGGCGCCCTCTTCCAAACACAGTATCTGGAAACCGCGAAAAACCTCGTCCAACGGCGCACCTGCCCGTGCAATCTCGGGAACGCGCGCGAACGCGCGACCAGCTATGGCGCATGCAGTTTCGATCTTGGTGATTTCTGCATCGGATTTGACCATGCGAAGCTGGCGCAAAATACCCTGATCTCCGGTGATGCAACGCGAACCGAGACTGTTTCGCAGGCGTTCAATGTCCGACAGGGGCATACGCGCGTGCGTCTCGTGCCCATCCGGCATTCCGATACGGCCTTTGGGGGGCGTCAGTTCCGTCAGGGCATCCGTCAAAAGCGAAACGCCGTCATCCTGAAGGTCGGGTGAGCTCCACGTTCGGATGTCGTCGATCCAGGTTTGCCCCATCAATGAGGCGCCGATCGAGGGGATAACTGCGACCGGTTTGCCAGCCGCAGGCAGGATCAGGAACCAAGGGCGGGTCGGGCTTTCCCAGAATCTGGTCAGGTACCCGGTAAAGTAGCGCACATCGGTTTCCGTGGTCAGCAGCAGCGCCGACAGGCCCGCGGCACTCATCATAACCTGTGCGCGTTCAGTACGCGCGGCAAATTCTGTTGGATCGAACCCTCTCATCCGGCGACCTCAGAGGTGGTGCGCCGCATGCAGGCTGAACCGATGAAACGACGCAGCCTGAATGGTCCAGTCTTTCGGCCCGTTCGGTGTGGATTGATATCGGTTTTCATGCACCCCCCGGAATTTTCATTCGTTGACGTGAGCGGATCGGTAGGGTTCTGTCAACCACAGTCTTTTGTTGACCGGAGGCGCCAATGACCCACTCTGATCCAGCCTTCAGCCAGGCGGAATATGATCGCCGTCTTGCCAAGACCCGAAAGGCGATGGCCGCAAAGGGAATTGACTGCCTTTTTGTCGAAGACCCATCGAACATCGGGTGGCTCACCGGGTATGAGGGATGGTCTTTTTACGTTCACCAGGGTGCCCTGGTTTTTCTTGACGCGGACCCAATCTGGTGGGGGCGTCGACAGGATACAAACGGTGCGCTGCGTACGGTGTGGATGGGGAAAGATCGGGTTTTCGGATACGCCGATCACTTCGTGCAGTCGACCACACGGCATCCAATGCAGGATCTAGCCAAGCTTATTGCTGACTGCGGACACGGCCAGAGCCGAATTGGGGTGGAGCTGGATAATTATTATTACTCGGCCAAAGCCCATATTACACTGACAACTGAACTGCCCGGGGCGACGCTGATAGATGCAACGGCTTTGGTCAACTGGCAACGGGTTGTAAAATCCGGCGAAGAAATCGCCCTGATGCGCAAGGCGGCCCGAATTTCAGAGTTTGTGACTGACGGCGTGCTTGAACGCGTTGAACCCGGCCTGCGCAAGAACGAACTGGTCGCGCAGATTTACCATGACGCGATAACGGGCGTCGAAGATGACTGGGGGGATTACGCGGCCATTGTACCACTGTTGCCGTCAGGGTCAGACGCCGCCGCGCCACATCTGACCTGGAATGGTGATGTGTTCAAATCGGGCGAATGCACCTTTTTTGAGTTGTCCGGCTGCTATCGCCGATATCATGCTCCGTTCTGTCGGTCGGTGTTTCTGGGACGGCCGCCTGATCATCTTAGAAGGGCCGAGGCGGCTTTGGTTGAAGGGTTGGAGGCGGGTCTGGAGGCTGCGCGGCCCGGCAATCGCGCAAAAGATATCGCCAAAGCGCTGGCCGCACCGCTGGAACGTGCGGGGATAGAACGCGGTGCTCGCTGTGGCTATCCTGTAGGCCTCAGCTATCCTCCGGACTGGGGCGAGCGCACGATCTCGTTGCGGGACGAAGACAATACGATCCTCGAAGCCGGGATGACATTTCACTTTATGCCCGGGCTATGGATGGATGATTGGGGGCTTGCGATCACCGAGACCATCCTGATCGATGAAAAAGGACCGGCAGAGTGTCTGTGCAAACGACCACGCAAAATATTCGTCAAGCCCTGATAGGTGCACGAACGATTGAAGGCCCGCGCCGGATCAAACCCGTATCTGTTCAAGCAACCAGTCACGAAACAATGCGGCCGCCGGATTGCTGGCGTCGGCGGAAAGATAATACCCTTCGTTGCATTCGACAGTGCTGTCATGTGCGCTTTCGACAAGACCGGTTGCCATCGCATGTTTCGCCAAAAATTCGCTGATCAGGGCAACCCCGCTGCCATGAACCGCCAAATGAAGCGCCATGCCGAACGTATCGACGAAAACAGCAGGCTGCCGTCGCACGTCCTGCTTGTCGAACCACGTCTTCCATCCACTGGACGTGCCGACTGCTTCTATCAGGGGAAGGTCGAACGGATCCCCTGCAAGCGTCGGCGCCTTTAGAGCGACAAGCCTGTCAGGCCTCAGGCGCTCGGCCCCCCTGCCCACTTGTTTTTCTGACCCAAACCTGACCTGAACGTCAGCTTGCGACGCGTGAAAATCGTCAGGCCAAATTGCACTGAGCAGCCGCGCACTGATCTCTGGATTGCGTGTGGTGAAGTCCGCGAGATTTGGGGCGATGACCCATTGCGCGACACTAACAGAGGTGGCGACCGTCAAGACATCTCCTGGTGCGCTTGCGTCGGCCCTTCCAGCAGCAGCGGCAAGTGCCTCAAGCGCACTACCGACCTCGGGCAACAGTTTTCGCCCGGCATCCGTCAGGGCCAGACTGCGAGGATGTCTTACAAAAAGTGCTGTCCCCAGACGCATCTCAAGGGACTTTACCTGCTGACTGACGGCCGATTGAGTCAGACCTATTTCCTCGGCAGCCGCGGTAAAACTCAGGGTCCGGGCTGCTGCCTCGAAGGATCGGAACCAGGTCAAGGGTGGAAGTGATTTTCCCATTGATCAAGTTAGCCATTAATTTTTTTAATGCGAAAGCACATAATTCAATCATTTGTCAAAAACCACACTCGTTTCTACCTTTCTCCAGCGCGACAGGAGAGGTGTGATGAAGCCAGAACTACGCAAGATTGTAACCTACGATGAGGAAGTTCTTGTCGAGGGATTTCGCCCTGCGGAAATCCCGTGGCGCATGTTTGCCGTGGCCGCAGTGATTACAAATCCCTGGGCTGGTCGATATGTCGAAGACCTTAAACCCGAAATACACGCATATGGCCCCATACTCGGAAAGATGATGACGGACCGCATGATTACGTTGGCCGGCAGTGGCGACGCAATCGAAGCCTATGGCAAGGCAGCCGTCGTCGGACTGAATGGCGAGGTCGAGCACGCCTCGGGCATTATTCATACCCTTCGGTTCGGCAACCACTACCGGCAGGCGGTCAGCGCGAAGTCCTATCTGGCTTTCACAAACACGCGTGGCCCCGCGAATGCGCCGATCATGGTACCATTGATGGACAAAAACGATGCCGGGCGGCGTTCTCACTACCTGACGATTCAATTCTCGATCCCAGACGCACCACGCGACGACGAAATTGTCGTCGTACTGGGGGCCGCAACCTCGGGCAGACCGCATCACCGCATCGGCGACCGTTATCAGGATCTCAAGGATTTGGGCCATGACGTGGACAACCCGGCCGCGGTCTGAAATCGGCGGGCTGGCCGCAATCCAAACTGGCACAGGTCCGGAAATCCTGTTGCTCCACGGGGTTGGCCTGCGGGCCGAAGCTTGGGGCGCGCAGCTAGACGAGTTGGCCTCTGAAGCTCGCCTGACAGCGCCGGACATGCCCGGTCACGGAGAAAGCCCGTTGAGTTTTTTCGACACGGAGCTGTCGGAATACAGTGAAGCAGCACGGAATGTGCTGGGCAGTCTGAACGGTCCGGTCCTAGTTGTCGGCCACTCGATGGGTGCTATGATCGCGCTGGACCTTGCCGCCAAGGCGCCAGATCGGATTTGCGGCGTCGTGGCAATGAATGCCGTTTTTGAACGCGGCGCAAAGGCAGCGCAGGCGGTTCAGGAACGTGCTGCGGGACTGGATGGTGAAACACCGGTTGATCCAAACAGCACGCTGCGCCGGTGGTTCGGTGACATCGGTTCGCCTGAACGTGATGCCTGCCGCGAATGGCTGATGGCCATGGATCCGGCTGCATACAAACTGACCTATACGGTTTTTGCTCAAAGCCAAAATCCTTTGCGCGACGAGTTGGAGAAACTTGGCTGCCCCGCACTTTTCCTGACCGGAAGTCTGGAGCCGAACTCCACTCCCGACATGTCGCGTAAAATGGCTGAAGTCACCCCGAACGGACGCGCGCTGATCATCGATGGGGCGGCCCATATGATGCCGATGACACATTCAATTCAGGTCAACGCCGCCGTTTCCAGCTTTCAAAGCGAGGTGCTATCATGACCAAACTCGACCCCTGCGACCTTCGGCGGGCATTTGGCAGATTCATGACCGGCGTGACGGTAGTTACCACGCGCAACGCCTCTGGCATGGCCGTAGGCTTCACGGCAAATTCCTTCACTTCGGTTTCTCTCGACCCGCCACTGTTGATCGTTTGCCCAGGCAAGAACTTGTCTTCATACAGCGAATTCTCGGCCTGCACCCATTTCACGGTGAGTGTTCTGGCCGAGGGGCAAGAAGATGTGTCCAACACCTTCGCCGGCTTCAAAGGTGATCGGTTCGCCAAAACCGACCATAGCCTTGACGCGCGAGAGATCCCGTTGATCAACGGCGCAGTCGCGACATTTTCCTGCCAGACCCATCGGGTGATCGAGGCAGGTGACCATTGCGTTTTGATCGGTCAGGTCGAAGCCTATTCCCACGACGACCGCCCGGCGCTGGGCTACGCGAAGGGGCGGTACTTTAGCCTTGGTCTGGAACGCGGCGCGCTTGAACCGACGGGGCGCCGGATCGTCTGCGGCGCAATCATCGAACACGAAGGCCGCGTGCTGCTTGAGAAAACGGATGCCGGTTTCAGGCCGCCGCAGGTCACATTGTCCGACCGGCGACAGTTGCGGGACAGCCTCCGGCAGGATCTGAATGATCGTGGCATCGACGCAAATCTCGGCGTCGTCTACTCGGTCTATGACGATGCCACAGCGCATCATGTCTACATATTGGGCAATGCGCCGGACATTCCCAAACACGGCAAGCTTGAGGCCGTCGCGATTGAAGATTTGGCGGCCCTTTCCTACACGACGACGCCAATCACCACCATGATTTCTCGTTTTGCGCTGGAAAGCCGAACCCGCGACTTCTCACTTTATCTGGGCAGCGCGCAGCAGGGTGACGTTCACAGCTTTTCTGAAAGGACCTGATGGATGGAGTTTTCCCTTTTTGCACACATGGAGCGGCTGAGCCCCGATCAACCCCATGAGAAGCTGTATGAAGAGTTCATCGCGCTGTGTAAAATGGCCGATGAGGCAGGAATGCGTGCTGTCTGGACCGGTGAGCACCACGGAATGGACTTTACGATCGCACCGAACCCTTTGATGTCCCTTGTAGATATCGCACATCACACCAAGAACGTGAGGCTTGGCACGGGTACAGTGGTTGCGCCGTTCTGGCATCCGATCAAACTGGCCGGCGAAACGGCTGCGGCGGACCTGATGACGGGCGGCCGTATCGAGTTGGGCATCGCCCGCGGCGCCTATTCGTATGAATATGAACGGATGGTGCCGGGGATGGATGCATGGGACGCTGGCCAGCGCATGCGGGAAATCGCGCCGCTTTTGCCCCGGCTGTGGGATGGTGACTGTGCCCATGAAGGAGAGTACTTCAAATTCCCGGCTACCACCTCGGCCCCCAAGCCGGCGCAACCCGGCGGGCCGCCCATCTGGATCGCGGCGCGGGATCCGAACAGTCATGAATTCGGTGTGCAGAACGGCTTTAATATTCAGGTCACACCGCTCTGGCAAGGCATGCATGAGATTGAAACGCTGATGGGCCGCTTTGAGGATGCCTGCGCAAACTATGACGGGCCGCGCCCCAAGATCATGCTTCTGCACCACACCTATGTTGGCAGTGACGATGCTGATCTGGATCGGGCCGCTCAGGAATTGTCTTGCTTCTACAACTACTTCGGGGCCTGGTTTCAAAACAAGCGGCCAGTCCAGCAGGGCTTGATCCAGAAGCTGACGGACGAAGAGATGGCGGCCAACACGATGATGGCTCCGGAAAACCTGGCGCGCGATCTGACTATCGGAACCGCAGATGAAGTCACGGAACGTCTGAAACGCTATGAAGACCTCGGCTACGATGAGTATTCGTTCTGGATAGACAGCGGTATGAGTTTCGAACGCAAGCGCGCATCGCTCGCCCGCTTCATCGACGATGTGATGTCCAAGTTTCAGTGAGGATCAAGACGATGCACCAGAAGCCACACTTCCAGCTTTATATCGACGGTTCGTGGACCGAAGGGGCACACGGGCAAGTGATGAGCTCGCAAAACCCTGCGACGGGCAAGGACTGGTCCAGTTTGGCCTGCGCCGCGCCGGAAGACGTGAACCGCGCCGTTTCTGCGGCGCGTCGGTCACTTGATGATCCAACGTGGCGCGACATGACACAAACCGCGCGCGGCAAACTGTTGTTCAGGCTTGCGGATCTGATCGAGGAAAACGCCAGACACCTGGGCCAGCTTGAGACCACTGACAGCGGTAAGCTGCTTGCCGAAACGGCGAGCCAGACAGCCTATGTCGGTGACTATTATCGATATTATGCGGGGCTCGCGGACAAGATCGAAGGGGCGGTTCTTCCGATCGACAAACCGAACATGCATGTCTTCACCAAACGCGAACCGATTGGTGTGGTGGTCGCTATCGTACCCTGGAACGCACAGATGTTCCTGACCGCAACCAAACTTGGACCCGCGATAGCGGCAGGATGTTCGGTCGTGCTGAAGGCCTCCGAAATTGCGCCCGCTCCGATGCTGGAGTTCGCACGGCTGATCGATGAAGCTGGTTTTCCGCCCGGTGTGGTCTCCGTCATTACCGGGGATGCCGAAAACTGCGCCATCCCGCTTACCCGG
Source organism: Ruegeria sp. YTSC106 (assembly GCF_059609765.1). NCBI lineage: Bacteria > Pseudomonadati > Pseudomonadota > Alphaproteobacteria > Rhodobacterales > Roseobacteraceae > Ruegeria > Ruegeria sp. YTSC106. Next base: position 247,152 of record NZ_JBXWMI010000002.1, read on the forward strand.
CACCCGGACGTGGACCGGATCGCATTCACCGGCGGCCCTGAAACAGCGCGCCATGTAGTGCGCAACTCGGCTGAAAACTTTGCGGTGACCACCTTGGAGCTGGGCGGGAAATCCCCGATCATCGTTTTTGATGATGCCAATCTGGATGGCGCCGCCAATGGCTTGATTGCGGGAAATTTCGGCGCCTCGGGTCAAAGCTGCGTGGCCGGTTCGCGCGGGCTGATTCACCGCCCGGTGCTGGATGCGCTTGTTGACAAGATCGAAGAGAAGATGAAGGGCGTCGTTATCGGTGATCCATTGGAAACGGCCACCAATATTGGCCCGCTCTGCACCGAAGCTCAGTTGGAAAGAATTCAGGCGACTTTGGCGAAAGCCACAGAACAAGGTGCACGCATCCGTTTCGGAGGAAAACCACTGGACCGGCCAGGCAACTACATGGACCCAACACTGGTGGAGTGCATGAGCGCAGAGACAGAGACGCTGAAGGTCGAAATGTTCGGCCCCGTAATGTCGTTGCTGCCATTCGAAACGGAAGAGGAAGCCATCGCTTTGGCCAACGACTCTCAGTTTGGGCTTGGTTCTGGTGTTTTCACTGAAAACGTCGCCCGTGCCCACCGGGTTTCATCCCGTCTGAAATCGGGAATTTGCTGGATCAACACATACCGCGCCGTATCGCCGATTGCACCTTTCGGCGGCTATAATCAATCCGGTTACGGCAGAGAGGCAGGAATCGAGGCCATTCACGATTACACGAGGACCAAAACAGTCTGGCTGAATACGTCAGAACAGCCAATGTCGAACCCATTCGTCATGCGCTGACAAGAATTTATTTCCTTGTCCTTTTGATGGCGCAGGTGTTGCGCTTGTCAATCGCACCAAATTCTCTGAGCCCAGCTCATTATGATGCAATCCCTTGTGGTTTCGGGGCTGGTTTCGAAGCACCCGGATGGCGATCTTTAGTCCATTCGAACCGACTATCTTATAATGGGTTCCGAATACGGCATTCGCATTCCCGGCAAAGTCGGAGCGACAGCCCAAAGAAACAAACGGGGTTATCTCCGGCCCTTCATGGACGCTATCGAAGTCGGCGATGACCAGGTACGCACAAGGGGACGGCGAGCTCAGATTGAAACGGCTGTAGTTGCTCGACAAGTCGAGCGCTCAGCAGTTCCCTGCTTTGCTCTGAAATAGCGGTGCTGTCAGACAAATTCGAACCAGTCTCGGCTAGCAACTGTATTCCTCATATGGGTTGAGAACCCCAGTATTGACGGGATTTGCACAGAGCATTTGCTTTTGTGACGAGTTTTCGGGCCTCAGCGGTGATAATGATTTTTTACGATTTTCCGGCCGCGCGTTGGTGATCAGCGAAGGCTTTCAGAACCGAGTTGTGATGAGCCGCAACCAGCGCGGCCTGGAACAACACGTACCGTAGCAAGCGTCGTCCGCCGCCAATGGCTCGTTTCCCGCGCAAAGCCCCACCGTCATGGGCGATTGGTGCGAGCCTCATCAATACTGGGGTTCTCAACCCATATGAGGAATTCAGTTGCTGGCCTTCGCAATTCAGGTTGGCTTTGGGTTCGATAAAAACATGATTCAGAGCTTGCGAAGGGAGTCATTGCGCCCCGGCGAAGAGTATTTGTTTCCTGCGGTCTGCATCCCTTTGACACAAAACGAAATCGCTCTCATTCAAAAAACCCCGAGGAGAGGGCGCAACTAAAAAATGTCCAAAATCATCACGCCCTGCGACTAGCGCAACCAGAGTTTTCACGCCGTTTTTCTGCTTCATTGAGGGCTTTATGAAACGCAACGCCGCACCAATGCGTCTATCGTCTGTGTTATTTGGTCCTGATGCGTGAAACAGATGCCCGTGATGCATGGATGCCTGCCCCGCACGTAATTCCACAGCGACTGCATCTTGTTCATTCACATCAACCGCGATTTCCTGCCCACGTGATAACAGATTGTTTTCGCTGAAGGTGTCCACGTGTGGCACGATACGGCTTTTATGGCTGCCGGGAACGAACTTCATACACCCGCTTTGCTCGGAAGCTTCCGAGATCGCAACCCAGCAGGTAACTTCCTCTGCGTCATCCAATCCCCAATAGGTCAGGTCCTGATGCCAGGAAACGATCTTTGTAGATCGAACTTCTTTGACAAATAGTGCTCCGCTCCAAACCATAAGGTCGGGTCCCAATACCGTTGAAGCAACTTCAATCAGTTTAGGATGGCGAAGAAGTGCGTCGAATGAAGGTATTAGCCTGTCCGGATAAGAATATAGCAGCTTCAGTTTATCTGGGTCGTCTTTGAGAATGCGCTCCGCTTCCTCAAAATCATCGCGCAATGCCCGGGTCTCGTTGTCTGTTAGGATGTCCAGCGGTGCTACGAAACCATCTCTTTCATAGGCCTCCGCGACGTCAGGCGATTGTCTATCCATTTTCATTATCCGTGAAAATCAACTGCACCTTCATTGATCGGCTTCGGTCAGATGCGATCTCGAACGCGGCTATAGCCTCCCGTACATCAAAGGAATGCGTCACCAACTGATCGACGTTAATTAGTCCGCTTCGCATCATCTCGACCGCGACTGAAAACTCGGAATGGAAACGGAAAGATCCGCGAAGTGCAATCTCTTTTGCAGTCAACACCTGCATCGGCACCGTCATGTCGCCCCCCAGACCAAGCTGAACTAAGGTTCCGCCCGGGCGCAAACAGGCAACGCCAGACGCCAGAGCGGGTTGGGCACCTGAACACTCCAAATGTATGTCAATTTGGCCCTTGTCTCTCTCAAAAAGCTCCAATTTTTGTGGTTCGTCCTTGGTGTTGATCACCTCGTCTGCACCGCAATCGCGAGCCGTGTTCAACGTCTGATCAGAAATATCGGTTGCTATAATTCTGGCAGCCCCTGACCGTCGTGCAACCATGATCGTAAGACACCCGATCGGACCGCAGCCTGTGACGAGTACCGTCTTACCGACCAGGCTCCCCGCCTGATTAACCGCGTGTAGACAAACAGCCAAAGGTTCCGCCATAGCAGCCTCCGCCGGGGTCAATCCATCTGCTGCAACACATTGGTTGGCTTTGACGACAAGTTTGCTCTGAAAGGCACCTTGGATATGAGGATATGGCATTGCGCTGCCGTAGAATTTCATATCAAGACAGTGGTTTTGCTGACCTTTCAGACAATAGAAGCAAGTTTGGCAGGGACAGGACGGAGAAATTGCGACCAGTTGACCAACGTTTAGCCCAACAGCACCTGCTCCGATGTCCAAAATTTCACCTGCAACTTCATGCCCAAGCGCCATAGGCTCACGCAACCTGATCGAACCAAATCCTCCGTGGTTAAAATAGTGCAGGTCAGAACCGCAAATTCCACCGGCCTTCATTTCAATCAGAGCTTCATCTGAACCTATGTCGCGAACGTTTCGAGTTTCCAACCTAAGATCCTTCGCAGCATGGACAACAACCGCGATATTGGCCGACGACATTGATAAGACCCCCCCTATACAGATTGCCAAAAGATACGGATAGTCGGTGCCAACAACCAAGGAGTTTTTGCATGACGCTTGAATTGTTCGACCTAAAGGGAACTCGCGCACTGGTGACGGGCTCTAGCCAAGGCATTGGATTTGCGCTGGCTCGCGGCTTGGCCGCCGCCGGTGCAAAGGTCATTTTGAACGGGCGCGACACCGCAAAACTATCTGCAGCAGCCTCCGAGTTGAACCAGGCAGGCACCTCGGTACGTGAACTTTCGTTCGATGTGACCGATCATGAAGGTGTCCGATCTGCTGTGGACGACTTTGAAGAAAAAATCGGCCCGATAGACATCTTGGTAAACAACGCCGGAATGCAACACAGGACAGAGTTACAGGATTTCCCCGCTGATGCCTTCGAGCGCCTACTACAGACAAATGTGGCGTCCGTCTTTCACGTCGGTCAGGCAGTGGCACGACATATGATTGTAAGAAAGTCTGGTAAGATCATTAACATTGCATCGGTTCAATCCGCATTGGCCAGACCGGGAATTGCGCCTTACACGGCGACAAAAGGTGCCGTGACCAACCTTACAAAAGGGATGGCAACTGATTGGGCCAAGTATGGTCTTAACTGCAATGCCATTGCACCTGGATATTTCGATACGCCTTTGAACGCCGCCTTGGTTGCCGACCCAGAGTTCAGTGCATGGCTCGAGAAACGTACTCCGGCCGGCCGCTGGGGCAATGTGGAAGAACTCGTCGGTGCAGCAGTATTCCTTGCGTCCCCCGCATCCAGCTTCGTCAATGGACATACTCTCTATATCGATGGTGGAATAACCGCGTCACTCTGATCTGGAGATTTCAATCGTCTGCAAAGCGTGGCTGAACAAAGAAGTCCGTCACACCACCGACTTCAAGGCAATCAGCACAACAACCAACAATGAACCCGCCATCGCTAAGTTGATCCTTCGGTGCGACCTCTCGCTTAAATCAAGGCTACCTATTTTTGCACCAGCACTCAGCCAGATCATGTGCACTGGCACCCAAATCGTATTGAAAACTATGACTTTTATGATGACCTCCAAAAAAGGCGCTTCGGGCAAAAATGCAAACCCTGAAAACAATGCAGTGCCGACCACGTAAGCTTTTGGATTAATGAATTGTAGCGTCAGCCCATTTGCAAATCCAAGTGGTGAGTCTGCAGGAGAGAATCCAACTTTTGAGCCAGCGCTAGCAATGCGCCAGGCGAGAAAAACCAAGTATCCGACCGACGCAAACAACAACAAGTTTCTCAGCACTGGCACAGCCAACGCCGCAGCGGCTACTCCCGAGACCACCAACATCATATTGATGAACCCGCCCAGCATCAAACCTGCCACAAATGCCAGACCTGCCCGAAAACCAAAAGCTGATCCAATTCCGGCCGTTGTCAGAACACCAGGCCCCGGGGTAATCAGCAAAAAGAAAACCGCAACAGCAAACTCAAACACTTGTCAGATTGGCCATTTACACATCTCTGCATTCCGGAACAGCCGTGATAACCGATCCGTCCTTAAGATGTTGCAGCAGGTTGTCGACAGTGAGGTCACCCATGGCTGCACGCGTCTCAAGAGTCGCGCTACCAGCATGAGGAAGAAGAACGACGTTGGGCAGCTCGCGCAGTTCTTTTGGAACACGCGGTTCGTCCTCGAAAACATCCAGCCCCGCCCAACCGAGCTCACCGTTCTGCAATGCTTTGATAAGAGCAGTTTCGTCGACGACTGACCCGCGACTAACGTTTATCAGTGTTCCGTCCGCCCCCAACGCACGCAACACCTCAGCGTTTACCAGCTTATTGGTCGACGAGCCTCCGGGCGTGATGCATATCAGGATGTTCACGTGTTCCGCCAATCCAACCAAATTATCGAAGTAGCGGTACGGAACATCCTTCTGTGTCCGGGTATGATAAGAAATTTCGGGAGCCCATGGCTCCAACTTGTCAACGATCGCCTGACCAATGCGACCAAGACCAAGAATGCCTACTTTTTGATTATCCGCAGATCGGGTCAAAGGGGCGTTACCTTCAACTTCCCATCGTCCGGACCGAACGTAATCATCGTCACGTACGAGCTCTCGATAACATGACAGCAATAGCAGAACTGCCGTGGTTGCGACTTCTTTGTTCAACACATTAGGTGTGTGCGTCACGACAATCCCGCGCTCAGCAGCGGCATTTGCGTCGACGGCGTCGTAACCAACCCCATAGACGCTGATCATTTTCAGATTACTGAGGGAAGTCATTAGGTCATGCGGAACTCCGTCGTGCCCATTTGTAACGATATGCGTTATGCTTTCCGCGTTGAAATCATCCAATTGATGTATGTCGAATACTGAGGTCAGGCGGTCTCGCATCCGTTCTGTGATGCCGCCAATTTGCAACAAGTCAGTCATCTTGGCCGACCTTTTGCCTCTGAACACCCAACCCATCGATGCGAAGCTCCATGACGTCGCCTTTTTTTAGGTAAACTGGTTCCGGCTTGATCCCCATTCCAACACCGGGCGGTGTTCCAGTTGAAATGACGTCGCCTGGGTGCAGTGTGAAAAGCTGGCTTAGATGCTCAATGATCTCGGCAACGGAAAAGATCATCGTAGCGGTGTTCCCGGTTTGCATGCGCTGACCGTTTACATCCAGCGACATAGCAAGACTTTGAGGATCAGGCACCTCGTCTCGGGTCACTAGCCAAGGGCCAGTAGGGCCAAATGTGTCGCAGGATTTTCCTTTGGTCCATTGGCCTGTCAATTGAGTTTGAAAATGCCTTTCAGAGACATCGTTTACGATACAATAGCCAGCAACGTATTCGACCGCGTCAGCCTTGGAAACATATTTGGCCGTTTTGCCGATGACGACGCCGAGTTCGCATTCCCAGTCGGTGTGCGTAGATCCACGCGGCATGACTACGTCATCATATGCCCCAATGACCGCAGAATTTGCCTTGAAAAAAAGTATCGGATGCTTCGGGATTTGAGCACCGGTTTCTGCCGCATGGTCCGAGTAGTTTAATCCGATGCACAGGAATTTTCCGATTTTCCCAACACAAGGTGCGATGCGAGGATCGCCCTCTACAATCGGTAGTTTGCCCGGATCCAATGAGCGCAGATTGTCAAGTGATGCATCATCCAACATCTCACCCGTGATATCGTTGATGTGAGCAGACAGATCCCGTAGTAGGCCCTCAGAGTCGACCAAGGCGGGTTTTTCGGAGCCCTCGGCTCCGTAACGAACAAGTTTCATTTCTGTTCCTTTTAGTGATTGTCGCGTGGCAAGAAACCTCGCGCGATATCGCGGTAATTTTCTGCACCCTTAAGGGTCATGCCACGATCCAGTCGATCTACTTTTTCGCGGAATATTTCCTGCCACGGTGATTGATTGGGCGGCATCGAATACCCACCGCGTGCCTCTAGATCGCGGGCGCGTTCATGCAGTTCTTCAAGAGAAACCAGCATATCTGCTGTGCCTTTGCCAAGATCGATGCGTAACCGGTCACCATTTTTCACCAAGGCCAACCCGCCGCCTTCCGCAGCTTCGGGTGAAGCATTCAGGATCGAAGGGCTTCCTGATGTGCCGGATTGCCGGCCATCACCGATGCAAGGAAGGGCTTCGATGCCTTGTTTCAACAAATATGCAGGCGGACGCATGTTCACGACCTCTGCGGCACCCGGGTATCCTTTTGGTCCGGCTCCGCGCATGATCAGAATACAGTTTGCGTCGATGTTTTCCGCGGGATCGTCGATCCGATGGTGAAAATCCTCAGGCCCATCAAAAACGACAGCGCTGCCCTCAAATGCATCGGGGTCGTCTGGGTTTGACAGGTAAGCCATTCGAAAAGCTGGCGAGATCACAGATGTCTTCATAATCGCGCTCTCGAACAGATTGCCCGAGAGATTGATGAACCCTGCTTGTTCTTTAACAGGGCTGCTGACAGGCTTGATCACATCACAATTAAGCGACCGGCGCATGGAGCAGTTTTGCCCCATCGCGTTGCCGTTCACCGTTAATGCATCGGGATGAGGAAGCAATCCAGCTTCAAGAAGCTCTCCGACAACTGCAGGAACGCCGCCAGCATGTTGGTAATCTTCACCCAGGTATTTCCCGGCTGGTTGCATATTGACCAAAAGAGGTACGTCGTGGCCATGTTTCTGCCAGTCATCGTTGTTCAGCGGAACACCAAGATGCCGGGCAATTGCATTCAGGTGTATCGGCGCATTTGTCGATCCGCCAATGGCCGAGTTAATGACAATCGCATTCTCAAAAGCCTGACGTGTCATCACATCGCTGGGGCGTAAATCCTCCCAGACCATGTCCACAATGCGTTTACCGGTTTCATAGCTGATTTGACCGCGCTCTCTATACGGGGCTGGTATGGCTGCTGATCCCGGCAATTGCATTCCCAAGGCTTCAGCAAGCGAATTCATGGTCGTCGCCGTTCCCATGGTGTTGCAATAGCCAACCGAAGGTGCTGCGGCAGCAGCGATTTCCATAAACTCATCGGTATCAATTTCATCAGCTGCAAGGTCTTCGCGCGCTTTCCAAATAACCGTTCCGGATCCGGCGCGCTCACCTTTCCACCAGCCGTTGAGCATGGGGCCGACCGACAGGGCGATCGCTGGGATGTTGACAGTCGCAGCGGCCATGAGAAGTGCGGGTGTGGTCTTGTCGCAACCAATGTTCAGAACAACGCCATCAATCGGATACCCGAATAGACTCTCCACCAAGGACAGATAAGCGAGATTGCGGTCCAAAGAGGCAGTTGGCCGTTTACCGGTCTCTTGTATCGGGTGCACGGGAATTTCAATGCACGTTCCCCCGGCAGCGATGATCCCGTCGCGAACGCGTTTGGACAACTCGATATGGTGCCGATTGCAAGGGCTTAAATCGCTACCGGTCTGAGCAATGCCAATTATTGGCTTGCCCGACTGCAGCTCCTCACGGGTCAGTCCGTAGTTGAGATATCTTTCGAGATACAACGCGGTCATTTCCAAGTTTTCAGAATTCATAAACCACTTGCGAGACCGCAGATCATCCTTTGATATTACTGTCATTGGCCTGACCAACCCCCATCAATTATATGTGTGTGTCCTGTGGTGAATGCACTCTCATCACTCGCCAGATAGACGACCAATGCAGCAATCTCTTCTGCTTTTGCCACACGCCCCATAGGTTGACGTGCCACAAATTGTGCAAGCGCTTCTTCTCTGCTGCCCAGTTGCTTGCCCAATTCATCGACCCTGCCCCGCCAACTAGGACTGTCGACCGTTCCCGGGCATATGCAATTGCACCGAATTCCTTGCGTTATAAAATCCACGGCCACCGACTTCGTCAGCCCAACAACAGCAGCCTTAGTCGCGCCATAGACGAAGCGATTTGGCGCGCCTATTACAGATCCCAACGCGGACGACATATTGATTATCGACCCTCCGCCACGCTCAAGCATTCCGGGCAAAACAGCCTTAACAGTGCGCACCATTGAACGAACGTTTAGGTCCATGGCAAAATCCCATTCGTCATCTGTTGCTTCGAGAATTGTGCCGTGATGCACGAACCCAGCACAATTAAACAGAACGTCTGGTTTGGCCCGCTCGGCACCTTCTTGGACACTTTCACCATTCGTTACATCCATCTCGAAAATTTCTAAATTTTCGAGATTCTCTCCCCGAATCGAGTTTAGGTTTGTGATGTTTATGTCGGTCGCATAGACAATCGCGCCCTCTCTCGCCATTGCAACCGCGCTGGCAAGTCCGATCCCTTGCGCCGCAGCTGTAACCAACACACGCTTTCCCTTAAGTCTTTCTACCATTTATATTTTCCAACTTCCTTAGTCACAATTGCACCGCTGGCTTTTGGTCCACGGATCAACTGAAGTTCAAAGAAACCTTGGTAAGACTTCGACGACTTGTGGCATGTGAGGCCAGAAACGTTAGCGTATGACAGAGATTGTGGTTTGGCCATAACCAAGCGTGATACATCCTCAGGAGGACAGGAAATCATGAGCAAACAGTTTGATGTCGCTGTGTTGGGAACCGGCCTGATGGGCGTTCCCATGGCGCGGAATCTCCTCAAATCTGGCTTGTCTGTGACCGCATGGAACCGAACCCTAGACAAAGCCAAACCCTTGGTTGCGGAAGGTGCGACGGTAACGGACACCGCCGCGCTGGCGATAGCGGATGCAGACATTATTGTGACCATGCTTTCGGATGGATACGCAACTGGTGCGCTGTTGGCTGACGCGGCGTTCTGCGAGCACTTGAAGCCTGGAATGATCTGGATTGATATGTCTAGCGCCAAGCCTGAACACGCCCGAGAACAATCCGCGCAATTGGCCAAGATGGGGATATCTCATTTGGATGCCCCGGTTTCCGGTGGCACAAGAGGCGCCGAGGCGGCAACCCTTGCGATCATGGTAGGAGGAGACAAAGACGTACTGGAGCAAGTTAAACCAATTCTTTCAGCAATGGGCCAACCTGTCCACGTCGGCCCTAGTGGCTCAGGGCAATTGTGCAAACTGGCCAATCAAACAATTGTTGCAGTAACAATTTCAGCCGTCGCCGAAGCGACACTTTTGGCACAGCAAGGGGGTGCGGATCCAGTGGCCCTGCGTTCGGCATTGAAAGGCGGATTTGCTGATAGCGTTATCCTGCAACAACACGGTGAACGAATGTCTGAGGGCAATTTCGCACCCGGTGGCTTGTGTAAATTTCAGCTAAAGGACTTGGACAACACGTTGGAAGAAGCGAGAAGCCTAGGCATCGAACTGCCCAACACGCAATCTGTACGCGACCGCTTCAAGTATCTTATTGACGAAATGGCTGGGGCTGAACTGGACCATTCGGCTCTGTATCTGGAACTCAAAAAACGGAACAAAATGTCGTGAACCGGATTCTTGTCATTGGCGGAGGAGGGATGTTGGGCCAGAAGTTGGCTCATCGCATTGCGGCTGAAAAGACCTTTGGTGTGAATGCCCAAGTCTCACTGTTCGATCTCGCGTTTCCGCCAAACAGTGCGGTAGGCAATCAGATTGAGGGAAGTTTGACAGCGCCCGGCGTAGCCAAGTCTTTCGCCGCACAGCGCCCAGACGTCATTTTCCATCTCGCTGCTATAGTTTCTGGACAAGCTGAGACCGACTTTGCATTGGGTTGGGACGTCAACCTCATGGCGACGTGGGCACTGCTAAACGCGCTCAAAGATGAACACGAGGTGTCCAAAGGCGAGTACCGGCCGCGATTGGTTTTTGCCTCTTCCATAGCAGTTTTTGGAGCACCATTCCCCGACAAGATAAATGATGAGTTTCTCTCTGCGCCTTTAACCAGTTACGGGGCGCAGAAAGCGGCATCTGAAATAATGATCACGGACTTTAGCAGAAAAGGATTTATCGACGGTATTTCTCTGCGGTTGCCGACTTTGTGCGTACGCCCCGGTAAAGCCAACGCTGCCGCTTCGTCCTTCTTTTCAGGGATTATCCGAGAGCCTTTGAACGGAGAGGAGGCCATATTGCCTGTTGCCGATACTGTACGCCACTGGCACGCCAGTCCACGCGCAGCAGCGGCCTTCTTGACCCACGCTGCCAACTTGGACACCGAACTTTTGAACGACCGACGCTCGTTGAATATGCCTGGCGTGAGTTGCACGGTATCAGAACAGATTGAAGCGCTGCGTACTGTAGCCGGCCAAGACGCAGTTGCCTTAATAAAACGTACTCCTGACACGGCAATTGAAAGTATAGTTAAGAATTGGCCCCGTGACTTTGAAACGGATCGTGCGCTGGACTTGGGATTCCGGGCGGAATCGAGTTTTGACGATATTGTCCGCGTGTATCTGGAGGATGACTACAAGCGTTAATGGCCCATCGTCTTTCCGGTCAAGTGGCGCTTAAGGTGGTCGTGAATTTTGTCTCTTGTTAATTGCTCATCCCCTGACAGAGCAGCTTCTAGTATATCTGCATGATGCCTTATGTTTTGAGAGATGAACTCGAAATTGCGGTCTGCCACCATCAATTGCTGTCTGAATTGAGAATAAATTCGGCCATGCATTTGCTTCAACGTTTCCGATCCACAAGCAGAAATCAGCGTTTGGTGAAATTCCTTCTCCGAGGCAAACCAGATCTCGACAAGGTCGCTCGGGTCGTTTGCGGCGTGAATGCGTTTTTCGATATGGCTGAGTTTGTGATGTGCAGCCGTCAATCTTGCCTCCCAATCCACTCCGCCATTTCGGATCGACATTGCTGTGCCTTCTGCCTCCAGCAAAACACGGACGTGTGTCAATTCGATAAGCTTCTGCGAGGAACGCTTTGGCACGCGGAATCCCTTTTGTTCCTGAAAGTCCACCAAACCAACAGCGGCCAAACGAAAAAGGACTTCACGAACTGCACTCGCAGAACAACCATACTCTTTTCGCAGTTCTTCGGCCCGCACCTTGGATCCATGTTCGAATCCATTAGAGATTAGACGCATCTTAAGATCTTGATAAATATCTACTTCTTCGTTCATCCCGGTATGCGCCTTCAAGTTTGTCCAAGTAGCGTCCTAACGCTATTTTCGAATTTTTACAAGAATCTCGAAATTTTTCGTAATTTCAAATTTTTCTTGTTGCATTCGATTCGTCGGCTTAACGTTTACTCGCGTGACGACAAAGGAGGCAGCAAGATCTCCCACTCCGCGCAACGCTCAACGTCTGGGAGGACAATATGAAAATAGTCAAGACAGCGGCCGTGGCGGCCGTAGCCACGACAATGGCAGCCGGCTTTGCGATGGCTGAAACAACGAAGCTTAGAATTCAAACCCATTTTTCGCCCGAAACTCTGTCTGGCCAGATGGCCGCAAAATTCATTGAAGACATTCAGGAAATGTCGAACGGCGAAATCGAAGTTGAAATGTTCTATTCCTCTTCGGTGGTCAAATCAGTTGAAACCTTCGATGCCGCAGCTACGGGAATTCTGGATTGCGACATGACGGGCGGCGGCTATCAGACCGGTAAGAATCCGGCCTTCCAGTTTGCGGGCGACCTGCTCGGCGGATACCAGAACCCATATCAGCAAATGGCTTGGCTTCTTCATGGCGGTGGTAGAGAAGCCGTAAACGATCTGTACAACGGCTACGACATGGAATTCATCGGATGGTGGATTCCCGGGCCGGAGTCGCTTGCTTCGACCAAACCGATTGCAAAAGTGGAAGACTTCAAGGATTGGAAGTTCCGCTCGCCTCCAGGCCTGGCGACCAAAGTGTTCGCGGAACTTGGCGCTTCTCCGATCGTGATGGACTTCAACGAAATCTTTACGGCTTTGGAAACCGGTATCATTGATGGCGCGGATGCTGCAAACCTGACTAACAACGTGGGTCTGGGTCTATACGAGATCGCAGGTCACACAAACTATCCCGGTTTTCACTCGATGCCTGCAGATCACCTAGCCTGTCGCAAAGACGTTTGGGAAGCTATGCCTGCGCACCACAAGAAGATCATGGAAGTCGCAATGGATAGCTTGGCATTGCACAATGCCACAATCAATGAAGTGCAGAACGCTCAGACTGCAAAAGACCTGCAAGCAAAAGGGGTTCAGTTGTACGAATGGTCGCCTGAAGACCTGGCAGCGTATCGCGCGGCCGTTCAGGTCGGTTGGACTGAATTCGCGACGACCCCTGAGGCACAGGCACTTTTGGAAAGTCACATCAACTTCCTGCGTGACCTGGGAGCAATGCAGTAGTCAGGCTTCGACCGAATTACGACGCACGGAGAGGCCGCACTAGCGGCCCCTCCGGATCGGCGCCGGGATCCATAACTTCATGAAAATCAAAAGAATAATAAGTCACGTACTGCAGCACGACATGCCGGAAGTTTTGGGCTATTCGCAGCAGTATTATGACAAGCGGACAACCCATCTCGTTGAAGTTCAAACGGACGAAGGGGTGACAGGCTGGGGAGAGTGCTTTGGCCCCGGCAACATAGCAGTAGCAAACAAGTCCATCGTCGAAAAAGTAATCCAACCTATGGTGCTGGGTTTGGACCCATTGGACAAAGACGTGATCTGGCACAAGGTGTACAACCTTCTCCGAGATCATGGGCAAAGTGGAATGCCGATGCAGGCCTTGTCCGGGGTAGATATCGCCCTTTGGGACATCACGGGCAAAATCACTGGCCTCCCCCTCCACAAGCTTGTCGGCGGTGCGCATCGGACAAGTGTTCCGTGCTACGGCTACGGCATGATGCTGCGGGATGAACCGATTTCTGATCTGGCCAACCGTTTCGAAGATGAAGCTGCAAAGATCAAGGCAATGGGGTTTACCGCGACCAAAATGAAAACCGGCTTTGGTCCGAAGCCTGATGTAAAGCTGTGCGAGGCGGTGCGACGCGGAGTTGGTGACGACTTTCCTTTTATGGTCGATGCAAACCATGCCTATACGACTTCGGACGCATTTTTTGTCGGTCGTGCGTTGGAAGAACTGGACGCATATTGGTTCGAAGAACCCGTCGCGCCAGAAGACATTGACGGGTACCGCGAACTGCGCTCTTCGCTTAAAGTCAACATCTCGGGCGGAGAGGCGGTATTCAATCGCTGGGCCTGGCGCAATCTTCTTGAAAATCGCGGCATCGATATAGCGCAGCCAGAAGTATGCGCTTTGGGCGGTGTTTCAGAGTATCTCAGGGTACTGGCCCTATGCCACGCACATTTCACTCCGGTCGTAAATCACGTCTGGGGCAGCGCCATCGCCGTCGCAACTAATCTGCACCTACTGGCCGCCATGCCAGCGATTCCAGGCGGTTTGCATCCATGGGAACCAATGCTGGAGTTCGACACAACGGACAACAAGTTTCGGGACGATCTGCTGACCGTTCCGCTGGAAATTCAAAATCAGGTCAAGGCCAACAACGGCCGTGTCATGATCCCGACTGGCCCCGGACTGGGTGTCGAGCCGGATCGAGACTTTATCGATCACTACAAGATCGAAGGATAGGGACGAGGGTTACGCGATGCACAAGAATTCAGGCGGACCAATTGAATGGCTCATACCGTTGGCCTTCGTCGCGACTGCCAGTTGGCTTGTTTGGCATCTTCCAGCATTCCTGTTGGATTGGCTGCCTTACACCTCAGAATCTCTCAAAAGTCAGGTAACGGAAATCTACCTCCGCAGCGACGTCACGCCCGAAATGTCTGGTGTGTTCGGGGGGTACATCGACGTCATCGACGTGGCCGCGCTAGTGCTTTTACCTGTTCTTGCAGTGATTGGCACAAAGACCGTGCGCCCGGCGACGATGGAGTTCGAAGGCTCGACGGTTATGGACCGCGTCGCCCTGTTCATAGGCCGAGTTACGATGATGATGATAGCAATCATGACTGTCGTGATGCTCTACGAAGTCTTCATGCGCTACATACTGGAAAAGCCAACCGAGTGGGCCAACGAAATGACACTCTGGTTCGCCAGCTTTGTGTTTTTGATGTCTGGCTACTACGCCATGCAGCAACGCAGTCACATTAGAATATTCCTGCTGTACGATGCAGTTCCACGTTGGCTTCAGCGCGTTTTTGATACGGTTTCGACAATACTGATCGTGCTGTTTGCCTTCTTTCTGGTCTACGGCAGCTACAAACAGGTGTTCGTCAACAAGCTCTATAAATGGGAGCTCTATGGCTCCGCCTTCAATCCTCCGATCCCGGCGACATTGCAGCCGATGGTGCTGATCGTGATTACGCTCGTCGCAATGCAAGCAATTTTGAACCTGATCTCGGATTGGAACAAAGAACCGGAAATCCACACAGATGAACCGGATGAGGATGAGATTGAAATGATCAAGCGGGCGGTGGGACAAGACTGATGGATATTGGAACAATCTCACTCATCCTGATGGTCGCCCTGATCGTGCTTCTGGCGATCGGTATGCCCTTGGGTCTGGCCTCGGCCTCGCTTGCGGTTCTGGTTCTCGTCCTGAAGTTCGAACCTACACTTCTTTTGAACCCATTTTCATTCGGCGACGGCATTCTGACCGGCCGGCCGGGAACAGGGCCACTCTATATCCTGGCGCAGAAGATATACGGACTCTTAACGGACTACGTGCTCATATCCGTGCCATTGTTTATCTTCATGGCGTCGCTGCTAGAGCGGTCCGGGATCGCGCGCGACATGTATTCGTCGCTGAATGTCTGGCTGTCCAGAACACGTGGCGGCATCGCGATCGTGACCTCGATCATGGCGGTTATCATGGCGGCCATGTCCGGCATTATCGGCGGTGAGGTTGTCCTGCTGGGCCTTATCGCCCTGCCCCAGATGCTGCGCCTTGGCTACGATCAGAATCTCGCCATCGGCGTAATATGCGCCTCGGGGTCGCTGGGTACAATGATCCCGCCCTCGATCGTTCTGATCATCTATGGGCTGATCACCGAAACCTCGATCAAGTCGCTGTTCACCGCTTCGTTCATTCCCGGCTTCATGCTGGCCTCGATGATCATCCTGTACATTATCATCCGCACGCGGCTGAATCCTCACCACGCGCCGCTGCCTGAACCGGACCCGAACGACCCCGAACCGGTTGAAAAACGCAAGCTGTTTGCGGCCTTCATGAGCATCGTCGTAGCCGGTTTTTCCACCGTTCTGTTTGTCCGGGCCGCGTTTTTCGAGCTTTCTGGCTCGAACGCCGCCAGCCAGGGCGAACCAGCGCGATTGGGAACAGCTGACTACCTGCCCTGGTTTGCCGGCATCACGATCGTCGCCCTTCTGCTGATCTTCTTCGTCTTTGGCAGACAGCGCGCCAAAATCGGGTGGGAAATGGGCAAAGGTCTCGTCGCGCCGCTGGTCGTCATCGGCGTCGTGCTCGGCTCGATCTATGGCGGGATCACCGGCATCACCGAGGCAGCAGGCATGGGCGCCTTCGCCGTTCTGATCATCGCCATTCTGCGGGGCGAAGGATCATTCGAGCTGGTTTGGGACAGTTTGATGCGGACGCTGAAGTCCACCGGCACCATCATTTGGGTGACCATCGGGGCCGCCGCGCTGGCGGGTGCTTACACCATAGCCGGCGGGCCTCAATATGTGGCCGATCTGATCGTCGGGCAGGACCTGCCGACCATGCTGGTCATTCTGGTGATGATGCTGATCCTGCTGTTCATGGGCGCGTTCATGGATTGGGTCGGCATCGTCCTGTTGATCATTCCTGTCTTTCTGCCGATCGTCCTGCGCCTTCCCATTGAGGAAATCGGACTCATTGGCCAGTTGCAGCCGAGCCATGTCGCCATCTGGTTTGGCGTCGTATTCTGTATGAACATGCAGGTCAGCTTCCTGTCCCCCCCATTTGGCCCGGCCGCGTTCTACCTGAAGTCGGTGGCCCCTCCGCATATCAGCCTGACGGATATCTTCCGCGGCTTCCTCCCATTCATCGGGATCCAGTTGCTGGCGCTTTCCGTTCTTCTGATCTGGCCGGGCATCATCGCGCTGCTTTTGTGAGGTAACACCCATGCTGACACTAGATCAGATTGGCAAGTTCCAGACAGATGGATACCTCGTGGTCGAGGATGTAATTCCCGCCGATGTCCTGGATCGAGTACAAGCCGAATACTCGGATGTCCTGAACCGGCTCTATGATGGTTGGTACAAAAAGGGGCTGGTCAAGGACGAGCCGTCCGGAATGACCTTCTGGGACAAACTTCTGTCCGCCTATCAGGCTGGTTGCGATTATTTCCAGCCGCTGGACATCTCGTTGCCCGGCGATCGGATCATGGCGGACACACCTTTCCATATTGGGCCCGCCGTGTTCGACTTGCTGACGGCCCCTCCCATGCTGGACATCGTCGAGCAGTTGATCGGGCCAGAGTTGGTCAGCAATCCGATCCAGCACGTTCGGCTGAAGCCCCCTGCTCTCAAGCTGGCAAAGGACGAGGTTCGCGCGCACATCACCGCAACGGACTGGCATCAGGACCGGGCGGTTGCGTTAGAGGACGCGGACCAGACCGACATGGTCACGGTTTGGATTGCCGTCAACGATGCAACGGTCGAAAACGGCTGTCTGCAAGTGCTGCCAAAGACCCAGGATCAATCCATCCTGCCGCATTGTGCGCGGACGCAGACAGGTATTGCCGAGGGGTTCATTGACGAAGACCGCGCCCTGCCCCTGCCCGTCAAGGCGGGTGGGATCATCCTGTTTGACCCTTTGACGCCACATGCTTCGCTGGTCAATGAAACAGACAGGTTCCGCTGGTCGTTCGATATCCGCTTCAGCGCGGCAGGTCAGCCCACAGGCCGAGACCATTTCCCCAGCTTCATCGCAAGGTCCAGATCGTGCCCCGAAACCGAATTGCGGGATTGGCGTGTCTGCAAGGCCAACTGGGAGTCGGCGCGAGCAAGGCTGTCCGGACAGCCGCATATTGATATTCATCGGTGGACATCGGACTCGCCCTTTTGCGCCTAGATTCGGCCGCTAAGAAAGCTGATTATGACTTTTGTACGTTTAGATCGAACGGATAGTGTGGTGGTTGCCACTCGCCCCTTGGAGGCAGGCAGTGTTGTCGAGGATGTCACGACTAATGCGCGCATCCCTTCAGGTCACAAGGTCGCCATGCGGATGCTTGCGCCAGGCGAACCGGTCAGAAAATACGCCCAGATTATCGGCTATGCCACTCAACCGATCCAACCCGGCGATCATGTCCATACCCACAACGTCGAGTTCCGCAACACCAGCGTGAACTACGAGTTCGCGACGGATCTCAGGCCCACTAAACCCGCCACCTCGGTCGATACGTTCATGGGTTACCACAGGGACAGCGGCCGGGTCGGCACCCGCAATTATGTCGCGGTCCTGACCACCGTGAATTGTTCGGCGACAGCGGCTCGCATGATCGCAAATCACTTTACGCTGGAAAAGCTGGCCGAGTATCCGAACGTCGATGGCGTGGTGGCCTTTGTCCACGGAACGGGCTGCGGAATGGCCGATTCCGGCGACGGTTTCGAAGCTCTCCAACGAGTCATGTGGGGGTTTGCGAAACACCCCAACCACGCTGCCGTTCTGATGGTCGGTCTGGGCTGCGAGATGAACCAGATCGACTGGCTGCTGGACGCGTATGGGCTAAAGCAGAGCCCCACCTTCCAGACGATGAACATCCAGAACGTCGCCGGATTGCGCCGGACCGTGGAGATGGGCATCAGCAAGATCAATCAGATGCTACCCCTTGCCAATAAGGCACGGCGCAGCGAAGCCCCAGCGTCCGAACTTATGGTTGCGCTGCAATGCGGTGGATCGGACGCTTGGTCTGGTGTGACCGCGAACCCGGCGCTCGGACACGCCTGCGATCTGTTGGTCGCCCAAGGTGGCACGGGTGTCTTGGCGGAGACGCCCGAGATTTACGGAGCCGAACACCTTTTGACCCGCCGTGCCCTTGATCGCGCAACCGGGGAAAGGCTGATCGGACTGATCGATTGGTGGCAGGACTACACCGCCCGCAATCACGGTTCGATGGACAACAACCCAAGCCCCGGCAACAAACAAGGGGGTCTGACGACCATCCTTGAGAAATCGCTGGGGGCGGCGGCGAAGGGCGGAACCAGCCCTTTGACCGGTGTGTTCAAGTACGCCGAACCCATCACCAATAAGGGCTTCACCTTTATGGACAGCCCCGGATATGACCCGGCCTCGGTGACAGGGCAGATCGCGGCCGGGTGCAACCTTGTGTGCTTCACCACGGGGCGTGGCTCTGCCTTTGGATCCAAACCGGCGCCCACGCTGAAAATCGCCACCAACTCTGAATTGGCGACTCGCATGCCCGAAGACATGGACGTGGATGCGGGAGACATTCTGACCAAAGGGGTCAGCGTCGAAGAAAAAGGACAGGAAATATACCGACGGCTGCTACAAGGCGCCTCGGGCGCGCGAACCAAGTCCGAGGCCCAGGGGCTGGGTGACTACGAATTCGTTCCCTGGCAAATCGGAGCGATGATGTGAAACGGATCCTAGTAGCCGGCGGCGGATTGATCGGTATCCGCCACGTCCACGCTGTGATCGAGCATCCCGGCTGCATGTTGGTCGGGTTGGCCGATCCAGATGGCTCGATCCAGATCAATGCGCCACGTTTCGCCAGTATGGACGATGTGCAGGACCCGGTGGATGGCGTCATAATCGCAACGCCGACCCGCCTGCACACCGAAAACGGGATCCTGGCCGCGTCGCGCGGGTGGCACATGCTGATCGAAAAGCCGGTTGCCGCGTCGGTCAATGACGCCTTGCGCCTGAAGAGGATCGTCCGCCAGGCCGATGTCCGCAGCCTGGTGGGCCACCATCGGCGGTATCACAGCACCTTGCAGCACCTGAAGGAGGTGATCACACAAGGAACGATCGGACGGGTCATCAACGTCTCGTTGCTGTGGGCCATGCGCAAACCCAACAGCTATTTTGAACAGAACTGGCGGACTTCGGATGGCAGCCCGGTCATGATCAATCTAGTGCATGATATCGATGTACTGCGCTTTGTGATCGGAGAAATCTCGGATGTCGTAGCCCTGCCCGGCGCGTCGATCCGCGGATCGGATCGGATAGAAAGCGGCGCCGTCGCGATCGCCTTCGAAAACGGCTCGACAGGCACCATCAGCTTTGCCGACTCTGCGCCCAGCCCATGGGGGTTTGAGGCAGGAACCGGCGAAAACCCGAACATCGGCACGACCCGACAGGACATGATGTGGATCACTGGAACGAAGGGCGCTGTAAGTTTTCCTTCCATGACCCTGTGGCGTGGAAAGGATTGGGGCACTGCGGCCCAAAAAGACCAACTTCTGCGACCGAAACAAAAACGCGAGCCGCTGGAGGCCCAGTTGGATCATTTCCTTGACGTGATCGACGGCGCCTCACCGTTGATCGACGTCGAGGATGCGACCCGGACGCTCGAGGTCACATCACGGATAGAACAGGGGCTAAAAGCGCGGTCAGCTCGAGCGCGGGCGCCGACCTGAAGGAAATCCGGCCCCGGCGAAGAACCGGACCACCCAAAAACCTATGATTACACGCCGGGTAATATGTGCATCCGAACTTCAAAACCGCCCGCGCCAGACACAAGAATGAAAACCAGAGACATTTACGGAAAGGGAAACCAATGAGCAAACCATCAATCGGGTTTATCGGCCTGGGACTAATGGGTGGAGCCATGGTAAGCCGGCTGTTGGACCAGGGATACTCGGTCACGGTCTTGGGAAACCGCGACCGAACGCATCTGGACGACGCGATTGACCGGGGCGCCCGTGAGGCGCAAAACGCCCGAGATCTGGCACAAGCCAGCGACATCGTGATGCTGTGCATGGGAACCTCTGAACAGGTCGAGGGTCGTATGCGCGGTGCAGATGGCGTGATCGAGGGATTGAAGCCCGGGGCGATCGTCATCGACTTTGGCACCTCGCTTCCGGGCAGCACACGCGCCTTGGCCAAGGAGGTTGCCGCAGCCGGCGGAAGCTATCTTGATGCGCCTCTTGGCCGGACGCCCTCGCACGCGCTGGAAGGCAAGCTCAACATCATGACTTCCGGCGACAAGGCAGCCTTTGACAAGGCTGGGCCGACACTGAAGGACTTGGGCGAAAACGTCTTTTACCTTGGCCCTGTCGGATCGGGGCACACCATCAAGTTGATCAACAACTTCTTCGCAATGACCGTCGCGAACGCGATGGCCGAAGCCTTTGCAATGGCAGATATCACCGGCGTTGATCGCAGGCAGCTTTATGACGTGATGGCCGCAGGACCGCTGCATTCCGGAATGATGGATTTCGTCAAAGCCTACGGTGTCGAGAATGACCCGAACCAACTCGCCTTCGCCATCAAGAACGCGGCAAAAGACCTTGGGTATTATGACCGCATGGCGCGCGAGGCCGGTGTTACCAGCGTGATGTCGCAGGGCGCGCTTTCAGCGCTGAACGACGCGCGCGACCACGGTCAGGCGGATGACATGGTCAGCCAGATGGTTGACTACTACGTCAAGCGCTTCAACACCTGAACGATGGCCGTCACCGCCAACCCCACCGCGGACTTGCCGCGCCTGGGCATCGTGCTGATGCTGACAGCGTGGCTGTTCTTTTCACTGGTGGACCTTGGGGCCAAGTGGTTGGCGTTGGCCGGCGTGCCGGCATTTCAATTGGCGTTCATGCGTTACGCGGGACACTTCGTGATCTCGGTGGGTGTGATCGCCAAAGGCGGGATTGAGGCTGGCCGGTTCAAGACCGACCACCCATGGCAAGTCATCAGCCGGGCCTTGCTGCTGATCTCTGCGACCGTTTTCAACTTTTATGCCCTGCGGTTTCTACCTTTGACCGTCGTGTCAGCGATCATGTTCTCAAGCCCTGTCATCGTGTGTTTTCTGTCCGTTTTCGTGTTGAAAGAGAGCGTTGGCCCTTGGCGTTGGGCGGCCATCATCCTGGGCTTTCTGGGGGTTCTGGTTGTCGTCCGGCCGCTTGGCACGGCCTTTCATCCGACCATGTTGCTGATCGTCTACAACGCCACAGCGTTGGCCTTGTACTCGATGATGACGCGCAGGCTGTCCGGGGTTGTTGCCGTGGACACCATGCAGTTCTACCTCGGGCTTACCGGGACGGTGGTCCTACTGCCTTTCGCCATCTGGTTCTGGGTCCAGCCGGAAAACACCTGGAGCCTGATTGTTTTGATCGGTCTTGGCGTCTTTGGCTGGTGCGGGCATCAGCTGCTGACGAACGCGCATCGTTTCGGAACGGCGAACCAGTTGATGCCATTCACCTATTCGTTCCTGATCTACGTTGCGATCTGGGGCTATCTGTTCTTTGACACGATACCGGACGCATTCACATTGGCAGGGGCCGCGCTGATCATGGTTGCAGGCCTCGTAATCTGGAAAAGAGAAAAGAAATGACGCGAATTGCCTGTATCGGCGAAGCCATGATCGAATTGTCCATGCTGGAATCTGGCGCAAAGGTGGGCGTCGCTGGGGATACGCTGAACACCGCCATCTACATGCACCGCGCCGCTCCTGATTTGCAGGTGGAGTATGTAACATGTCTGGGCGACGACCCGTTCTCGGAGCGTATCGCGGGGTTCATCGCCAGTCATGGTATCGTGACATCCGGCATCCGCATCATTCCGAACGCCTCCCCGGGACTCTATGCGATCACGACATCTGCGAACGGTGAACGCAGCTTTACCTATTGGCGCAGCGAGGCAGCCGCCCGTCAGCTTTTTGGCGATCACGACTTCAGTCTGCTGAACGGCTACGACGTGCTGTACTTGTCAGGGATTTCCGTGGCCATTCTTCCGCACGAGGTGAGACTTGCGCTGCTGGACTGGCTCGAAGGCTCTTCCATCCGGTTAGTCTATGACAGCAACTTTCGTCCGCGTCTTTGGGACAGCATCGAGCACGCCCGGCAGATCAACCAACGGCTTTGGCAGCGTGCAGACATTGCCCTGCCGTCCATTGACGACGAGATGGCGCTGTTCGGGGAAAGCCCGGATCAGGTGGCGGCACGCTTTTCCGATCATCACGGCATCGGTGCGTTGAAACGCGGAGAGGATGGCCCCCTGTCGATCGGTCAGAACATTAAGCAGACCTATGAGCCTGCCAAAAACGTGCTGGATACCACAGCCGCGGGCGACAGTTTCAACGGTGGGTACCTCGCGGCCTTGCTGACCGGAAAATCGCAGGCCGAGGCCCTGATGGCCGGACACAATCTGGCATCCACTGTTGTTCAGGTCCGCGGCGCAATCATTCCTGGATAAGTGGCGCGAGATCCTCAGCGCCGACAAGGCGCAAAAGCGGCACTACCGGGTCTGGCTGTTTAACGGCCGAGGCGATTTCTGACGCGCAAGGATCGTTCAGCGCCCTGCCTTCGGCGGTCTCGGACATGCAATAGGAAATCCAGGCCTGCATCCCCGCGATCACCGCCTGAGAGCCGGTTATACGGAGTGTGGGAACAAACCGATACGGCAGCTTCTGACTGCCATCTATCGCGATTTGGTCCAGCCGGTGCGCCAGCTCGGGGTTTTCAAACCGGCGCAACAGGGACTCGGCATAGTCCGGGACCTGTGCTTGCAGTGCAGCGGGCAGCGTTGCGCCCGCATCTTTCATCAACTCGGAAACCAGCGGGCGCAAAACCGGGTCTCCAACCGCTTCGTGGACATAGGTCAAACCCCGCTCTAACCCGGCATAAGCCAACAGGGAATGCGCACCGTTCAACATGCGCAGCTTTCGCGTCTCGTGCGGAACCACGTCATCGACCAGTTGCACACCTGGCCAATCCGGATGCGGGCCGGCGAAACTATCTTCGATGACCCACTCCGAGAACGCCTCTGTCGGAACAGCCATAGGGTCGCCGCTGATTGCGCGAACGGCGTTCGTGGTAGCCGGGGTGATCCGGTCGACCATCGCGTTGGGAAAGCGAACAGCGTCCCAATTCACGTCCAGACCGGCTGCTTTCGAAAAATCGGCAACCGCTGTTTCAAGCGTTTTTCCGTTCTCCATACGATTGTCGCAGCTAAGCACCGTAACTGGCTTGCGCCGTTCCGCAAGGCCAAAGGCAAGAAACCCGATCAGCGTCGCAGGCCCTTGCCCCGCCAGATCGGCGGCAATCGCCGGGTCCTGAAGGTTCAGCTTGCCCGCCGCATCCAAATGATAACCTTTCTCGGTCACGGTCGCCGAGATGATCTCAGCATCCGCCATTACAGTGAAAACCGCTGCACGATCCTCGGGCGCGACCAGAACGTCCCGCAGAGTTTTGATGCGACGGACGCCCTGCCCCTGTACGCACAGATCGTATTCGAAGCCCTGTCGGGCCAATCCATCCCGAACCGAGGATGAACGCAGGCTGACGCCGACAACGTCCCATCCGCCGGCTTGATCGGTGTAATCCAGCAAATGCGCCCGGGCAAAGTTTCCGAGGCCGAAGTGAAGAATTGTACCCATTTAGCTTTGCAATCCGTAAACCTGTTTCGCCAGATCGACCGCCAGCAACCGCGCGAGATGCTCGGCACTGTCCCGCCCGAAATAGCCGCGCGCAACCTGCTCGACCAGATGAAGCGCCACACCCCGTCGCCACAGGTCGTGACGTGCCGGTATGGACAAAAAGGCCCGCGTGTCGTCATTGAATCCAGCCAGATTGTAATATCCGGCTGTTTCAACGACCTGATCGAAATACCGCGCAATCCCGGCTGGGCTGTCATGGAACCACCAAGGCGGCCCGATCCGAAGGCACGGCCAATGTCCCGCCATAGGGGCCAGTTCACGGGCATATGAGCCTTCGTCCAGTGTGAAAAGGATGACGCGCAGATCCGCCGTGTTTCCAACCCGGTTCAAAAGCGCCTCAAGGCCCGCAACCCAATCCATCGCGATTGGAATGTCAGCCCCCTTGTCCCGTCCGAATTCCCGCATCACCGCGTGGTTGGTGTTGCGCTTGCTACCGGCATGAATCTGCATGGTCAGACCATCATCGACGGACATCTGTGCCATTTCGATCAGCATATGCCCATAGAAGCGGCGGGCGTCCTGTTCGGTACCTTCCCGCCGTCTCAGCCGTTGGTAAAGCGCATCCGCGTCGCCAAGCCACTCGGTCTGCACGCGTTCAATACCGTGGTCGGTGGCCGTACAACCCAGTTGAATGAAATGAGCTCTTCGCATTCGCAGCGCGTTGAGGTAGCCATCATAGCTGCCCAGATCGCAGCCTGTCAGCTCCGCCAACTTGTCCAGGTTCTGTACGAATTCCGGGTCCGCCCCATCTAAAACCCCGTCAGGGCGGAAAGTCGGCACTACGCGCCCGCCCCAACCGCTTGTGCGGACAATCTGATGCTCCGCGAGATCGTCGAGAGCGGAATCAGTGGTGGCCAGAACCTCGATTCCGAACCTGTCGAACAAGGCCCTCGGACGAAATTCAGGTTGCGCCAGTTTTCCCGAAATCTCGTCATAGATCAGGTCGGCCGTACACGAGGACAAATCCTCAGACACGCCAAACGTTTCATTCAGCACGTAGTTCATCCAAATCCGGGATGGCGTCCCCAAAAACAGATGCCAATGCTCGGCAAAGGTGCGAAACACGGCGCGAGGATCCTTCTTGCGGCCCTCTTCGCCAACGCCAAGTTCGGACAATGGAACGCCTTGCGAATAGAGCATACGGAACACGTAGTGGTCCGGAACCACCAGCAGCTCTGCCGGGTTGGGAAACGGCGCATCGGTTGCAAACCACCCCGGATCGCAGTGACCATGCGGAGACACGATCGGCAGGTCCTTGATACCGAGGTACAGATCTTCTGCCATCCCTTTCAAACTACCAGTCAATTCTGCCTCCGATACAGTTGCCCGCAATTGTTAACACAGTTTTTAATGGTTGCATCTTTCCCGTTCGAACCCGCAGACTGACCGTGTGATCCGGGGGAATGAATGAATATTGCGCTGATTGGCTTGGGGATGGTTTCTGGCACGCATGTCGCCGCCATTCGGGCATCGGATCAAGGCCTCAGTCTTGCCGGAGTCCTCGGGCGCAATCCCGACAAGGCAGCTGAGTTCGCGCGGCGAAACGATACCCGCGCATTCAGCTCGGTCGAGGAAATCGCAAACGACCCAAACGTCGACTTTGCGATCATCGCAACTCCGCCTGATCAGCGCACAGAGTTGGTGCGGGTTCTTTCGACCGCTTCGAAACCGATCCTGATGGAAAAGCCCATCGAAAGAACGCTGGACGCCGCGACAGCCATCGTCGATCGGTGGGAGGCGTCAGGCGTGCCGCTGGGCATCGTCTTTCAACACCGCGCCCGCGCCGCCTCGCAAGCCCTGAAATCGGCAGTTGAACAAGGTGAGCTGGGCGCGATCGCAACGGTGGAGATACGTGTCCCCTGGTGGCGCGATCAGAGTTACTATGACGAGCCTGGTCGCGGAACTTATGCACGCGACGGAGGCGGTGTCATGATCTCGCAGGCAATCCACACGCTTGACCTTGCGATGTGGCTGCTGGGGCCGATCTCGGACATTCAGGCCGTGATGAGAAAAACTCCGTTGCACGATCTCGAAGCCGAGGATTGGGCAGGTGCTGTCTTTGAAATGAAAAACGGCGCAGTGGGCACATTGATGGCGACCACCGCCGAGTTTCCGGGGGCCGCTGAGTCCATCACCATACAGGGCACGCGCGCCAAGGCCTATCTGGAGTCAGGTGTCCTGACCTTGACCACATTCAATGGCCGGAAATCAACGGTTGGCGAAACCGCCGCCACAGGCGGAGGGGCCGATCCCATGGCGTTCACCCATGCGTGGCATCAAGCGGTCATCGAGGATTTTGCCAAGGCCGTTGCCGGTGAAGGGCAGCCCATGGCCACCGGACGCAGTGCCCTATTGACCCACGCCGTCATCGACGCGATGCAGATCGCCAATCGAACCGGCCAGAAAACACGAGTCGCCTCATGAGTCTGACCTGCGTCGCCCTTGGCCTGGACCACCGCCATATCTATGGCATGACGGAAAACATGCGCAAAATCGGCATGGACTGCGTTGGCTATTGGACACAAGGCGATCCGGAAACGCTGGCGGGCTATGTCAAAAGGTTTCCCGATATTCCGCGGCTGGCCCGACTGGAAGACGCCCTGAACTGCGGGGCGGATCTGGCGCTGATTTCGGCAATACCGGCGGATAGGGCCGCGTTGACAGTCCGCGCCATGCAGCACGGCATGGATGTCATGAGCGACAAGCCGGGCTGTACGACGTTCGAGCAACTCGACGATATCAAGCGAACGGTCGCGGACACCAGTCGAATCTGGTCGGTGAATTTTTCCGAACGGTTTGAAACGCCCGTCAGCACCCGGGCGACCGAGTTGGTCAAGGCCGGTTCGATCGGAAGCGTGATCCAGACGGTCGGTCTTGGCCCGCACCGATTAAACCGGGCAACCCGGCCGGAATGGTTTTTACAGCGTGACCGCTACGGCGGGATTCTGACCGACATCGCCTCGCATCAGATTGATCAGTTCCTGCACTACACAGGTTCAGAAACCGCGGAGATCACGAACGCCTATGTGGCGAACTACGCAAACCCGAACGATCCCGGATTGCAGGATTTTGGCGAAGTCAATCTGTGCAGCGAGAATGGTACCGGGTACATCCGGGTTGACTGGCTCACGCCGGATGCCCTGCCAAACTGGGGGGATGGTCGTCTGACAATCCTGGGCACCGAAGGATATATCGAGTTGCGGAAATACGTCGATGTAGGCGGGGCCTCTGGTACAGACCATCTGATCCTCGTCAACGGCGAAACCTGCCAAAAGATCGACGCAACCGACGCCGGCCTTCCCTACTTCGCGCGCCTCGTCGACGACATCCGCAACCGGACCGAAACCGCAATGACGCAGACCCACTGCTTTACGGTCATGGAACTGGCGCTGCGCGCGCAGGAATTGGCGGAACGCAGATGATCAACGTTGCGATCCTTGGCGCAGGTATCGGTGAGCAGCATCTGAACGCGCTGGAACGGCTTGGTCGCAACTTCCAGGTAGCCGCCGTTGTCGACCAGAATGCGGATCGGATCGAACAGATCCGACAGAACTCGGATTTTCGAGCACTGAGCAACATTCAGGACGCGCTGGATGATCCGACGATAGATGTCATCGACATCTGTCTGCCGCCCCATCTGCATGTACCGACCACCCTTGCGGCACTGGCCGCAGGAAAACACGTCGTCTGCGAGAAACCTCTTGCGACCTCGATGCAGGATGTGGATCGGATCACGGCAGCCGCACGCAGCGCAGGCAGGCAGGTGTTTCCGGTCTTTCAATACCGGTGGGGCTCGTCACTGGCACAATTGCGCCATCTGCAGCGCGCAGGCCTGACCGGAGCCGTCCAAACCGCCGCGCTGGAAACCCATTGGTCCCGAGGGGCAGACTACTATGCGGTGCCCTGGAGGGGAACATGGGCCGGTGAACGCGGCGGCGCAGTGCTGGGCCATGCGATCCACAACCATGATCTGCTGACTCATATCGCGGGTGATATCGCCTGGGTGTCCGCGATGGTCACAACGCGGGTCAACCCGATCGAGACCGAAGACTGCGCCGCAATCTGCTTTGGCATGACTTCCGGAGCATTGTGCACAAGCAGCATCTCCCTGGGCGCCGCCACCGACGAAACCCGCCTGCGGTTCGTCTTTGAAAAACTGACCGCGACTTCTGGCACGGAACCCTATGCTCCGGGTCAATCGCCTTGGACATTCGTCGCGCGGGACTCGGTGGATCAGGTCGCCGTCGACAACGCTCTTGCAGTCGCCGCGGTCGAGCCAACGGGGTTCGAAGGGTTCTTTACCGAAGTAGGCAAGGCTCTGCGGCTCGAGGCAAACTCGGCCGTTACGCTGCAGGACGGTGCTGCGTCCATCGGGCTCGTGACGGCGGTTTACCACGCGGCTCGTACCGGGCAGCGCGTTGCCCTTCCTATCAGGCCCGATCACCCGCTGTATGAAGGATGGCTGCCATGAAACAATGCTGGCGTTGGTTCGGCCCCGATGATCCGATCGTCCTGGCCGATCTCCATCAAATCGGTGTTCAGGGCATTGTAACTTCACTGCATCACATCCCGCCGGGAGAACCCTGGGACGAACCGAGCATCGCCGATCGGCAGGCGTTGCTGGCCGCTGCCGGGTACAATTGGGACGTTGTCGAAAGCCTGCCCGTCTCCGAGGCGATCAAGACGCAGTCCGCTGACATGGCAGAACATCTGCAGGCGTATAAGTCCAGCCTCAGGGCCCTGTCCGCCCGTGGTATCAAAGTCGTTTGCTACAACTTCATGCCAATCCTGGATTGGACGCGTACCGCCCTTCGCGCCCCGCAGCCGCACGGGGGAACGGCCATGCTGTTCGACCTGACGGATTTTGCAGTTTTCGACATACATATTCTAAAGCGGCCGGGCGCGTCCGAAGGCTATTCCAGCGCCGTCCAGCAAGCCGCCACGAACCGTTTTTTGGGCATGCCTGATCATTCCAGGGCCCAATTGAAGCACAATGTCACTGCGGGGCTGCCGGGCGCAAACGATCAGTGGAGCGTGCAGGACGTGCGCGCTTTATTGCAGACCTATGCTCAAATAGACCGTGACCGGCTTCGCGCAAACCTGATCGATTTCCTGTCCGAGGTCGCTCCGGTGGCTGAAGAGCAGGGGCTGCGCTTGTGCTGCCATCCGGATGATCCGCCGTTTTCGTTGCTCGGTCTTCCGCGGATCATGTCCAGCACCGATGACTACGGCGCCGTTCTGGATGCCGTTGATTTGTCGGCGAACGGCGCAACGCTGTGTACCGGGTCGTTGGGAGTGTCCCCCGAATTCGATGGACCGGACTTCGTGCGCAGGCATGGCGACCGGATTCACTTTGTCCATTTGCGAAACACCCGACGCATCGCAGGGTCAGACAGCCAGAAGCCGGACTTCTTTGAGGCCCCGCATCTGGAGGGCGACACCGACATGGTCAGTACTATTCGCGAATTGATGAACGAACAGCGCCACCGCAAATCCCATGGGCGTGGCGACTGGCAAATTCCGATGCGGCCCGACCACGGACAAGAACTGCTGAGCGATCTGGGCGGACACAGCACTCCCGGCTATCCGCTGATCGGACGAATGCGCGGGCTGGCGGAACTGCGCGGCATCATAGCGGCGTTCTCGTAACGCGTCGGGTCAGGCAGTTTCTTTCCGCCGCAACACTTCTTTGCTTGCCTGAACGCCGCATTCTTCGTTTACTTACGGCACGTAAACGGGCAGCGGGGTGTCTTCCGGACTCGCCCGAAGTCTGTTCAAGACGCGTGAAACTCCCGCGAAAACCGATGCGATTGGGCATCATTTTTCGAAACGTCTGCCACATGGCAATGGCGGAAGAACGGGAGAGGTTCAAATGAAAACCGCAGGCGTAATCGGTCTTGGCGACATGGGCAGCGGCCTGGCTAAAAACCTAATCAAGAACGGCTTTGAAACATCCGGTTTCGACCTGAGTGAGACTCGCTTGACGGCATTTGCCGACATGGGCGGCCTGCCCAAGGACAGCGTGGAACAGGTCGGCCGTCACGCCGCCAGTGTGTTTGTCATGGTTATGAACGGAGATCAGGCCCGCGATGTCATTCTGGGTGAAAACGGCCTGGTTGCGAACATGGCCAAAGGCGGAACGGTCATCCTGTCGGCGACCATTACCCCGGCCGAAGCAGGCGCTATCGGGCAAGACATGGAGGGCTCGGGCATCCACCTGATCGACACGCCGGTCTCGGGTGGGTTTCCCGGCGCGCAGAACGGCACACTGACGATGATGGCTGCCGGTCCTGAGGATGTGCTGGACCGAAATGCCGAAGTCATGCAGGCAGTGTCGGCAACCATTCATCGGGTCGGAGAAAACGCCGGCGACGGGCAAACCGTGAAAGCCTGCCTGCAATCCCTTATCGGATCGATCTTTTCCGCCACATTCGAGGCTGCGGCCCTGGCGGCCAAAGCCGGTGTCAGCGGTCAGGCATTGCTTGATGTTTTCTCCTCATCCAGCGCGGGGTGCGGCGTCGTGAATACCGCCCTTGAAAACATCATTGATCGCAAGTTCGAGGCCACCGGTAGTCATATCGCAACCATGCATAAGGACCTGACGATCTCTCTGGCACTAGCCGGTGCGTTGGGCGTTCCAATGCACACAGCGTCATCCGCAATGCAGATCTTTCACGCAGGAAAAACCAAATACCCGAAAGGCGACAACTGGGTGTGTACTCGCGTCATCGAAGAGATCGTTGGCGCAGAATTGCATCGCTGAGGGGGAGCGAACATGAAACTAGGTGTGATTTGCGACGGCATTTCCCGCGATCTGCGGCATGCCGTGGACGTGATGGACGAGTTCGGCTTGGACTATGCAGAGCTTCAGTTCGTTGGTGATACGGAGGTCGGGGACCATTCCCCGCAGGAAATTGCCGAGATCGATGCGCTCTTGCGCGACCGGGGCAAGCCTGTGTCATGTTTGTCGCGCCATATCTTTGCAGGGATGACAGCTGCCAACAGGCCAGGCGACGATCTGCACACTCGGCACATGGACGCCTTGAAACGCGTGATCGACATGGCGCATATCGTGGGGTCTTCGCTGGTTCGGATCATGACCCAACGAAAAGAGCAGATACTCTGGGGAAAAAACGGCGCCGAGAAGTGGAACGTAGCGCATGGGGTATGGAACTCGATGCCCCCGCTTATCGCGCCTGCGGTTGAACTGGCAAGAACTGAGGGGGTGAAGCTTGTCGTGGAAACCGGAAACGGCACACTGGTCAATTCCAACTATACGGCCCGCAAGCTGATTGACGAGTTGGACGCAAAAGACGCGTTGAAAGTGCTGTGGGACCCTGGAAACAACTGCTGGTGTCATGAACTGGCATACCCGGATGGCTATGAAGAACTGCGCGGCGGCTACGTGGGTCACATTCACATCAAGGACGTGAAGGTCGACACGCCGCGGGCAACGCTGGAAGTGTGCCGCATGGGTGAAGGCCAGCTTGCGCCTCTGCTTCAACCCATCGCCGACGCGCTCAGATCCGACGGCTATGATGGCGTCATTTCCTTCGAGAGTGTTTATCACCCCGGCAACGGAAACTTCGAAGATGGTTTTCGTCTGTGTGTGGACAGGTTTAAAAGCCTGTTTGCATGAACATCGAGGCAAACAGCGTTACAAATTCAATGGATGCACCGTAAAGCTGAACGCCAAATGGGGTGTAGGAGACTGGGCGCGTTCGCGCGGGATCAGGAAAAGGGCCTGCTGGATGAAACAAGAGTTTTTTAACCTGTCAATTGAAACGTCCGGCAAATCCCTCACCGACATCAGCGGGATCGTTCAGCGTGCGGTGTCTGAACATGGATTTGGCTCGGGCCTGCTGACCCTTTGGTGCGTCCACACGGGTGCTGCGCTGTTGGTGCAGGCCAATGCCGATCCCGAGGTACTCAAGGATATCGAGACGTTCTTCGAGGAACTCATACCCAAGTCACCAGGCAAGTATCACCACCGCCCGACCGAGGACGACAACGCTCCGTCGCATCTGCGGGCGCTGTTGACGCAAACTCAAGTATCGATCCCGGTCGAACAGGGGCAGCTTCCGTTGGGTCGCGTGCAAAGCCTGTACCTGTTCGAACATCGCTAGACGCCCAAAACGCGCCGATTGAAGGTGCACTACATCGGGACTTGACGCTTTGGGTCAAATGGTGCGTTGCCGGTGCTACCGACCCATCCACCCCCCGTCGACGACAAGGATTTCTCCGTTGACGAAGTCCGACGCGGCAGAGGCAAGAAAGACCACCGGTCCGGCAAAATCATCGGGCGTACCCCAACGACCCTGTGGTGTTCGTTCCAGGATCGACTTCGACCGGACCGGATCGTCCTGCAGGGCCTGGGTATTGTCGGTCGCGATGTAGCCGGGGGCGATCGCATTCACGTTCACGCCCTGCCCGGCCCATTCGTTGGCCAATGCCTTGGTCAGCTGTCCAATCCCACCTTTCGAGGCCGAATAGCCTGGCACAGTGATCCCTCCCTGAAATGTCAGCAACGAGGCAGTGAAGATGATCTTTCCCGAACCCCGAACCAGCATGTCCTTGCCGATCTCGCGAGACAGAACGAACTGCGAGGACAGGTTCACCTCGATCACTTCGTCCCACCAGTCGTCCGGGTGCTCGGCGGCGGGTTTGCGTTTGATTGTACCGGCGTTGTTGACAAGGATATCAGGGGCTTGTCCGTCGGCCCTCAACTGATCAATGAACCCATGCAGCGCGGCCCGATCCGAGAAGTCGCATTGGTAAGCCCGGAAATTGCGCCCCATCGCCGTGACTGCTTTTTCGACATCCGACCCGGACAGCTCGAGCGAGGCAGACACGCCGATGATATCGGCTCCGGCCGACGCCAGTGCCTCGGCCATGCCGCGCCCGATGCCGCGTTTGCACCCGGTCACAAGGGCGGTCTTTCCCGTCAGGTCGAAACTTTGCAAAACACTCATGAACGCGGTCCTACTTCGATCAGGCTTTTCATTGCGGTTGGGCTGCTATCCAGTGCTTCGAACGCGGCCTGAATGTCTGACAGAGGGTTGACGTCGGTAATCACAACATCCGCGTCCACTCCGCCCGAGGCAACAACTGCGATGGCTTTTTCATAATCCTCTGGCTCATAGACCCGAGCACCGATCAGCTGCAGCTCTCGCCAGAAGAACTGGAACAGGTCGATCTGGGGCTTTTGAGCATGGATCGCGACCATTACGATCCGGGCCCGCGTCGCGGCAACCGCGGTCATCGCATCAACACCGGGCTGCGTTCCCGACACCTCGAAAACCACATCTGCACCCTTGTCGCCCGTGCGTGCGTTAATCGTGGCCACCAGATCGGATTCGGTCGGGTTAATCGTGTCAAAGCCAAGTTTTTCGGCTATCGCCAGACGGTTCGGATTCACCTCGGAAATCACAACATTTCCACCTGCATCCCGCGCGACCATGGCAACCAGGATACCGATCGGGCCGCCGCCGATAACGACAACGTCCTCAGCAGGTTGCAGGCCAGACAGGCGCACATCGTGGCAAGCAACGGCGATTGGCTCGATCAATGCTGCGTGATCCATGCGCAAGTCGTCCGGCAGAACGTGCAATGTGTGGGCCGGAACGGTCCATATCTCTTGCATGGCGCCATCGGTATCCAGGCCGAGAAACTTGAGATTTTGGCAGATATGCTGATGCCCCCGCTTGCAGGCCGGGCATTCGCCACAATGATCAAGCGGCCGGACAACGACCTTCTGGCCGGGTTGTACCGTATGCACCCCCTCGCCCACTGCTTCGACGACACCAGACATCTCGTGCCCGATCACCCGGTTCAGGCCGACACGGGCATCCATGTTGCCGTGGTAGACGTGCATATCCGTCCCGCAAATCCCACAATAGGCAACGCGAACCGCAGCCTCGCCGGGGCCCGGAGCCGTCGCTTGGGCTTGCTCTACAGCAAAGCTCTTGTTGCCCCTGTAGTATGCCGCAGAGATCGTCTGGGTCGTCATGTATGCATCTCCCTGTGTTCCGCGTTCAATTTGTCCCAGTCGAATTCTATTCCGGTTCCCGGAGTATCCGGGGCTACTGCCAGACAGTCTTCCACAACCAGCGGACGGGTCGTGTACTGGTCTATTGGGAATGAGTGTACTTCTAGCCACCCTGCTTTGGGTTGCGCAGAAACAAGGCTGACATGCAGCTCCTGCATCCCATGACTGCAAACCGGAATACCGTGCTGTGCGCTTAGCGCGGCCACGCGCAACCAGCCGGTGATCCCGCCGCAGTTTGAGGCATCGGGCTGGATGAAACTCAGCTTCGCGTCATCGAAAGCGTATTCGAACTCGTGTATGGTGTGCAGGTTTTCACCCATGGCAAGGGGAACGCTTGTCGCTTCGGCAATTCGGCCATAGCCTTTGTAGTCATCTGGAATAGTCGGTTCCTCAAACCACAAGATATCGCAGTCGGCGAACCCTCGGGCCGCGACGATTGCCTGTTCGACGGTCATCGAATAATTCGCGTCAACCATGAAGAACCGGTCCGGTCCCAACATCTCGCGCACCGCCCGGGCACGCGCAAGATCGTCGGCCAGATCCGGTTGCCCGACCTTGATCTTGACTGCGTTGAACCCACGCGCAAGGTAACCTTCGGTCTGGCGCAGCAGTTTCTTCAACGAGAAATTCAGGTCGATCCCGCCAGCGTAGGCCTTGCATCGTTTGGACGCTCCGCCGGCCATCTGCCACAATGGCGCATTCTGCGTTCTGCCGCGAATATCCCACAGGGCAATATCCACGGCGGAGATGGCAAACGAGGCGATCCCGCCCCGTGCGACGTAGTGCACGTGCCACTGCATGGCATCGTACAGGCTTTCGATCTGTTCGGCGTCTTTTCCTACAAGGAACGGCGCCAGGTCATGCTGGATCATCGCCAGGATGGCATGACCTCCCTTGCCCCCCGTATAGGTATACCCGACCCCCTCGATCCCATCCGTCGTTTGAATGGTGACGGTGATCAATTGAAAGAACGTGTGATCCCCATGCTTGGCATCGACCAGGACTTCGGCGAGCGGGACGTTGAACAGCCGCGCTGAAACACTTTCTATGCGATTCACGAACCTAAGACCTTCTGCTGCCTAACAATAACCCGAGACTGTAAAAGGATGACCGCAAAAAGAAAGACTCCACGTATGACCATCTGCCAATAGGCACTGAAACTGATGTTGCCCCGACCGTTTTCAAAGTTCAGACACGCTTGCATCACAGGCAACGCGCCGCATAATCACTACGACGGATGAGCCAAACTCTCTCATAGCTTAACACGCAATTGGTTCCAAAAATCCTGACGACGGAAGGGGCCATTTCGGCCATACATTCACCTATCGCAAGAATACGCATTTTTCGGTTTCCAGTACTTCGAAGTTCGAGAAACGGTAGCGTTCGACAATTATGTAACCTGTTCTGCCGTGGTCACGAGAACAGCATCCCACCATTGATATCGACATTGGTTCCGGTCAGATAAGCCGCGTCCTTGCTTGCTAGAAACGCCACTAGGTTCGCAACATCCTGAGACCGGCCTTGCCGCTTGAGCGGAGCGGCTGCTTCTAGCCCGCGACGGCCTGCATCGGGAGTGTGGATGTTATGGAAATCCGTGTCGATCATGCCTGGGCAGACTGCATTGACACGAATATCGGGACCCAGTTCTTTTGCAAGACTACGGGTGAGCGTCATGACCCCGCCTTTTGATGTTGCATAAGCCGAAGCACCCGGGCCGCCGCCATCGCGACCCGCCTGACTGGCGATGTTTACAATCGCCCCGGACTTCATATGCAGCAGCGCCGCTTTGACCATAAGAAACGTGCTGGTCAGGTTGAGATCCATGACAGCCTGCCAATGTTCAAGCGACATCTCGGTGATTTTCTTGCGCGCGATCAAACCTCCGGCATTATTCACCAGAATGTTCAGGTTGCCATAGGTATCGACCGTCTTGGCGATCAACGCATCGACCTCTTCGGGTTTGTTCAGGTCGCCTTGCATTGCAAACGCCTGTCCACCGATCTTTTTGATCTCGGTTACGGTTTCCTCGGCGCCGGCATTACTGGCGAAGTAGTTCACCGCGACATTTGCCCCTTCGGAGGCAAGTTTGACAGCGCAGGCGCGCCCGATATCGCGGCCGCCACCCGTGACAATTGCGGTCTTTCCCTGAAGTCTCATGGTTGTTCTTCCCCGTTCAATTGGTGCTGCTATGCGTGACTGATTGATCTGACGTTAAAGCTTGGCAAAATAGTCGAAGATTTCCGGCACGTTGCCGTCGCCCATGCCTGCGTCCGCGGCTGCCTGAAGGTTGTTCGCGGTTCCTTCAGCGATCTCGGCACGAGTGCCCACGTCCTCGGCCAGCTTCAGGAAGTAACCAAGATCCTTGTTGGCGTTGTTAATCGAAAACCCCAAATCGCTGACACCATCCACCGCGTAGTTCTTACAAAACTGCATAAAGGGGGAATTGGACGGTCCAGCTGACATGATGTCAAAAAGCTGCTGTTTGTTAACCCCTGAGCGTTCAGCTACAGCAAAGGCTTGGCTCATGGTGCAAGCCGTCGTCATACCCATAAAGTTGTTGATGAGCTTGGTCACGTGGCCCGCACCCAGTTCGCCGAGGTGAAAGACATTTTCCCCCAGTACATCCAGGACAGGCTTCACCTTCTCAAAGTTGGCCATATCCCCCGCTGCCATGATATTCAGCAAACCATCCTTGGCGTGCATGGGCGTGCGTCCGAGCGGTGCGTCTACCATACCGGCACCTTTGGCGGCCAAATCAGCGCCAATTTTGCGGGTGGACGCCGGAATGGAAGTCCCAAAGTCAATGACCACAGCACCTTTTTTTATGCCTGCCAGGATGCCGTCGTCGCCATAGATCAGGCTTTCGACGACTTCCGATGTCGTTACACAAAGCATCACGATGTCGCTGTTCGCAGCAAGCTCTCGTGGGGTCGCAACCTCCACAGCGCCGCGGTTGACTGTGGCGGCCACCGCTTCCCTGTTGCGGCCCATGACAACCAAATCGAAACCGTTGTTTTGCAGGCATTCTGCCATGTTGCCGCCCATGAGACCGAGGCCTATGAAACCGATGACGGGTTTTGTCATATCTGACTCCTTAAACTCTTTCCAATTAGACTTCGCAGAGCGCCGTGACCGCTGCATGCGCGACTTCGAGATCTTGCGCTGGTGAGCCCGAGCTCACTCCGACCCCGCCGACAACATGTCCGTCAACCGTCACAGGGAGGCCACCTGCAACGGTCACCATGCGCCCCCCCAACGATGAAGATATTCCATGTGCGGCCATACCCGGCTGATTAGCTTCACCAAGAGCGTCCGTACCTTTTTGGATGCCGGCCGCGGTGAAGCTCTTGTCGATGGCTAGGTTGATGCTGGTGATCTTGCCGCCGTCCATCCGCTCAAACGCGATGAGGTTGCCGCTTTCATCGGTGACGGCAATACACATTGGCACGCCGATTTCCTGCGCTTTGGCTCGCGCTCCTGCGATTAACTTGCCCGCGTCATCGATGTCCAGGCGTCTTATTGTCAGCATCGCCTCATTCTCCTTTGATTTAGGGTCCAATGATCAGATTCGGTAGCGTCAGCGATATTGCCGGTACAAAAGTGATCAGCATTAGCGCGGCAAAGATGGCGAGGTAGAAAGGCCAAATCGTTTTGA
Source organism: Ruegeria sp. YTSC106 (assembly GCF_059609765.1). Taxonomy (NCBI): domain Bacteria; kingdom Pseudomonadati; phylum Pseudomonadota; class Alphaproteobacteria; order Rhodobacterales; family Roseobacteraceae; genus Ruegeria; species Ruegeria sp. YTSC106. The sequence goes on from NZ_JBXWMI010000002.1 coordinate 285,294, forward strand.
CCGCTTTCTCCATCGGTAGTTTTCCAACAGCACACCCCACAAAGAGACAGGTCCCGACAGGTGGCGTGCAAAGACCAAGACCGAGGTTCACCAAAAGGATCATACCGAACTGCAGCGGGTCGATACCCAGCATGTTCATCACCGGCAGGAAAATCGGCGTGCAGATAAGGATGAGCGCGGCCATGTCCATGATCATCCCCAAGAGCAACAGCACAGCGTTGATCATCAACAAGATCAGGATCGGGTTTTCTGTGATACCCAACAAGAATTCGACTGTTTTTGTCGGCACCCGGTTGAACGTCAGCATATAGGCAAAGGCACCAGCGCAGGCGATCAGGATCATCACCATAGACGTTGTGCGCACCGAAGAGATAACGGCGGTTTTGAAGTTTTCCCAGGACAGGCTGCGATAGACAACAAGCGTCACCACAAAGGCATACATTGCCCCAAACGCGCCGGATTCAGTCACCGTAAAGACGCCTGACAAGACGCCTCCGACAATGATCACGGCCGTCAATAGACCCGGAATCGAACCCACAAAAGCAATGGCAAGTGCGGTCCAACCTGGAAACTGCTCGGCCTGATAACCACGTTTGACCGCTACGACATACGCTGCAATTGCAAGGCAGCAACACATAAGGACGCCGGGCACAACGCCAGCCAGAAACAGTTTTGAGATTGAAACAGCACCGCCTGTTGCAAGGGCAAAGATGATCATGTTGTGGCTGGGCGGGATGATGATCCCGGCAATTGATGATGTCACTGTGACGTTCACCGCATAGTCGGCATCATAACCTTTGTCTTTCATCACCGGTATCAGGATCGACCCAAGCGCCGAGATATCGGCAATTGCCGACCCGGAAATGCCACCAAACAACATGGAAGAGAACACATTGACGATACCAAGCCCACCGCGCACAGCGCCTACGGCAGCCTGCGCGAACCGAACCAACCGGATCGCGATACCACCGTGAAACATAAGCTCGCCTGCAAAGATAAAGAACGGGATCGCCATTAGCGAAAAGACGTTGATCCCCGACACGATACGCTGGAATCCAACAAACAGCGGCAATCCTTCAAACCAAAAGGAAGCCAATGCAGCGATACCAAGGGCGTATGCCACTGGCGCGCCTATGATGACACATAGGGCAAAAACCCCCAACAGAATCATGAGTCCCATGACTATCCCTGATCTATGTTGTCTTGGCGTTCGTCTCGGCCCAAAAACAGGCGGATCAGATGGCCATTAGAAAAAAGGAACACCAGCGCGCCGCTGATTGTCAGAGGCAAGGAGCGCAAGCCCTCTGACCATTGGATGAGCGGGATCAGGGTGTTCCATTTGAATGTGGTCAACTCGATTCCGTACCAAAACATCATGCCACCGAAACCTGCCATCAGGACATCAGAGACCACGACGAAAACCGTTCGCAAAGAGGGCGGAACTATATTGCGGAACACGACAACAGAGAGGTGCGTGTGATTGTGCACGCCCGCAGCCGCACCGAGGAACGCGATGACCATGACCAAAAGCAGTGAAACCTGCTCGACCCACGTGGGCGTGTTGTTCAGAACGTAGCGGCCGAATACCAGCCAGGCAAAGATCGCTGTCATAACAACAATGGCGACGCCGGACAGCAACATGCAAACTCGTGCGAGCAGATCAAGGATCCTGTCCATGTTGCGCATGGCGGCAGGTGGGGTATCTGGCTCTTGCATTGGATTTCCTTTGAGACAAAACGCCCGGCATCCAATTGGTGGAGCCGGGCGCTCAAAGTTGGACTTTTAAAGCAACTTATTCAGTAGCTTGCGCCATTTCCACCAACGCTTTCATGTCAGGATTTGCAGCCAAGTAGTCTGCATAAACCGAATCCATTGCGGACTGGAATGGGCCTTTGTCGGCGATTTCGTTGACCGTGATACCAGCCGCTTCAACATCTTTACGCGCTTGCTCAGAGCCAATTGCCCAAAGCTCACGCTGGACCAGTGCGGCTTCTTCTGCTGCACCGCGCACAGCGGCTTGCAACTCAGGCGACAGCGCGTTGAATTTGGCCGTGTTCACGCAGATGCACTCGGGGATAATCAGGTGCTCGGACAAAGAATAATTTGTGGTCACTTCATAGTGACCGACATTCTTGAACGACGGGAAATTGTTCTCCGCACCATCAACAACGCCGGTTTTCAGAGCTTGCTGAACTTCGGAGAAAGCCATTGGAGACGGGTTTCCGCCCATAGCCGAAATCATCGATGTATAAAGATCGTTGTTCATCACACGGATTTTCAGACCTTCGACATCTGCGGGCGTGTTGATCGGCTTTTGGCTGTAGAAAGAACGCGCACCGGCATCAAACCATGCCAGTGGCAGAACGCCTGCTTCACCCATTGCAGCTGAAACAACCTCACCGGCTTCGCCGTCCAGCACGCGGAACATGTGCGGTACATCCTTAAAGATGAAAGGAAGCGATACAAGGTTAGCTTCTTTTACCATTGGGCCAATGGGACCGAGGTTGAAGTTACCGACCTCGATTGCGCCGATACGAACCTGTTCAAGGGCATCCGGTTGAGAACCCAGAACACCACCGTGGAACACATCGACGGTAACTTCGCCGTCTGTAGCAGCGTCAACCAGTTCGGCAAACTTGTCCATTGCAGCCGTGTTGGGATGGCCGTCGTTGTGGATGTTCCAGGCCCGCCAGTTTTCGGCTGAAGCTGATGTTGCAATCAGTGCCACGGCGGTCGCAGTCGCAAAGAACGATTTCGTGAAAGTCATGGGTTCTCCTCCCCGATTAATTTTGGACAGGATTTGGCTTTCATGGAATTTCAGAGACCGTAAGCCACATAGCTTTCGATTTCCCCAAGAACCAGAATCGCTGCTGTCACTAAAGGGACACTAGTATCCAAGTTCTGTCAACTGTGAGCATCTAGTATGTCAGATTGCTTGACAGTCGAAGGCGCAGGGCATTTGATAGGTGAAAGGTCCAAATTGGTTCGCTCAAGCGGAAGTCAATAGAAAACAATATTGATTTCAATGCCCTAACGGTGAATCGGGAATACTAAAACGTGATCAAGACAGAGGGCGCAAGCAACATTCCGTGGAAGATATAGTCAGACGAACCACAACCGATGCGGTCTATGAAGCGCTACACGACGAAATCGTTTCGCTTGAAATTCTTCCCGGTACGAAGCTTTCCGAATCTGAGGTAGCGAGCCGATTCGGTGTATCACGCCAACCTGTTCGCAACGCGTTCACAAGGCTCGGCAACGAAGATCTGCTCTTAATACGACCACAAAAGGCGACCGTAGTTCGGGGATTTTCGATGGAGCGTGTGGCTCTCGCTCGATTGGTTAGAATGGCGGTAGAGTTGGAGATCGTCCATCGAGCAATGGAAGTTTGGGACGCAACACGTGAAGCAAAACTTGCAGAAAATCTCGCCTTACAAGAGCAGGCGATCAGTGAAGGTGATCTATCGGCGTTTCACACGCTGGACTATGATTTTCACAAACTGATCTATGTGCTCAGCGGCAATCCGATGGCCTTTGATGTGATGCTAGAATCAAAGCAAAAGGTTGACCGGCTTTGTATGCTCAGCCTTGAAAAGAGTAGTGCCGCAGAAGCCATCCTCGCCGACCACCGTGAGATTGCAGAGGCTATGGCGGCAGGAGACCATGACCAAGCGCAATCCTCTGTCAGAAAACACCTGTCCCGCCTCGACGAAACCATCGACTTCATTCACAAGACGCACCCAGACTACTTTGAGTAACCGAGGCCAAGCGATCTGGTGGTCTCAGGCCGTTCCTCGTTCCGGACGGTCATTATCAATATTGAATTTCATTCCGTCCAAAAGCTCGTCCAAATCGGGACGTGCCGCAGGGCCGTTAGAGATATCGACCAGCATCAGCGTCCCGTTCGGACGGATACCAAACGCACCAGGTTCGGCAAATAGACCCGTTGTTTCTGCTTCAGATAAAGGTGATGACACATAAAGACCAAGCGAGCGCATTTGCGCTTCGGTCATTCCATAACAAAGATCAAAATCCCAGCCAAATTCCGCTTTGTCTGCCGCAGCTTTTTCCTTGGTGTCAGCAGAGACAACAACAACGTCCATAACGTCATCCCATGCCGGCAGCGCCGCATTCAACTTGTTCAAGAAGCGCTTACAGCGTGGACAATGCTTGCCTCGATAGACAAACAGCATGGTCCAGCGGTCTCTTTGCTGACCGATCGTAACCTTGTCCTCAGACCCCAGTCTCATAAAACTCATTTGCTCGATTTGCGCGCCTACATTTGGTTTGGCTGAGGTCATGAGTCGTTCCTTTGTTCTATAAACAATGGCTTTGCGCGGATAACGTTAGCTTAGTTCATGTCACGTTAAGGCAATGATTGAAACCAAGAACGCGATATCATTGGGTGCTTGAAAGGCGCGCTCGATGGTGCTTTCAGACGAATTCGAACCAATCTCAGTTTGCCGGCAGATGCGTGAACTTATACGGAACAAAGCTGGCGCCACCCGGCGAGGGCGGCGGTTCGGTTAACTTTAAAATTGTGTCGTGAATAAAGATGGCGTTCCTGATTGAAGTGGTTGTGCACCGAAGAATGGACAGCGGCGAATTTTTGCAAACATTGCATCTGTCGGAAACGCAGCATCACTCGTTCCCTTCGTCGAAATGGAAGGTGTGAATTTTCCGCTCGGTTGTTCACCCAGCATCCCGTATCCTGCCTTCACGCGTTGCCAATAACTCTCAAAGCGGTGCCATAGGACCGAAGTTTGTCCGTCACAATCACTTCCGGCCGGCCATACCTCTTCATTGATTTTCTTAAGAATTTCAACGCTGCATTACGATCCCGGCGCTTAGTGACAAAGCTTTCCATCACTTCACCTTCGTGATCAACGGCCCGCCAAAGGTGGTGTGTCTTGCCATTGATCTTCACGAAAACCTCGTCCAAGTGCCACTGCCAGTTCGAGTAAGAACGAATCCGGCTCACCCTGTTTTTGCGGATCTCAGCTGCGAACACTGGACCAAATCTGTTCCGCCAAAACCGCACCGTTTCGTGGCTTACGTCGATGCCACGCTCATGCAGAAGATCTTCCACGTTCCGCAGCGACAGCGGGAACCGGACATACATCATAACGGCCAGGCGAATGATCTCTGGGCTGGTTTCGAAGTAGCGAATTGGATTGGGTTTTGTCATCCCAAGAAGCTACGGAACCACCCTACCCGCCTCAAGCCGGTTTCCTCTGAAAATGCCGGTCTAAGTTCATCTAATTCCCGGTTTTTGTTTTCTTCTCGCTTAGTGTGGCTACCAGTTTTCTGGTCACACTATTGCAATAGCAATAGGAGCGAGGTCAGGGCTGACTTAACACTGCGGAGATTTTCGCACAGGTTTAGTTTTCAACAACCCATCTGTTTGGGCGTCAAAACTTGACGAACCGCAGATTCGAAGGGGGGAAGATGACGGACAACATAAAATCTGCCGATAATAATTTAATAAAATCAAACTGATAGAAAAACTAATGGCGGAGAGACAGGGATTCGAACCCTGGAGACGGTTTCCCGCCTACACACTTTCCAGGCGTGCGCCTTCGACCACTCGGCCACCTCTCCGTGCCGGCGATGTTTGGACGAATGCAATCGAATTTGCAAGGCCCCAATTCGGTGAATTCAGGTGAATGCTTAAATTATTCTGTTCACCTTCTGTGGGGTGACAAAAGGCCAGCACGTGCTGGGATCTGGTCGCTCAAACCTCATCACCCGAATCCGAGTCCATATCTGCCTCGGTCAAATCCGCGGGAGCTTGTGCGACTTTACTTGGTTGATCCTGCTCAGATACGGAAGCATCCTGCTTACCTTTTCCCGAGGCTTGCAGGGTTTCAGGATTTCGCAACCAGATATCACGCTGTGCGAATGGAATCTCGATCCCCGCCTCCGAGAATCTGCGGTTGATTTCATGGTTCATGTCGGATTTCACCGACAGAACCCAATTCACGTCCCGCAGGATCGCCCGTATTTCAAAGTCCAAAGAGTCCGCTCCGAACCCCTGGAATACAACGCTTGGCGCCGGGTTGGCCAAAACCATCGGATGGTTGTTGGCGACTTCACCCAGAATGGTTTCGACCAGACGCGTGTCAGTTCCGTAGGCAACACCCACCGGAACAATCACCCGCCCAATCGTATTGCCACGGGTATAGTTTGTAACAACACCGCTGATCAGGTCAGAATTCGGAACAATTACATCCGTCCTGTCAAACGTCTCGATCCGGGTCGAGCGAACGGAAATGTCCCGCACATATCCCATCATGCCATTCACATCGATCCAATCCCCCTTGGAAATCGGGCGCTCGACCAGAAGGATGATGCCTGAGACGAAGTTTGACACGATTGTCTGCAAACCAAAGCCGATCCCAACAGACAGCGCTCCGGCGACAATCGCCAGCGACGACAAATCAAATCCGGCCACCATGATTGCCACCAACGCGGCAAGAAATATCCCAACGTATCCGGACCCGGCGACAATCGCGTTTTGGCCACCCGGGTCTATGCTGGTTTTCGGCAGAAGCGAATTCCGCAGTCCGCTTTGCAACAGACGCGTCAGCGTATAACCGATTGCGAAAACGGCAACAAAGGTCAGAAAGTTGCTTGGCGAGATCGTAACTCCGCCGAGATCAAACCCAAGCAGCAGGCGCGACCATACTTCCAGCAGATCAGTCTTGCGTGCGCCCCAATAAATTGCCAGAATTGGCAGTGCCGTGATGGCCAATGCAAACCCGACCAGTACGGAAAAAAGCGAATCTCGCGCGGCTTCTCCCTGCCCTGTGATCCAACCGTAAATTTGACTGATGAACCGCTGCAGGATGACCAAGGCCCCGATCAGCACCAATGTCTTGACCGCAGGAAACACGATTGCTTCGGCCGCATTGGTGTATCCGAAAATCGCCAACAAAGGAGACACGATGCCCAACAGGAACAAAGCCCGGCGCAGGAACTCGACCAACTGGCTGAAACCTGCGGAACGGGTCGAGGCAGATTGATCCGGCGGGCCGTCGGTTGTTCGAATCTGGCGTATTCGCAACAACAACAAAGCCGTAGCGACAATGATCGGGAAGCTGACGACGGCGCGGGTCGCGTCGGAAATGTTTTCGATCCGCTCAAACAGCAGCGCCAATTCGTGCAAAACCAGTATCAGGGCAAGCAGGTCTATGTACACGCGCAGTTCGGTGATACGCGCTGCGGACAGACGTTTGAACCCCTGCGAGGCGCCGATCACGTACACTTGGCGACCAATCCAGTCATAGAAAAACAGGATCGCTGCCCAATACGGAACATTCTGAAGCAAAAGGCTGCCCCTCAGCCCCGGAACACCGGTGAGACTGATCGCCGTGACCACGGCAACCACTCCGATCCATGGCAATAGAATTCGCAGTAGTGAGATTACGAACGACCATACCCCCGTCCCGGCCCCGCCGAGTAACCTGAGGTAGTCGCCTCCAAGTTCGGACCACCGTTTGCCAAAAATCAGCAGCACGGCTGAAATGATCAGAAGTATGAAGATTGCGAGCCCACGAGCACGAACTTGCTCGCGCACGACATCTGAACGCAAATTCGTGATCGTTTCGTTTACAAGGCTTTGAATGGCCTCTTTGACATCCACCCATGCCGGCCCCCAATACGCCGGGTTGATCGGCGACGGGCCCTGTTCAAAAAATTCTTTTTTCTGCCGCGCGCGAAGGATCCGATCGATTTCGCTGATCAGGCCATTCGCACGGCTATACGCTTCTTCGGATATGATGCGCGGCACGCGCAGACTGTTGAGCTGTTCTTCCAGATGCGCGCGAAGATTGGCTATATCTTCGGGTTCGGTCGCGTCCCCTTCGGGTTTGGGGCCCAACGCTTTTATCTGACTTTCAAGCGTCGTGATGCGGTCGGTGTTAGCACCTCGGGCCCGATTGAAGTCTTCCCTGTACCTATTTATTTCTGAACGCAATTTCTCTAGTGCGGCATCCGAAGCCCGGTTCGCCTCAATCACGGATTCGGCCCGGTTCGCCGTTTTGATCCAACCTTGATAATACTCGCTTTGACGATCCGTCAGTTGCGCGACAGCGCTAGTTGAAAACCAGACAAAGCACAGGAATAACAGGGTAAAAAACAGGCGGACCTGTCCAAGCATCACACGTCCTCGAATACGCCGGGAATGCTGCGTGGCGCTTCGGTCATCCAATCCGGAACCGGAAGCTCTTTTTCTCGCAGGAACTCGGGGTTGAACAGCTTTGATTGATACCGAGTGCCGTAATCGCACAGGATGGTCACGATGGTATGACCTGGCCCCATTTCCTTAGCCAGGCGCACCGCCCCTGCCATGTTGATTGCGGTTGAGCCGCCCATGACCAGACCTTCCTCACGCAGCAGGTCAAAGATGTACGGCAGCGCTTCGTTGTCGGTGATCTGATACGAAAAATCCGGTGTAAACCCTTCCAGGTTCTTGGTGATACGCACCTGCCCGATGCCTTCGGCGATCGAACCACCCTCCATCGCGATCTCACCCGTCGTGTAAAACGAATACAGGCCAGCCCCCATGGGATCGGCAAGACCGATTTTGACGCCCTTGGGCTGCAAAACTTCGGCGACGCCTGCCAACGTTCCACCCGACCCGACGGCGCTGACGAACCCGTCAACCTTGCCGCCTGTCTGTTCCCAGATCTCGGGCCCCGTGGTTTCCACATGTGCCTGACGATTCGCCACATTGTCGAACTGGTTGGCCCAGATTGCGCCATTGGGTTCTGTCTGCGCCAGTTCCTCAGCCAGACGGCGGGAATAATGCACAAAATTATTTGGGTTGCGATACGGGGCTGCGGGCACCTGAACCAACTGAGCGCCTGCCAAACGCAGCATATCCTTCTTTTCTTCCGACTGGGTCTCGGGGATAACGATAACCGTTTTGAATCCCATCGATGCACCGACCAGAGCCAGACCAATACCGGTATTGCCGGCTGTGCCTTCCACGATGGTACCGCCCGGTTTCAGATCCCCCCGAGCGATTGCATCTTTAATGATAAAAAGAGCAGCACGATCCTTTACCGACTGACCCGGGTTCATGAACTCGGCTTTGCCAAGAATCTCGCATCCAGTCTCTTCGCTGATGCGGCGCAGCCGGATCAGCGGTGTTTTTCCTACTGCGTCAGCAAGATCTCGTGCAATGCGCATGGTCGCCCCTTGTCATTTGGTATCTTCGAAGATTTACAGCCGCACTGCCGCGACCACAAGCGAGATAGTCACGCTCGCAAACGATCCCGATGGCGGGCCAGCCAGTACGCCAGGGACACCAGTTGCAAATCCTTGAAAAGATGGCGGTCCGTCATATCGATAAATTCGTCGAATGGCAGAATCCGGCTGCGGATATCTTCACCCTCTGTGTCCAAGCCACCGGTGATTGTTGTCTCAGTTAAATTGCCAAGTCCGACATAAAGATACATGAAACCCGTAGAGGAACCGCTGGAAGAATACGCGCCGCCCGCATATTCCAGCCTGTCAAATCTAACTCCTGCTTCCTCCATGGCCTCGCGATGCGCCGTCTGTTCAGGCGTTTCGCCGGGGTCGATCATCCCGGCAACTGCTTCCCAAAGCCAGGGCTCCGGATCGTTGATCAAAAACACCGGCGGCCTGAACTGCTCAACCAAAAGCACGGTGTCCCGGATCGGGTCATACGGCAGAACCGACACGGCACTGCCCTGCATCAAACCGCCCCGGTGCAGCACGGGGCCCATGCTGCCGTCATGCTGCCGGAACTGAAGGTCGATTTCCTCCATCCCGAAATAGTCCACATAGACCCGGTCGTGGCGGTGCACAATTACGTCTTCGTCTATGTTCCGCGGGTCGCCGGTTCGCCGCTGGCTGGCCATGATCTTTGCCCAGGCACGGGTTTGAATGGCGCGTACGCTGCGTGCCATGACTTTGGGATCGACTTTGCCGAAATAGGCCATTTCCTCTTCGGCAGCGAGAGCTGTAACCTCGCCCAATTTGTCCACCCAGTCCTGTAACGACCACAACTCACCAGGCTGCCATGCGCCCGGGGTCGGGAAAAAGACCTGCGCCGGGGCTTCGCCCCCGTCCTCCAGAATAACCTTCAACGATTTCAGGTCATAGTCAAAAGATCCTTCGTAATAGGCCAGCCTGGCCAGATCATCGGATGACAAACCCTGCACCAGCAAGCCTTCGGCAGCGGCGCCCTTGGCGGGCAGGATCATCGGGAAATCCTGCCCCTGAACCGCGTGAACCGCGTGATCGCACAGCTTGGCAGTATGAAACGTTATTTCGCCCAGCGGACGGCCCAGAACGCGCTGCAACAGCGGCAGATACCGCAGCGTTCCATAGAAGAACAGATCAGACAAATTCAATCTCTCTTGTGACGAAATGGTTCAGCGCCATTTGCGGCTGGCCTGTTCCGTGGCCAGCCCGGCGACAACGGCACCAACGGCGAATGTGATGAGAATCTCGGGATAGATCAGTTGCTTGCCGTAATCGATTCCAATCGAAAAAATGGCCATCACGGCTTCGAACGGGCCACCATAGCGATTGCGCATTGCAAGATCGAACATACGATAGCACCCCTGCACAAACAGCGCCCAAAAAACCAGTGAGGCAACTCCGGTCAAGCCGTTGTTAATACCGGCAGTCCACCCGCGCCCGGCGCGCTTGCCCATGATTTTCCAGCCACAGATCGCGCCAAGAGCCATGTTCACATAGGTAAAGTAACCATAGTCCTTACCCTCTTCACCATTTTCGATAACCATGCTTGAAACAAGAAAAGCCAGCACGATGAGACAAACAGCGGCTACGAGACGCGAGGCAGTGGGCATGTGACGGTCCGGGAGTTAACTTGGTTTCGATATTGTAATCTGTGTCACATCGCAATTGCCCGTGTCAAAGGCCGCACCGCACGCGGTCAAATAATAATTCCACATGCGGCGGAAACGCTCATCAAACCCCAAGTCCGAGATCTGATCCCATTTGTCGTTGAATGTTTCATACCAGCGGCGCAGAGTCAGGTCATAGCTTTTCCCGAATTCTTTCGAGCGTACAACCTGCAACCCGGCCTGATCTATCTGCTGACGCAGGATTGTCGGTGACGGAAGCATTCCACCCGGGAAGATGTATTTCTGAATGAAATCAACGCCATTCTTGTAAAAATCCCAGCGGTGATCACCCACCGTTATGATTTGAAAAGTCGCTTGAGCGCCAGGCTTCAACCGCTCACGAACGGTTTCGAAATAAACCGGCCAGTATTTTTGACCCACCGCCTCAAACATCTCGATGGATGCTATGCCGTCATAGACCCCGCGTTCATCCCGATAGTCTTGCAGCTTGAATTCGACTTGATCTGATAATCCTGCCTTTTCAATACGTTCCTTGGCGTATTTAAATTGTTCCTGACTGATGGTCAGGCCGGTGACACGCAAACCCCGTTCCTTTGCGGCATATTCCGCGAAACCGCCCCAGCCACATCCGATCTCCAGAACATGATCCCCCGGTTTTGCACCCATCTCATCCACAAGACTGGCGTACTTGGCTGTCTGCGCATTCTCGAGGCTTTCCTGCCCGGTTTCAAATATCGCACTGGAATAAGTCATCGTCTCGTCCAGCCATGAGCTGTAAAAATCATTTCCCAGATCGTAGTGATACGAGATGTTCTTCTTGGCTTGCGCCCTGTTGTTTCGGTGCAGCCAGAACCGCAGCCGTTCATAGGCCTGAACAAGAAACTGGCCCGTAAACCCGTCATAAACGGTTTCGGTTCCTAGATGCACAAGATCCATGAAAGACCGCAGATCAGGTGTACTCCAATGTCCGTCCAGATACGCATCGGAGAAGCCCAGTTCGCCTTCGCGGATCAGGCGTGCAAAGACGTCGTCGTCGTGAATTTCGACCTGAGCAACCGGTCCGGCCTTTGCGCCTTCTGCGCGAAACGTGCGACCATCGGGCAGTTTGATATCCAGTCGCCCGGATTCCATCCGGTTCAACATTTTGAAGACTTGGGCGAAATATCTGGGCAGGTTTTTCTGCCCTTCGGTCGTCGTCAGGATCATCCGCTCTCCCCTCTGCGGTACTTGTACAAAGCTAGGCGGCGAAATTGTTTCTGGCAAGTTTTCAGTTCCTTAGTGGGGTTTTCGGCTTTCGTATGCGCGTAAGGCGCGGGTCCGCCCTTCGGACAATTCAACGATCGGCTTGGGGTAATTCGCATCCGGGCGCAGACCCCACGATCTCGGCGCGGCATCAAAATATGAAAGGGCCGTGTTGCCGGGTTCGGCATGGCCTTCAGCGATCCAGTGGCGCACAAACACCCCGTCAGGATCGAATTTCTCTGCTTGTGTCTGGGGATTGAAAATCCGGAAGAACGGGGATGCATCGGGCCCCGAGCCGGCAACCCACTGCCAGCCCATGGCATTACAGGCCGGATCCCAGTCGACCAGACAATCCTCAAACCACTCCATCCCTATTTTCCAATGGGTCATCAGATGCTTGGTCAGATAGCTTGCGACGATCATACGGGCCCGGTTGTGCATCCGACCTGTCACATACATTTGCCGCAGGCCGGCATCGACAACAGGGATTCCGGTTCTGGCCTGCCGCCAGGCAGTGACCTCGGGATGGTCCGGATCGGTGTTCCAGGGAAAACTGTCCCATTCCGGCTTCCAGTTGGATGTCACCAGTTGGGGCGTATGGAACATAAGATGATAAGCAAACTCACGCCAGACAAGTTGGCGCAAAAAAGCGTCGGTTCCCCGTGTTCCGGTCAACGCGGCCCGCTGGATCATGTGCCAGACGGTGCGTGGCCCGATCTCACCCAAAGAGAGGTACTCTGACAGGTTGGACGTCCCATCCTGATCCAGCCTGTCCCGAAGATCGGAGTATTGAACAATCCGGTCGAGAAACTCTTCGAGGTGATCCAGAGCGGCTCGCTCGCCAGGTTGCACATGAGGGCGCACGACCCTCGCTCCCCTGTTCATTGCCCCCCCCAACCGACAATCGCTCAAGCCGTCAGAAGCAGGCCACGACACAGGTGCCTTAAGCGCAGTAATTGGCGCGTCAGGAAGTTGTACTTCCCGCCCCTGAACCGCACGCCACATCGGTGTGAAAACCCGAAACGGATGACCCGATTTGGTGGCGACAGTCCAGGGTTCAAAAAGCAGATGCCCGGAAAATGACTTTGCAGTCACACCTTCTGTTGCAAGTACAGACTTAATCTTCTTGTCGCGTTCAATCGAGGCAGGATCGTAAGCGCGGGACCAGAAGACAGAGGTTGCGCCGGTCTCGGCCATTACCCGCTGCACCTGTTCAAGCGCATCACCGCGTCGAAAGATCAGTCGGCTGCCCATATTGGCCAGTGACGCTTTGAATGCCTCCAACCCCAAGCCTAAACGCCACTTTGGCGCGGCTCCCATCTGGTCGACAATATCGTCATGAATAAAAAGTGGTATGACCGGACGGCCACTTTCGGCCGCCGCAGTCAACGCGGGGTGGTCCGACAGACGTAAATCCCGTCGAAACCACAAAACGATCGGAGCCTGCTCTTGCACTACAATCCGCCCTTGAGGTTCTTATCTATACGCACTCTCAAGGGTAGTGGATCACAAAACGCGCTCAAGAGCCTCTAAAAGCTGATCAATTTCGTGCTGTGTAGTGTAATGTGTGAAGCTGACGCGCAAAACACCTTGTACCGGATCAACACCCATCGCCCGCAAGGGACGCACCGCATAGAAGTCTCCGCCACCTGCCATGACACCATATTGCGCCAGTTCTGCTGCAACTGGTTCAGCCGGACGGTTCAACGAAAGCGCAACGGTGGGCGCGCGCCGGTTGGCGTCAGACGTACCGATCAGACGTACCGCGTTACGGTCCTTTACCGCATCCAGAACCGGTTGCAGCAGCGACACTTCGTGCGACCGCATCAGATCATGGGCAAACGCACCCTGCTCTGCCGCGCCCGTCTCGGGCCCGCCATGGTGGGCACACAGCAGCTCAACATAATCCGCCATACCAGCACTGGCTGCGATCTGCGCGTGATCGGGGCCAGCCGGGGTGAATCGCTTGTACAAGACGTCACCGTTGAAATAATGCGCCTGGTTGGGCAGCAGCTCTCCCAGTGTGCGGCGGATGACCATGCACCCCTGATGCGGGCCATAGGTCTTGTACGCAGAAAACAAATAGATATCCGGCCCCAGATCGCCAACATTCGGAAATCCGTGCGGGGCGTAGGATACGCCATCAACGCAGACAAACGCACCCGCCGCATGCGCAATAGCAGTGATCTCTGTGACCGGATTGATCTCACCAACAACATTTGAGCAATGAGGAAAACAGACCAGACGCACTTTTTCGTCCAACATGTTTTCCAGATCCTGAGGGTTCAGCGATCCGGTTTCCGGATCGATCTGCCATTCCCTCACCTCAATCCCGTCCTCAGCCAGACGGCGCCATGGGCCAGAGTTGGCTTCGTGATCCTGATTGGTCACGACGATTGCCTCGCCGGGCTGCATCCATTGTCGGAACGCCTGCGCCAAGACATAAGTGTTCTGGGTGGTTGAGGGGCCAAAACTCAACTCATCCGTGTCAACGCCCAGAATGGCGGCCATGCGCGCACGCGCTTCGTCCATTTCGACGCCCGCCAAGCAGCTGGCCTCATATGGGGCGTAGGGCTGAACCTTGCGCTGCGTGTAGAACCGTGTCAGCCGGTCAATCACCGGCTTGCAGGTGTAAGATCCACCCGCGTTTTCGAAAAACGCCTGGCCTTGCAGGCTGGGTTCGGAAAAGGCCGGGAATTGCGCCCGAACGAAATCGATATCCAGAGAGCTCATGCCTCATTGCTCCTTATTTATGCTTTCAGATCAATGTGATGCCCACGCATGTTTCCGGACATCTCAGAAATCATGGCAGGTCTTCCAGCCCAGCCTGTGCTCGGGCCTTGGGCCAACAAAGCACGGGGCAGCCCTTCGCCTTGGAAGGACACCGATACTTAGACAGCGCCGTCCTCAACCGTCAAGCAAAAGCAAAACGCAGAAGCCCCGACATAAGGCCGGGGCTTTGAAAGCTTGCAGAGTTGCCCGGCGCTTGCACCGGCCTCAACCCTGAACCTTGGTATAGGTCCCCTCGCCTGCGAGAATTCCGCGGAAGCCACCGGGCTCATCAAGCCCGAAGACGATCAGGGGCAGATTGTTGTCGCGTGCCAACGCAATGGCCGAGGCATCCATGACCCGCAGTCGCTTGGCCAGCACGTCATCATAGGTCACGGTATCATAACGCACTGCGTCAGCATGTTCCGCAGGGTCCTTGTCGTACACGCCATCCACTCCGTTCTTGCCCATGAAGATCGCCTCGCACGCCATTTCGTTGGCGCGCAGGGTGGCTGCGGTGTCTGTCGTGAAATATGGATTGCCAGTACCGGCGGCGAAGATACAGACCCGCTTTTTCTCGAGGTGCCGTACGGCGCGGCGGCGGATATAAGGCTCGCATACCTCGTCCATGCGAATGGCCGAGATCACGCGGGTGAACACTCCGTTCTCTTCCAGTGCGGATTGCATCCCCAGCGCGTTCATTACCGTAGCCAACATGCCCATATAATCCGCTGTGGTCCGCTCCATCCCCTGGGCTGAACCGCTCAGGCCCCGAAAAATGTTGCCGCCGCCAATGACCATGCAAATCTCGACGCCCAGATCGTGGACCGATTTCACTTCCTGTGCGATGCGTTGCACGGTTGGCGGGTGCAGACCGAATCCCTGATCCCCCATCAACGCCTCCCCTGAAATTTTCAACATGACCCGTTTGTACTTTGTTTTCGGGGACTCAGCAGTTTCAGTAGCAGGGGAAAGGCTCATGTTGCGCTCCGGGCTGGCACGGGGTTAATTTCCGGCGCAAAATGAAGCAAAAGCTCCGCAGGTTCAATGCGGTTGGTGAGGATAGAGGCAACCGCGCATGACCCGGCGATCAACAGACCTGCTTTTTCAGCGACTGTCTCCAATTCCCGAAGACAAGCCGGTTCTGATTGCAGGGCCGACGGCATCGGGGAAATCAGCGTTGGCGCTGGAGATTGCCGAACGGCATGGCGGAGTTATCGTCAACGCGGATGCAAGTCAGGTTTATGACTGCTGGCGCGTCATCTCGGCCAGGCCATCCACTGAAGAAGAAACCCGCGTGCCACATCTGCTGTACGGACATGTCGCCTATGATCAGGATTATTCTACCGGCCATTGGCTGCGCGAGGTCGTGCCCCTGCTCACAGGGGATCAACGCCCGATCATTGTCGGTGGGACGGGCCTTTATTTCTCGGCGCTGACCGAAGGCATGGCGCAAATCCCAGCGACTCCACCTGCGGTTCGGGCCGAGGCTGATCAGATGCCCATGGCAGACCTTATGGAGGGGGTCGATGCAGACACGCTTGCAGGGCTGGACGCACAGAACCGTGCCCGCGTGCAACGCGCCTGGGAGGTGCAGCGCGCCACAGGTCGCAGCCTGTTGTCCTGGCAGGCCGAAACCCCTCCGCCGATACTGCAGCTTCACGATACGGTTCCCATCGTATTCGATGTCGACAAGACATGGCTGCTGGACAGGATAGAACGCCGCTTTGATCAGATGCTCAAACAGGGTGCAATCGAGGAAGTGCGCGCCATGCAGGACCGGTTCGACCCAACCCTTCCGGCCTGCAAGGCCATAGGTGTTCCGGAACTCAGGGCGTATCTGGACGGCGCGATGACTTTGGATCAGGCGCGCGAGCGCGCAACCATTGCAACAAGGCAATTCGCCAAGCGTCAGCGCACCTGGTTTCGCGCCCGTATGAAGGCATGGAATCACGTCGATTTTTCATAGTGATACCCAGAGCTTTCGACTTTGCTTAAGCAAGACGACCACCAAGTCTCAAAGCTTAACAGAACTTAATGATTTGCTGCGGTTTCCCTTAACAAACTAAGAAAACAATGGGAATGCCGGCATCGCTTTGGGCCGTTTGAAGAAAACACCTCTACGACTGCAACTGATCGCGAATGTCGTTTTTGTACTACTTATGACGATTTCGAACATTGACCTTACTAGAATTCTGGTGCCGAATAACGACATGGGGATGTACAGAGTCCAAAAAACAAAATCCTTCGCTCTGGCGACCGTGAAAATCCGGGTCGCGTAGAGCCACAATCAATCAATAAAATCAGTGTCACAGGGAGACATCCATGACGAATACCGAATCCACCAAAGACAAGGTGCACTGGGCAGCCGAGATGCACGCTCAGGAATACCGCGACGGCAAGCTAAGCCGACGGGAATTCATGACGCGCGCCACCGGTCTTGGAGTTTCAGCCGCCGTGGCCTACAGCATGATCGGATTGCCGACACCTGCTTTGGCCCAAACCGCAAAGCAAGACGGCGGCACACTGCGCGTGCAGATGGAAGTACGCGCACTTAAAGACCCCCGTACCTATGACTGGTCGCAAATCGCAAACGTGACACGCGGCACACTGGAATATCTGGTCGAATACAACTCGGACGGTTCGTTCCGCGGCATGCTGCTCGAAGGTTGGGAAGTCAACGATGACGCAACCGAATACACTCTGAATGTCCGCCCAGGCGTCAAGTGGAACAACGGCGATGATTTCACGGCTGACGACGTCGCCCGCAACATCGCGCGCTGGTGCGACAAGAGCTCGGAAACCAACTCGATGGCCGGCCGCTTCGCGACCTTGATCGACGCCGAGACTGGTCAGGCCGGTGAAGGTGTCATCGAAGTTGTCGACGCAACCACGGTCAAGCTGAACCTGCCCAAACCGGATATCACCCTTATTCCTGGCATGGCCGATTATCCCGGCGCGATTGTTCACAGCTCGTTCAGCGAGACAGACCTGCTGAACAACGTGGGAACCGGCCCCTACCTGATTGATGAGCTTGAAGTCGGTGTAAAAGCCGTTCTGGTTCGCAACCCGGATCACACCTGGTGGGGCGAAGAAGTATTTGGCCGCCCTGCCCTGGATCGTATCGAGTACATCGACTACGGAACTGACCCGTCTGCCTGGCTGGCAGCACTGGAATCCGACGAAGTTGACATGCTTTATGAATCCGTGGGCGAATTCATCGACGTGATGGATGGCCTAGGTTATGTGAAATCCGAAGTTGTGACCGCTGCGACTATCGTTGTTCGTCCCAACCAGCTGGCCGAGATCGACGGTCAGAAACCTTATGCGGACAAACGTGTTCGGCAGGCGATTCAGATGGCCGTAGACAATTCTGTTTGTCTGGAACTGGGCTATGGCGGCCGCGGAGCCCCGGCGGAGAACCATCACGTGGCACCGCTACATCCGGAATACGCAGAACTTCCACCGCAAAAAGTTGATCCTGCGGCAGCCAAGGCGCTGATGGACGAAGCTGGTTTCGGTGACTTCGAGCACGAGATCATCTCGATCGACGATGACTGGCGTCGCAACACCACTGATGCCGTTGCCGCGCAGCTGCGCGACGCCGGAATCAAGGTCAAGCGGACCGTTCTGCCGGGCAATACCTTCTGGAACGACTGGGCAAAGTACCCGTTCAGCTCGACCAACTGGAACCCGCGTCCGCTGGGTGTGCAGGTCTGGGCACTTGCCTATCGTTCGGGCGAAGCCTGGAACGAGTTTGGCTATGCGAACCCGGAATTTGACGCCATTCTGGAAGAAGCGCTTGCCATTGCTGACGCAGATCAACGTCGCGAAGTCATGGCGCGTGGCGAAGCCCTGCTGCAGGAAGATGGAGTCACGATCCAGCCCTATTGGCGTTCGCTCTATCGTCACATGAAAGAAGGCCTTGTGGATACGGATATGCACGTGACCTTCGAACACCACCACTACAAGTGGGGCTGGGCTTCTTAAGCACTGCCAATGACACACAAGGGGCGCCTGACACGGGCGCCCCTTTCCAGCCGCAGACTTGCCGACGCGGGGTCGGACGTCCGAGGCCAGAAAATGGTCCAATGATCTGCGGAATACCTGAACAACAGGGGCCACCATGGGACTATTCATCCTACGACGGTTCGGAGTGATGCTGCTTACGGCATTATGTCTGACATTCGTCGTCTTTTTCCTGACCAACCTTTACCCGAACCTTGAAAAGCTGGCGAAAACGCAGGGCAACCAGCGCATGTCGGATGAGCAGGTCGAAGCCTGGTTGGATAACCGCGGTTACCTACAGCCAACACTCGTGAAATACGGCCAATGGCTGGGCGTGATGCCCGGATTTCAGAACACCCTGGAAGATGGCCAGTTTGTGGGAACCTGCACGAGACCCGGTTCGACGGCAGAAGACACGGCAAGATATTGCGGGGTTCTTCAGGGCGATTGGGGATACTCGACCGTATTCAAGGACGAAGTCGGAACCATTGTTGGTAAGCGTCTGGGCAACACAGGTTACCTCATGTTCTGGGTTTTGGTCCTGATGGTGCCTTCTGCATTGATTGTTGGTGTTCTGGCCGGGATGCGAGAGGGATCAGCCCTGGATCGATCCCTTTCAACTTTCTCGATCATAACGACAGCGACACCGGAATATGTGTCCGGCGTTATCTTCATCGCAATCTTCACCTCGTCCACGGTTGGATTGAAGTGGTTCAAGGGAACCGCGACGCAAGCGATGGAGAACCCGACATTCGAGAACTTCTTCCTGCCGGTCCTAACCATCGCGCTGTACGGTATGGGCTATATCGCCCGGATGACCCGCGCTTCGATGACCGAGGTGATGACGGCGCAATACATCCGAACCGCGCGGCTGAAAGGCGTCTCGTTCCCGAACATCGTCATGAAACACGCGTTGCGCAACTCGTTGATCGCGCCGTTCACGGTTATCATGCTGCAGTTCCCATGGCTGCTCAACGGCGTCGTAATTGTTGAAACCCTGTTTAACTACAAAGGTTTCGGCTGGGCGCTTGTTCAGGCAGCAGGCAACAACGACATCCAGCTTCTGCTGGCGATTTCGGTCGTGTCGGTCTTTGTTGTTCTGATAACGCAGCTGATCTCGGATATCGGCTACGTCTACCTCAACCCGCGCATCCGCATTTCATAAGGAGGGAGAGATTATGGAACCACTATCCTGGACCGGCTCTATTGCCTTCCTGAACCCGCTGCTGATGATCGCACTGGCAGCACTGATCCTGTCGATCTTGGTCTGGATCATCGTCAGTATATTCCAGCCTGAACAGCAGATTGTCGTGAACCCGGATGGATCCGTCAGTTCAGGCGGCGGTGTCCGCGGACTGATCCAACTTGCGCTGCACTACAGTTTTCTGGCCAGCGTAGGATTGGCCGTGGCCTATCTGGTGCTGGGTATCCTGATGGGCACAGGTGCCGGGATCATCGGCGCCATTTCCCAGCAATTCCTGCCAGTATGGGTCGCGCTGATCATCATGTTCGCCATGTCGATCGCCTTTAAAAGGCGGTTGGGGTTATACGGCAAACTGTATGACAGTCCCATCGGTATGATCGGCTTTGGCCTTGTGATGTTCTGGGTCTTTACCGGCATCTTCGGCGCGCTTGACCTGATCGTTACCCATGACCCGCTGACACAGATCTCTGGCATGAAGAACAAAGTGCCGGGAACACCTTTACCGAACCTGGAGGACGGCGAGTACGCCTGGTATCTTCTGGGCGGTGACAACCTGGCACGTGACGTATTCAGCCGGATGGTCAAAGGGGCCTGGGTCGTGGTGCAGATAGCACCGCTTGCAACGATGTTCGCCTTCATGGTCGGTATTACGCTGGGACTTCCCGCCGGGTATTACGGCGGTCGTCTGGACACGTTCCTGTCTTTCCTGGCCAACCTGATCCTCGCCTTCCCGGTCATCTTGCTGTTCTATCTTCTGGTGACACCGGAAATCGTGGCGACCGGGGTGCCAAACTACATGGCGGCCGTTCTGTTCGTGTTCCCGATCCTGTTCATCTGTGTGTTGCTGAACTCGCGCTATTACACACGCCCGAATTTCCGCACCCCTCTGCTGATCGGTGTTCTGGGCGTTGCGATCTGGCTGTATCTGTCACTGATTTCAACTGGAGGCTACGTCATCAACACCGAGGCTTATCGGATCTGGGGCCTGCCAACCTATTTGGACCTGTTCGATATCCCCGGCGGTATTCTGGTGGTCTTCGTATCGGTGGTTTTTGTAAACTCACCCACGGTTTTCCGTATTGTGCGCGGACTGGCATTGGACATCAAGACACGTGACTACGTGGCCGCGGCCCAGACGCGTGGCGAGGGTCCGTGGTACATCATGTTGTGGGAAATCCTGCCCAACGCCCGTGGTCCGCTGATCGTCGATTTCTGTCTGCGTATCGGTTACACCACCATCCTTTTGGGTACCTTGGGTTTCTTCGGGCTGGGCCTGCCGCCTGAAAGCCCGGATTGGGGGTCGACGATCAATGAGGGGCGGAAGCTTCTGTCGATCTACCTGCACCCTGCCCTTCCGCCTGCTTTTGCGCTGCTGTCGCTGGTTCTTGGTCTGAACCTGTTGGCCGACGGCCTGCGCGAAGAAAGCTTGAAGGACTGATGTGATCGAGGCCGGGGGGCCAGCCCCCCCGGACCCCCCGGGATATTTTCGGCCAGATGAAGGGGATCCCCGCATTTGGTGAGGAGTAAGCAAGATGAGCAAAATGGCGGATTATGACGGCCCGATCCTGGAGATCGACAAGCTGTCCATCTCATTCTTTACCCGCCTGCGGGAAATTCCCGCCGTGATGGATTTCTCGGTCAGCGTACAGCCCGGCGAAGCCGTGGGGCTGGTTGGCGAATCCGGTTGTGGTAAATCGACCGTGGCGCTGGGCGTGATGCAGGACCTTGGCAAAAACGGCCGCGTCGTCGGAGGCACAATCAAGTTCAAGGGCCGCGATCTGGCAGAGATGTCGAGCGAGGAGTTGCGCGACATTCGCGGAAATGAAATCGCGATGATCTACCAGGAGCCGATGGCCTCGCTGAACCCGGCGATGAAGATCGGCAAACAGCTGATGGAAGTGCCGATGATCCACGAGGGTGTAAGTCAGGAAGAGGCTTACTCTCGTGCACTGGAAGTGGTGACGGACGTTCGCCTGCCGGACCCCGAGCGGATGCTGAATTCGTTTCCGCACCAGCTGTCGGGCGGTCAGCAGCAGCGCATCGTGATTGCTATGGCGCTGATGTCGAAACCGGCGCTGTTGATCCTGGATGAGCCGACAACCGCTTTGGACGTGACGGTTGAGGCCGCTGTGGTCGAACTGGTCAAGGATCTGGGTAAGAAATACGGCACCTCGATGTTGTTTATCTCGCACAACCTCGGGCTGGTTCTGGAAACCTGCGACCGACTATGCGTGATGTATTCGGGTGAAGCGGTCGAGCGCGGCTCGATCAAGGATGTGTTCGACGAGATGCAGCACCCTTATACACAGGCGCTGTTCCGTTCGATCCCGCTGCCGGGCGCAGACAAGAATTCGCGTCCGTTGGTGGCCATTCCGGGGAACTTCCCATTGCCCCACGAGCGGCCTCCGGGCTGCAACTTCGGACCGCGCTGCGACTATTTCGAAGAGGGTCGCTGTGACGCGAAAGACATCCTGATGGAGGCTGTGCCCGGAAATGACCGGCACCATACGCGCTGTCTGAAATTCCAGGAGATCGACTGGAATGCCCCTCTCACTCTGGCGGATCAGAAGGAAAAAGGTGAAATCGGCCGGACGGTACTGAAAATAGACAATCTCAAGAAATACTACGAGGTCGCTGCAAATGCCTTGTTTGGTGGCGGTGAGAAGAAGGTTGTGAAGGCCAACGAGACGCTCAGCTTCGAGGCGCACGAATCTGAGACACTGGCTATCGTGGGGGAATCCGGCTGCGGCAAGTCCACCTTCGCCAAGGTTCTTATGGGGTTGGAGACGGCCACGGACGGACAGATTCTGCTGGACAACCGTAACATCGAGCAGGTGCCCATCGAAGAGCGTGATGCCAAGACGGTCGGCGAAGTTCAGATGGTTTTCCAGAACCCGTTCGACACGCTGAATCCGTCGATGACCGTCGGACGTCAGATCATCCGTGCGCTGGAAATCTTCGGCGTCGGAACCTCTGAGGCCGAGCGCAAGAAGCGGATGCTGGAACTGCTTGATCTGGTGAAGCTGCCGCGCGCCTTTGCGGACAGAATGCCGCGACAACTGTCGGGTGGTCAGAAACAGCGCGTGGGTATCGCACGCGCCTTTGCCGGGGATGCGCGAATCGTTGTGGCGGACGAACCCGTTTCGGCGCTGGATGTGTCGGTTCAGGCAGCCGTGACGGATCTGTTGATGGAGATTCAGCGAGAACACAAAACCACGCTGCTGTTCATCAGCCACGACCTGTCCATCGTGCGTTACCTGAGCGACCGGGTCATGGTGATGTATCTGGGCCATGTTGTGGAATTGGGCACCACGGATCAGGTTTTTGCCCCGCCCTATCACCCTTACACCGAAGCGTTGCTGAGCGCGGTTCCGATTGCGGATACCTCGGTCGAGAAACAGCACATCGTTCTGGAAGGTGATATTCCTTCGGCGATGAACCCACCGCCGGGTTGTCCGTTCCAGACACGTTGCCGCTGGAAATCCGAAGTGCCTGATGGACGGTGTGAATCGCATGTGCCGCCGGTGCAGACGCTGGCAAATGGGCATCAGGTAAAATGTCACCTGGCCGAAGATATTCTGGCCCGGATGGAGCCGGTGATAAAAGTCGCGGCGGAATAAACCTGTTGCTAGCATTTAGAAAGGGCCGGTCGGAGACCGGCCCTTTCTCTTGACGCCGTGGTTTGTGGGGAGACAGACGGCGTGTGGAAGTGTGTGTGAGTGGCGACCTTTAGTAATTCGTCAACCGGTCATGACGTTGTTTCCAAAATGCATGAATTCCTGGTTCATTCCTGCAATTCCACCGGCTTCAAGCTGAAGGCTGGCGCTGTCGAGCATCTTGTAACTCTGCTGTCCCTTCACCCAATCGTCCGCAGATTGTAGCGTGGTCAACGTGTAGGACGTGACCTCATTCAGGTAATGTGTGGGGATGATCACCTTGGGCTTGAGCTTGGACACAATGTCGTTGCCCTGATCGAAGCTGAGAATGTGTTCCGAGCCATCCACCGGCAGAGTCAGAACATCCACCTGACCGATTGCGTCCCAGAACTCCTGCGGCGGGTTATGGCGATTGTCGCCCCAGATCAGCGTGCGAATGCCGCCGGTCTCGACCAGATAGACTACCATATCCATGTGACCTACATTGTTCGGCGGGCAGGCTTCCACCCCAAATTCGGCCAGCGCATTGGTCCAGTCATACCATCCCGGCGCGACACAAGCGTGTTTGTCGGCAAAACCCGTGATCTTGATGTCAGAAAACTCGAATTTGCCTACCATACGATCCAGCACCATGGTCGAGTTTGGGCGTTCAATCGCATCGTGATCGAAATGTGCATGGGTCGACAGGGTGATGTCTACCGGGATTTGCGGGAACTCGTTGCGGAACCAAAGACCCCACGCGCCCGACGGATCATCCCGCCAGGGATCAAACAGCGCTGTTGCCCCGTTGGGCGAGGTGATCTTGATCGCACAATGCCCATAATAGTCGATGCCAACCGTCCCAGTGCTGGCCTGACCCATTGCGCCTTGCAGATCGATCACATGGTTGTTGTTGCCCGGCTGTAGCCACGCCTGAGATTGCGCCTGGGCCGGTTGTGCACCCAGCACAGAAGCGGTCGCGCCGACCCCGGCAGCGCCTGCCGCCATGAAGAACGACCGGCGCGACAGCCCCGGCGCCAGATGATCTTTGTCCCCGATCAGGATGGTTGGTTTCAGATCTTTGCGATCCATTTTTGTGTACCTCTCTGCTGGACCCTCGCAGTTTTTCCGCGCGTCCCAGCTAAAGATAACAATTCAAAACATATCGGCTCAGACCGAAAAAATGGGGGCGAAATATGGGGAGAAACCCCACATTTCATGTTCACGAAATCGAGAGCAAATGACTGCGCAAATTCTGGTCGCGTCCTTCGAGCCCCAGCTTGCGGCGGATGTTGTTGCGGTGAAAATCAATTGTCGATGTTTCTCGCGACAGGGCCTTGGCAATGTCTTTGGTCGTTTTTCCAAACATGACCATCTGCGCAATCTCGATCTCTGTCGGGGTCATCACTGCAAATGCATCTGTCAGTTTGTCCGACAATGCAGACGTGATCTCGTTCAGGTTCTTCTCGGCCAGTTCAAGATAGACATACTGCGCCTCATCCCCGGAAAGCTGCGTTCGAATTTTTTCCAGATATGGCAGCACTCTGCTGCGCACCTGTTCGACTATTTCGTGATCGCGGCTTTTGCGATCGTCATCCAGACTGGACAGCAGGACGCGCAGCGCCGTGTTGGTTTCCTGCAGCTCACGCGTGCGTTTCGCGACACGTGTTTCCAGCTGTGCCAGTGTTTCGTTGAGTTTTCCTTCCAGCGCGCGACGCAGGTAAACCTCTTGCAACAAAGCCAAATCCGACTCGACCATGCGTGCGAACTGCGCCAGCCCTTCGCGGAACAACAAGGCACGTCGGTTCTGCTTGCGATCCAGAACACAAATAGTTCCAAATACCGATCCATCAGGCCATTTCAGTGGAAGGCCGATGTAAAATGTCATCCCATGTTCCAGATCGTCATTGTCCGCCCAAACCGGATCGCACGCAGCATCTTTGACCACCAATTCCTCGTCCCGCTGCAAGACGCCCTGACAATAAAGCTTGGGGTTCAACTGGAAGCTCAAGCCGACCGGATATGGGTTTTCGGGATGATCCGAGGTGATCAGCACCGCATGATCCGGCGCGTCGGTTTTCATGATCAGGCTTGCAGGCACATCCGCCAACTCTGCGACCAGATCAACCAGTTGCTGCCAGTTGGCCAGCGTTTCTCTGGGAATCTCTGGGTGGTCAACAGGCATTTAGGGCCTCACCAGTTACTGGGCGATACCCTTTCAGATTAGCGGGTCAGGTTGCACATAATCAAGAACTGGACGCTCTGCGCCGCGGCATCGGGTTTAACCGCCCCAGATGACCTTCACGTAGTTCTGGGTTTCCTTGTATGGCGGAATGCCGCCATGCTTTTCCACCGCTTTTGGGCCCGCATTGTAAGCGGCCAAAGCCAATGGCCAGGATTTGAACTTGCGATACTGCCAGGACAGGTATCTGGCCCCACCCTCAAGATTCTGCTGGGGGTCATGGGGGTTGACCCCCAAAAGCTCGGCGGTCTGGGGCATCAGCTGCGCCAATCCCAGAGCACCTTTGTGAGACTTCGCCTGTGGGTTCCATCCGCTTTCCTGCTGCACAAGGCGCAGAAACAAGTCTTCGGGAACGTCATGAAGGCGGGCAGCCTGTTTCGCCAGATCCAGATACTGACCGCGGTACTTTCCGGTATATCGCTTGCTGGTCTGCGCACGGGATGTCTTTGGTTTCAACCGCGCGGAATCACGATATTGCGTCGCCGCGCGGGAATCCAAAATCTTGGACTGTTTGAGGAAGATATCCTTACGGCTTTTGGTGGACAGCGTTTGCGCCTGCACAGGCGCGACAGCCAGCACAAGGCAGACAACAGAAAACCCGGCAACCCAAGAACGCATCAATGCCTATCCTGCTCGATAAGAAACCAGTCGGAGTATAGGTATTCCCGCAAAAAATGAAAGCTTGGTAAAGACCAAAGTAAGACTCTTGTTCCACACTGTTGTATCTACTGTTTTCAACCATGATGCAGGCCGTATAGGGTCTCACAAAACAAGTCGCGCCAGATTCGGCGCATTTACGTCAGAACGGAACGAGGAATTACATGGCGGGTTCAGTCAACAAGGTCATTCTGGTCGGAAATCTGGGGCGTGATCCCGAAGTGCGGACATTCCAGAATGGCGGCAAAGTCTGCAATCTGCGTATTGCCACGTCAGAGAACTGGAAAGACCGTAACACGGGTGAACGCCGCGAACGCACAGAATGGCACTCGGTCGCCATCTTCAACGAAGGCTTGGTCCGTGTGGCAGAGCAATACCTGCGCAAGGGTTCAAAGGTCTATCTTGAAGGGCAATTGCAGACCCGCAAGTGGCAGGACCAGTCAGGCCAGGACCGCTATTCTACCGAAGTTGTCCTGCAGGGCTTTGGCTCTACCCTCGTGATGCTGGATGGGCGCGGCGAAGGCGGTGGCGGCAGTGGCGGTGGTTATGGCGGTGGCCAAGCCGGAGGCAGCGGGTACGGAGACCCCTATGGCGGTCCGTCCAGTTCCCCGGCACCGGCACCGGCATCGGGCGGAATCGACGACGACGAGATTCCGTTCTAAGCAAATCGGAGACACGACATGACATGGTCCTTCTCTCTCGGCCGATTGCTCGGGTCCGAACTGAGGGTCCATGTCACATTCTTCTTACTGCTGGCCTGGGTGGGCTTTGCGGCCTATTCAGCAGGCGGCCTGCTGGCAGCCATTGACAACCTCTTGTTTGTTTTGGCCTTGTTTGCCTGTGTGGTCGCCCATGAGTTCGGTCATGCCCTCATGGCCCGGCGGTATGGAATCAAGACCCCAGACATAACACTGTTGCCGATCGGTGGGTTGGCCCGGCTTGAAAGGATGCCGGAAAAGCCGTTGCAAGAAGTCTTGGTGGCACTTGCAGGTCCGGCGGTGAACATCGTGATCTGGGTCATTCTGGTCGCGTTTGGTGCTGGATTGCCGATCGAGACGCTTTCCCAGATCGATTCACCGGGCATCGGGTTTCTGAACAGGCTGGCCTATATCAACCTTCTGCTGGCAGTATTCAACATGATCCCTGCCTTCCCCATGGACGGAGGACGCGTGTTCCGCGCCCTTCTTTGCCTGCGCATGGATCGTGTCAAAGCAACACGCGTGGCTGCGCTCGGTGGCCAGATCGTCGCCGTTGGCCTGGGTTTTGTGGGGCTGAGTTCGGGCAACCCGTTTCTTGTGCTGATCGCAGTGTTCGTGTTCATCGCCGCCAACGCAGAAAGCCAGGACGTCGCCTTGCGATCTGCGGCACGTCGCGTTCTGGCCCGGGACGCGATGATCACCGAGTTTCACGCGCTCTCCCCCAACGATACGCTGAGCACAGCAGCACAAGCCGTAATTCACACCACGCAGCACGAATTCCCTGTACTGGATACGGATCAATCTCTGCTTGGTTTTGTGACCCGAGATCGGCTGTTTGCCGCGCTCGCAGGCGATCAACCCAGATCGGCACCTGCCACCTCGATCATGAATGCCGATGTCCCCGCAGTTTCGCTTACCACCGGCCTCGAGACCGTGTTGGAACATCTGCATAAGGGGGCTCCGGCAATTGCCGTGGTCACTCGGGCCGGTCGGATGATGGGTTACATCACCCGCGAAAACATCGGTGAGTTGGTGGTTATTCAGGGTCGTTAGGCTTTCAGTTCAAGCCGTCGCAAGGGCATCCGACAGAACCGAAAGAACCGCATCTTTCGGCACATCTGGCGTCACAAACGCCTCTCCGATCCCGCGCGCGAGAATAAACCGAAGCTGACCGTCCACGACTTTTTTGTCTTGCCCCATCAGATCCACCAGCGCGTCGGCACTTGGCAATTCGCCCGGAATATCAGCCAGATCCGTCTTCATCCCCATCGCACGCAAGTGCGCGCGCACCCGGCTTGGATCCTCTTGCGAACACAAACCCAGCCGAGACGACAGCTCAAACGCCAGCGCACAACCTATTGCCACACCTTCACCGTGCAGAAGGCGGTCAGAATAGCCTGTTGCAGCTTCCAGAGCGTGGCAGAACGTGTGCCCCAGATTGAGAAGAGCCCGGTCGCCTTGTTCGGTTTCATCCCGCGCGACGATATCGGCTTTCATTTGCACTGAACGCGTTACCGCGCGTACGCGGGCCACCATGTCACCCGAGGAAACGCTTGGCCCGTTCGCCTCTAGCCAATCAAAGAATTTCGCGTCGCCAAGCAAACCGTATTTCACGACTTCGCCATACCCTGACAAAAAATCTCGCTGGGTCATGGTCCCCAGAACAGAGGTGTCGGCCAGAACCAGAGACGGTTGATGAAACGCGCCGATCAGGTTTTTCCCCTGAGGTGCGTTGATCCCGGTCTTTCCCCCAACCGAACTGTCCACTTGCGCCAGCAAGGACGTTGGAATCTGCACAAAACGAACACCACGCCGCAAAACCGCCGCTGCAAAGCCTGCAAGGTCTCCGATGACCCCGCCGCCCAAGGCCACGACGACATCCCGACGTTCGACTTTTTCAGCAAGCAACCACTCGACAGCGCGCTCGAAATGCGGCCAGCTTTTGGTCGCCTCTCCGGCGGGCAATGCCAGTGCGGTCATCTCGATCCCCGCAGCCATCAACCCGGCGCGCAGGGTCTCAAGATGCAGACCGGCCACGTTTTCATCCGTCAAAACCGCCACTTTTGGCCGGGCCAGAAGTGGTGATATCCAGCCCCCTGCCCGCGTCAGAAGATCTGGACCGATTTCAACATCATACGAGCGGTCATCAAGGTCTACATGTACTGTTTGATGCATTTATTTGAGTTCCAAAACATCAGGGCGTGTCATCAGCGCGTCGACAACGCGGCCTGCCATATTTTCGATCGAAGTCTCGCCATCCGAATCCACTGCCAGATCTGCCTGAGCATAAACCGGCACGCGGGCCTCATAGAGGGCTTTCAACGTCGCATACGGATCGGCTGTACGCAGCAAAGGACGTGTGTCTTTGTGGCGAACACGATTCCACAGAACATTCAGATCCGCCCGCAGCCAGACTGCAGCACCCTTTTCGGCAATGATGCGACGGTTTTCCGGCTGCAGATACGCCCCGCCGCCCGTTGAAAGAATGCCCTTTTTCTCGTTCAGCAATCTCCCGATGACCTGCGATTCCTTGGCGCGAAAAAAAGGTTCACCGTCACGTTCAAAGATTTCCTGAATGGTCATGTTGGCGGCTGATTCGATCTCGGCATCGCTGTCCAGAAACGGAACGCCCAGACGGGCGGCCAAAGCGCGCCCCACCGCAGTCTTGCCAGCCCCCATCATACCCACAAGAACCACCGTTTTGTGCAGTTCAAAGCCACCCTGTGTGTCTGCCGAGTGTGTGTTATGCTTAATTTCGCTCATTTAACCGTGAATGACGTGATCTTGGGAAAAATGCCAGTTATAACTTGGCCAAAAGCAAAAATTGAGGCAGCGTGGCGCCATGGGCCGACTGATCAAATTCCTGATATATGTTCTTTGCCTGGGGTTCATTGGGCTGGTTGTCTATGCCTATGTCGGACCGTTCTTTGGCGCGGATTTTTCTGCGCCTCAAAGTGAAATCCGCGAACCGGTCGTATTGGATGTCGACTAAACAAGCGCTGTTGGCGATCCTTCTGGCGGGATCGGCACATGCGCAAACCCCGTTGTCTGCGATTGATTGGCTCGCGAATCCGCCGGAAAACCTGCCCGGAACGGTTTTGCTAGAACCGCCGGTGGCGCAGAATGGAGGATTGCCAGAGATTGAGGTGACGCCGCTTGAAGCGCTGTCACAACCGTTGGGCCTGGTTGCGTCGTCCATCACAGGGTTGCCCGTAGATTTGTGGCAAGGCAGCGATGCAAGCCGGCTGGCGGCCCTGATCGCAAAGACGCCCGTTCGCGACAACCCGGCGATGCAACGCTTGTTGTTTACGTTGCTTCTTTCAGAAACCCGCGCACCGGCTGGCCCTGATGCCCAAGAGGTCATGCTGCTGGCGCGACTGGACCGTCTGATGCAACTGGGCGCAGCAGATCCCGTTCAATCGCTGGTTCAGTTGGCCGGGCCGACCGATACACAGGAACGGTTTCAACGCTGGTTTGACGCGACGCTGCTGACCGGTGATGAGGATCGCAGTTGCACCGCCCTTATCGCTGAACCGCACCTGTCAAGGAACTACGCCGCGCAAGTGTTCTGCAAAGCCCGGCGCGGGGATTGGGCGTCGGCCGCGCTGACGCTGGAAGCGGCGCATGCCTTGGACATCCTGCCACCAGAAGACTTGGCGGTTCTGGATCGTTTTCTAAGCCCGGAACTCTATGAAGGCGCGGCTTATCTGCCTCAACCTGAAAACCCGGATCCACTGAGTTTCCGACTCTATGAGGCGATTGGTGAACGGCTTCCGACCGCCTCGTTGCCAAGAGCTTTTGCAAATCCAGATCTTCGGGATGTGGCCGGATGGAAAGCACAGATCGAAGCCGCCGAACGGCTTACACGCATTGGCGCTTTGACGCCCAATCATTTGCTGGGCCTTTATACCGAGCGGTCCCCGGCGGCGTCCGGCGCTGTTTGGGACAGGGTTGCAGCCATCCAACGTTTTGAAAGCGCGCTGGATACCCGAAACGCTGAAGCCATTGGAAAAACACTGCCACCGGTCTGGCAGCAGATGCGTGGCGTCGGGCTTGAAGTGCCCTTCGCCGAATTGTTTGCCAAGCGTTTGTCGAACACTACCCTGGCGGTGCCGGCGACTGAAAACCTGCGCTGGCGCATTCTGATGCTGTCTGACCTGTACGAACAGGCAGCACAATCCGCGCCGGACGACTCAATTGACACCCTATTCCTCGCGGCACTGGCACAGGGTGATCCGGGGCGGGCGATTTCTCCTTCTCCTTGGGCGGACGCGGTTGCTCAGGGGTTTGAATGGGCGGCGCCCGTACCCAACGATATCGACGCCTTGCTCGACAACGGTCAACTTGGTGAAGCCATACTGGAAGCCATGCAACTGTTTGCGCATGGTGCACGGGGCAATCTGGTGGATCTGACCGCAGCAATCGCAACCTTCCGACGCGTGGGCCTGGAAGACACCGCGCGGCGCGCAGCGTTGAGCCTGTTGATCCTGCAAGAGCGTTGATGATGGGCTCCCCCGCAACAAACGAACTTTGGATTTCGACCTTCCTACAGGCTCAGGCGGCGGAACTTGGGGCGGCGACAAACACGTTGCTGGCCTATGGGCGCGATCTGAAAGACTTTGCATCCTGGTTGCAGCACAGGGACTCCGGGTTCAATCAGGCAGATCGCGATCAGATCGAAGCCTACCTGATCGACTGCGAGGCACAGGGCTTGTCGCGTTCCACCCGCGCACGGCGATTGTCAGCCATCAAACAGCTCTACCGATTTGCGTTCGAGGAAGGCTGGAGCGAGACGAACCCCGCCATCCAGATCAAAGGTCCGGGACGGCAGAAGCGACTGCCCAAAACGCTGGACGTGCCAGAAGTCGACCGCCTGCTTCAGGCTGCCCGACAAACCGGGCGCAGCAAGGCTGATCGCGTACGTAACACGTGTCTGATGGAAGTCATGTATGCCACCGGAATGCGCGTCACCGAACTTGTGTCCCTGCCCGTTTCCTCGGCCCGTGGTGATCCGCGCATGCTGTTGGTGCTGGGTAAAGGTGGCAAGGAACGCATGGTGCCCCTGTCCCCTCCGGCGCGGGATGCATTGGCTGCCTGGTTGACCGTACGAGACGAAGCCGAAGATCAGACTGTTGAGAAAGGCGGTCAAAGATCTCGCTTTCTGTTCCCGTCGCGCGGTAAGTCCGGCCACCTGACGCGGCACAGGTTTTTTCTGCTGGTCAAGGAACTGGCCGTTCAGGGCGGCGTTTCGCCCGAAAAAGTCACCCCACATACCCTGCGTCACGCCTTTGCCACGCATCTGCTGGCCAACGGCGCTGACCTGCGTTCGATCCAGACTTTATTGGGCCACGCCGACGTTGCAACGACCGAGATTTATACTCATGTTCTGGATGAACGGTTGACTGAACTGGTGTTGCAACACCACCCGCTGAGCAAAGACCCTGACGAAGACAGGGGCTAAGC
Organism: Ruegeria sp. YTSC106; assembly: GCF_059609765.1. Lineage (NCBI taxonomy): Bacteria > Pseudomonadati > Pseudomonadota > Alphaproteobacteria > Rhodobacterales > Roseobacteraceae > Ruegeria > Ruegeria sp. YTSC106. The sequence goes on from NZ_JBXWMI010000002.1 coordinate 318,077, forward strand.
CCTTGATCCAGCGGGTCGGCATCCCCATAACGGATGCACCATCCTAACCCACCAAGGACCAATGGAACCTTCACCTTCTCTGATCGACAGCACATTCTGGTTTACGTCAGGTGCAATCCTTTTATTGCTCGTTTTGTCCGCCTTTTTTTCGGGTTCGGAAACAGCGCTCACAGCCTCCTCACGCGGAAAGCTGAGGGCACAAGCCGACAAAGGATCACGCGGGGCGAAAAAGGCACTCGAAATCACCGATGACAATGAACGCCTGATCGGCTCGGTTCTTCTGGGCAACAACCTTGTCAACATTCTGGCAGCCTCGCTGGCGACGGCCTTGTTCACTCGTTTGTTCGGCGAAAGCGGCGTGGCGTTGGCGACACTGGTCATGACTCTGCTGGTGCTGATCTTTGCCGAAGTGCTGCCCAAAACCTATGCCATCACCAATTCCGAAAAGGCCGCGGCGGCTGTCGCGCCGATCATCAGCGTCGTCGTGACGGTGTTTTCACCCATTGTGGCCGCGGTGCGACTGCTGGTGCGCGGTGTCTTGCGCCTGTTCGGCGTGCAGATCGATCCTGACAGCAACATTCTGGCCGTACGCGAAGAAATCGCCGGCGCTCTGCAACTTGGTCATTCCGAAGGTGTGGTCGAAAAAGAAGACCGCGACCGCATCTTGGGCGCGCTGGATCTGGGCGATCGGACGGTGGAAGAAATCATGTTGCACCGTTCGAACATCGAGATGATCGACGCCAATGCGGCCCCCGAGGAAATCCTGAAACAATGTCTGCAAAGCCGCCACACCCGCCTGCCTGTTTTCCGGGACGAGCCGGAAAACATTGTAGGCGTTGTACATGCCAAGGACCTCTTTCGCGCCATGTACGCGCAGGCAGGCGGCAGCGACGGCGGCACCGACCGTTTGGCCAGCTTTGACATCGGAAAAGTGGCAAACGCCCCGTATTTTGTGCCTGAAACCACCACGCTGGACGACCAGATGCGGGAATTTCTGCGAATGCACAGCCATTTTGCATTAGTGGTGGATGAATACGGGTCTCTTCGAGGTCTAATTACACTTGAAGATATTCTCGAAGAGATCGTGGGCGAGATTGCCGATGAGTTCGACATAGACGAAGAGGTCCCGGTCACCCGCACCGAAGATGGCCAGTACCTGGTCGAAGGCGCCATGACCATCAGAGACATTAACCGTGCGCTGGACTGGTCACTGCCGGATGACGAGGCCAACACGCTGGCCGGCCTTGTGATTCACGAGGCGCAGATGATCCCGGTCGTCGGTCAGGTGTTTTCGTTCCACGGTTTCCGGTTCGAGGTCACGGCACGTGAAGGCAACCGTATCACCGGACTGAAGGTGCGCCCGCTATAACGGCTGCGATTTTTTTTCTGAAATGTTCCGGGCGCTGCTAGACTGACTGTCATCAATTTTGCCAATCGATTGCAGGACAAACTCATTATGCCCAGCCTCAAGACGAAATTGCAGGACACAAAAGATCGACTCAGCTCGGTGGTATGTACGATACCTTCGGCGACCGTTACGCAGGCGCTGGCGGCATGCGGGGTCGACTCCGTGATTATCGATCTTGAGCATGGAGCAATCGACTATGCCTCGGCTCACGCTATGATTGCCGCAACTGCGGGAACAAGCTGTGCGCCGTTGGTACGCGTGGCGCAAAACCAGCCAGCGGACGTAAAGCGCGCTTTGGATTTGGGCGCAGAAGGTATCGTGTTTCCCCTTGTCCGAACCGTGGAAGACACCCGGAGCGCCGTCGAAAGCCTGCGCTATCCCCCCGATGGAACCCGTGGTTTCGGACCGTTTCTCGCGCAGTCGCGTTGGGGCGAAACTCTCACCACCTACCCAAGCGTTGTGGGGCCGGAACTAATCTGTTGCATACTGGTCGAAACGGTTGAAGCCCTTGAAAATATCGAATCCATTTGCGCTGTTCCAGGCGTGGATATGCTGATCATCGCACAGTTCGACCTGAGCACTGAGTTGGGCGTGATGGGCCAGTTTGATCACCCGGACTTTGTTTCAGCCGTCCGGAAAGTGGAAAATGCCGCCTTCAATGCCGAAATACCACTGGGCAATGTGGCGCTGAACGAAGCGCAGGCAACCGATTTGTTTTCTCGCGGCTATCGTCTGGTCGGAGGTTTTGACGCACTTTGGCTGCGCGAGAAGGCTCTGCAAATCCAAAGCTGGTGCAAAACGTAACATACGACATCTGCTGTCGCTAACAGAACAGTAAAATCCGTATCGGCTCGACAGTTTTTCCCAAAACCATAGGGAGATACATCGTGAAAACCACCACCCGTGTCGCAGTTATCGGAGGCGGCGTTGTCGGATGCTCGGTTCTGTATCACCTGACAAAACTGGGCTGGTCCGACGTTATGCTGCTGGAGCGGTCCGAGTTGACCAGCGGATCGACATGGCACGCCGCAGGCGGATTTCACACGTTGAACGGCGACACCAATATGGCGGCGCTGCAGGGGTATACGATCCGGCTGTACAAAGAACTGGAAGAGATCACCGGAATGTCCTGTGGCCTGCACCATGTGGGCGGCGTGACACTGGCCGACAACCAGGACCGGTTCGACATGCTGCTGGCCGAACGCGCCAAGCACAGGTTCATGGGGCTGGAAACCGAAATCGTTGGCCCGGACGAGATCAAGCAGATTGCGCCCATCACCAACACAGACGGCATTATCGGTGCGCTCTATGATCCTCTGGATGGGCATCTTGACCCATCGGGTACCACGCATGCTTATGCCAAGGCAGCCCGCATGGGCGGTGCCACCATAGAAACTCATTGCATGGTACGTGAAACCAACCAACGCCCCGATGGGACCTGGGATGTGGTGACCGACAAAGGTACGATTCACGCCGAACATGTCGTAAACGCAGGCGGGCTTTGGGCGCGTGAGGTTGGCGCGATGGCCGGTGTCTATTTCCCGCTGCACCCTATGGAACATCAGTATCTGGTGACCGACTCGATCCCTCAGATCGGGGCGATCATCGACGCGGGTGGCGAACATCCACACGTCATGGACCCGGCCGGCGAAAGCTACCTGCGGCAGGAAGGGCGCGGTTTGTGCATTGGGTTCTATGAACAACCCTGCAAACCTTGGGCTGTTGATGGCACGCCGTGGGAGTTTGGCCATGAATTGCTGCCCGACGATTATGACAAGATCACGGACAGTATCGAATTCGCCTATCGCCGTTTTCCGGTTCTGGCAGAAGCGGGGGTGAAATCGGTGATCCACGGTCCGTTCACCTTTGCACCCGACGGCAACCCTCTGGTCGGGCCGGTACCGGGCATACGCAACTACTGGTCGGCTTGCGGAGTCATGGCAGGCTTCAGCCAGGGTGGCGGCGTTGGCCTGACACTGGCGCAATGGATGATCGAAGGCGAACCCGAACGCGATGTCTTTGCCATGGATGTTGCGCGTTTCGGCGACTGGATCAGCCCGGGCTATACCCGCCCAAAAGTCATCGAGAACTATCAGAAACGCTTCAGCGTCGCCTATCCAAACGAAGAACTGCCCGCAGCGCGCCCCAACCGCACGACCCCGATGTACGACATCTTCACCGATCTGGGGGCGGTCTGGGGGCAGCAATACGGTCTGGAGGTCGCCAACTACTTCGCGCAAGGAGACGAGCCGGGATATGAGACGCCTTCGTTCCGGCGTTCGAATGCGTTTGCCGCGACAGGTCGCGAAGTGCGTGCCGTGCGCGAGGGTGTGGGTATCAACGAAGTCCACAATTTCGGCAAGTATCGCATCTCAGGACCCAACGCACGCGGTTGGCTGGATCGGATCATGGCAGGTCGGATACCGAAACCCGGACGACTGTCGTTGACCCCGATGCTGTCGCCCAAGGCCAAACTGATCGGGGACTTCACTGTTTCCTGCCTCAGTGAGACTGAGTTTCAACTCACGGCTTCCTACGGCAGTCAGGCCTTCCACATGCGTTGGTTCCAGCAGCACACACAGGACGGCGTGACGATTGAGAATATCAGCGACCGCTTGAACGGCTTTCAGATCGCGGGACCCAAGGCAATGCAGGTTCTGGCTGCGTGCTCCCGCGATGACCTGAGTGATTTCCGCTTCCTCGATGTGCGCCGCATGGCCGTGGGCATGACGGAATGCATCGCACAGAGGGTCAGTTATACCGGCGATCTTGGATTCGAGATCTACTGCGATCCGATGGCGCAGCGGCAACTTTGGTGGGCATTGTGGGAAGCGGGGCAGCCCCATGGCATGGTTCCCTTTGGAATGCGCGCAATGATGAGCCTGCGTCTGGACAAGTTCTTCGGGTCGTGGATGCGAGAGTTTTCACCCGACTACACCGCTGCGGAAACCGGGTTGGACAGGTTCATCTCGTTCCGCAAGAATGCAGACTTCATTGGTCGCGCAGCTGCTGAGGCAGACCATGCCAAAGGCGCGACACGCACCTTGGTCGCTTTCGAAGTCGAAGCCGATGACACAGACGTCAACGCCTATGAACCGATCTGGTTGGATGGCGCGGTTGTTGGTTTCTGCACCTCAGGTGGCTATTCACACTACGCACGAAAGTCTGTCGCCATGGGTTTCCTGCCGTCTGAACGCGTAGCAGATGGGCTTGAAGTTGAGATCGAAATACTGGGCCAGATGCGCAAGGCAAAGGTTATCTCGACACCCTTGTTTGACGCTGACGGCGCCCGAATGAGGGGATGACTCGCGCCCGGGTCAACGGCATTGTAGCGGGATGATTAAGATTCCCATTATCATTCTGGCTGCGGGTCAATCCAGCCGCATGGGCGACATCGACAAGCTGATGCAACCGATCAACGGCATTCCGTTGCTCGCCCGTTCCGCAAGCATGGCCTGCGCCGTTGGGCCTGTGATCGTCGCCCTGCCTCCTGAACCGCATCCAAGATATGACGCGCTTGATGGCTTTGATGTTCAGATCGTTCCGGTCTGGGATGCGGCAGAAGGAATGAATGCCAGTCTGCGCGCCGCGATCCAAAAGCTGCCGTCGGATGCACCAGCCACTATGGTTTTGTTGGCCGATCTACCCGATCTGACCGAAACAGATCTGACCACAATTCTGAAAGCGCGACGTGCCCACCCCGACAACCTGATCTGGCGTGGAACAACCGAGGATGGAAAGCCCGGTCATCCGGTCGTGTTTGACAGATCTCTTTTCGATCAACTGTCACGGCTGAAAGGGGACGACGGCGCGCAGGAGATTGTGCGAAAATATCGGGACAGCGTTCATCTGCATCCCCTGCCCGCCCAAAATGCACGGTTGGATCTGGATACCCCGGAAGACTGGAAGGACTGGCGCGGAAAACACACCCTCTGAACAAACACGGCCCGGTCTAATCGACCGGGCCGGTGCCCAAAACAGGACTACCACTTTGCTCAATCTCCAAAGTGTGGCCAGTGTGCTTTCAGAAACACCCCGACTCCCAAGCAGCTAAACCTAAACAAGACCCCCTCGTTAACATGCCGCTATCACTTTTGGTGATCGAGTTAGCCGCCAGCGCCCCCTAGCGCTTTTGGCTCCCCTCACTTGGGCACCTTCATCCTCACTTATCCGATCGCGCGAAACAATGTAAAATTGGATGGAAGGGATAATTTGGGTCTTCCTCGAATGGTTTTTGCGCAACATCGCGCTGCGTCAAGATCAACCTAAAGGAGATTAATCCCTTTGGGAAACGGTAGCGATTCGGGATTAAGCGCAAACTTATTCACCAATATCCGCAGTCAAAAACATGTTTATTGTGTCAAGCCATGCCTCACACAGACTCACCCACAACCATTGGAAGAGCAGCCTTTTTCTCGGTCTTTCGGAAGGATGATTGTCAACAAAACAAAACAAATTCAATGTTTTTGAAAGTTTGACGCCATTTTTAGCAACAATCCTCCGATTCGCTTTGGTCCGGATCGGTAAAAGCCCGCGAATCCCGATCGACGTCAGCCGTCACACAACACCGGCTTTGTGGCAAAATTAAGATTTATTAATTGATCAGTCAGGAAACGCCAATTCTGAGAAGGCATCTGTTGTCTCAACGCGCAGCCGCAACTGCGTGAACATAACAGGAGACACAAATGAGCATCCGCAAATCCTCGCTTCTACTTCCCCGCACTTCCAACTGGGCAGGTGCCAGCGCGCTCGGCGCGGCCCTTCTGGCAACGACGGCCATGCCGTCCATGGCGGACGAGGCATTGGCTGATCTGGTTGAGACCGTTTCACCGTCGGTCGTAACCATCATCGCCGAACACGACGCAGTGCCGACCTCAGCCCAGGGTCAGAACTTTGACTTTGAAGGGCATCCCTTTGGTGAATTCTTCAAACGCTTCGGCGGCCCGGAAGGGTTCAACATGCCGCAACGTGGCCCGTCCCAGGGCCTGGGCTCGGGTTTTGTTCTGGATGAGGCCGGATACATCATCACCAATCACCATGTCGTCGACAATGCCTCGACCGTGACCGTGCGCCTCAGCGATGATCGCACCTTCGACGCCGAAGTGGTCGGAACGGACCCGCTAACGGATATCGCGGTTCTGAAAATCGACGCGGGGACTGACCTGCAAGCCGTGGAACTTGGCGACAGTGACACAATCCGCGTAGGTGAAGACGTGGTCGCAATCGGCAACCCCTTCGGCCTGAGCTCGACCGTGACCACAGGTATCGTTTCGGCAAAAGGCCGCAACATCTCGGAAGGTCCATATGCAGAGTTCATCCAGACGGATGCAGCGATCAACAAGGGCAACTCGGGCGGCCCTCTCTTCAACATGGAAGGCGAAGTTGTTGGCGTGAACTCGGCCATCTATTCGCCCAGCGGTGGGTCGGTCGGTCTTGGATTTGCCGTAACTTCGAACATCGTTGAACACATCGCAGCCGATCTGCGTGATGATGGGCAGGTCAGCCGGGGTTGGCTGGGCGTGTCGATCCAGAACGTTAGCCCACAACTTGCGGCGGCGTTGGGGATTGAGGCTTCCACGGGCGCGTTGGTGTCCGACGTAGTTTCAGGCAGCCCGGCAGACGGCGTCCTGACGCAAGGCGACGTGATCCTGTCATTCAACGACGATGCCGTAGACTCCAGTGGTGATCTTCCCATCCTTGTGGGCACGACCAAAGTCGGCACCGACAGCACTCTGACCGTGTTGCGTGAGGGCAAGCAGAAAACAGTGTCCCTTACTGTTGGCCAGCATCAGACCGCATCGGCCGAGACCGACAAACCGGTCGAAGCAGAAGTTGCAGGCACAACGCTCGGTGTTACCGTGGCACCGCTGACCGAAACGGTTCGGGCCGAGAAAGGTGTTGCCGAAAACGTCGAGGGCGTCGTCGTCACCGACCTGAAGCCCGACAGCCCCGCGGCAAAAGCCGGCCTGCAGCGTGGTGACGTGATCGTCAAGTTGGGCAATCAGGACACCTCCACACCGGACGCTCTGAAGGCGGCGCTGGACAGCGAAAAAACCGATCCTGCCCTGGTGCTGATCAATCGTGGCGGCAGCCAGATTTTCGTCGCGGTCGAACTGGCCTGAACCTGAACATGCGTGCGCTGCTTGATGGGGATTTCCGGCGCACGCCTCACCCGGCGGATCAGAGTTGTCCACTGTCCGCCGGGCTTGCCGGGTGCAGGCCCAGCACCCGGCAAGAACTTCTCCTAACCATGTGCTTTACCTGAAATTTGTGATTAAATATAAAAAGAAAGGAGCCCGACCATGAGCCGCCGTCTGTTGATCGTCGAAGATGATGCTGACACAAAGGACTTCATCGCCAAGGGTTTTGGCGAAGAGGGATACGTGGTTGAAACCGCGGCTGACGGTCGCGAGGGGCTGTACCATGCCACTGACGGTGGGTTTGACGCCATTGTTCTGGACAGGATGTTACCCGGTCTGGACGGGCTGTCACTGATCAAATCCATGCGGGCGGCCGGATTGAAAACCCCGGTATTGATGCTGACGGCGATGAGCGCGGTGGACGAACGGGTCAAGGGCCTGCGCTCGGGCGCCGACGATTATCTGGTCAAGCCATTCTCGTTCCAGGAGCTGCACGCCAGAATCGAAGCCCTGTTGCGTCGCCCTCAGGAATCCGAAGAGACGCCGACATTGACCTGCAAAGACCTGCAGATGGATTTGTTGACCCGCAAAGTCACGCGCGACGGGCACGAGATCTCACTGACACCACGTGAGTTTCAGATTCTCGAGTTTTTCCTGCGTCGCAAAAACCGTGTGGTGTCGCGCACCATGTTGCTTGAAGGAGTTTGGGATTACCACTTTGACCCGAACACCAATGTTGTGGACGTTCATATCTCGAAATTACGGCGCCAGCTGGACGAAGGCGGTGACGCGCCGCTGATTGAAACCGTCCGCGGAGCGGGTTACATGATGTCCGATGGATAACCTTCGGCTTTCGTTAAACAATTCAAGAACAAGGCTGGTAGCAACCAGCATGATTCTGAGCACGATTCTGACAGCGTCTGTGCTCGCGTTCGTCTATGTGACCGCCAACCGAAGCATCGAAGCCGAGACCCGCTCGGTCGTATCAGCAGAGTTGACGGGGCTTGCAGATGAATACGAAAGGCGCGGGCTGATTGGGTTGATCACTGCAATTGAGCGCCGTTTGCCAAGTGCCGCAGAGCGGGACGCGCTCTATCTTTTGACAGATCGGTTGGGCCTCAAACTTGTGGGCAATCTCAAGTCCTGGCCGGTGAACATTGCCGCCGGAAGTGGTTGGGTAGACTTGGAATTACGCCGGGCAGACAATGATCAGCTCGTGTCCGTCTCAGCCGCATCGGTCCGCCTGCCGGGCGGCGAGCGCCTTCTGGTTGGGCGGGATGCTGCGTCGCGCCAGCAATTCGACAGGGTTCTGTTTCGCTCAGTTGCCCTGGCGCTGGGGATTGCTTTGGTTCTGAGCGTCATCACCGGTTGGTTGTTCACGCGGTTGGTATTCTCGCGCCTCTCGGATATTGCCAGCACGGCTGAGAATATCGTTTCAGGCGATCTGTCAAAGCGGATGCCGCTGCGCGGAACCGGGGACGAATTCGATCAGGTTTCAGGCACATTGAACAACATGCTCGACCGGATCGAGGAATTGATCAGCAACCTTCGCACCACCTCGAATTCGATTGCGCATGATCTTCGCTCGCCTTTGTCTCGCCTGCGACAACGAGTTGAGGCCCTCTCTGAACCCGGCAAAAGCGATCTGGATCGCGAGATCGATATCGCACGGGCAACGGGTGAAATTGATCACGTTTTGCGCGTACTGGGGCAACTCACCGAAATCTCACGGGCCGAGGCCGGTCTGGGACGAGAGCAATTCGAAACCATCGATTTGCAACAACTGGTTGGCGATGTTGTAGAGCTTTATGACCCGGTCGCCGCCGATCAAGGTGTGCAACTTGAAGTCAGGGGCACTGCCCCTGCCATTCAGGGGCACCGGCCTCTTCTGTCGCAAGCTCTTTCCAATCTGTTGGAAAACGCCTTGCGTTACGCACCAGCAGATACCGCGATCACGATTTCTATCGATGCGCGCGACGGTCTTGCCCAGCTAAGCGTCAGGGATCGTGGACCCGGCGTTCCCCCCGAAGAACTGGATCGCCTTCAGCTTCCATTCGTGACACTTGACCCCGCTCGGACGGAACGCAATGCGGGTTTGGGCCTGGCTCTGGTCGCAGCAATTTCACATATGCACGGTGGGAAATTTGCCGCCCGGAACTGTGACCCCGGGCTGGAAACCACGATCAATCTGGCTCAACAGCGTTAATCCGGAACACCATTTATCGCCATGGTCTTGTTTTTATAGCGCGTATCGTCAGTGACATCCGTACCGAACCAATCCGGTGGGACGTATCTTGCGGCCTGGTCCTGTGAGGTGAATTCCACTTCCACCAGGCACAACGGTGCCAGATCTCCCGCGAAGACGTCCAGCTCAAATACCAGACCATCCTGCAATTGAGCGGTGTAGCGTATCTTCTCAACCCGCCGCCCTTCTGTTTCCGGCCAGAAGGTATCGAACTGTTCCGCAGTGATCTCGGCCTCGCGCTCCATCCGCACCAGGCCGCCGACACCTTTCAAAGTCAGGAAATACGCATCGTTTTTTTGCCTCAACCGCAACTCGGCGGAGTCGTCGGGCGCGGTCAGATAACCCTGTCGTACCACGGCTTTTTTCGCTTTGCTCAGGTCCGGCAGGTTTGCCACCAGAAACTTGCGTTCGATTTCTTTGCTCATCGGTTTGAAATCACTCTGCTCTCCAATTCCTCAAACAGTGCCCGGTAGGCAGCACAGGATACACTGCGCCCGGCAAAGGTACTGATCGGGGCACGATGCTGACCCATCTTTTCGATATCCGCAGCGAAAGGAACCGTCGTATGCAAAAAGCGCTTTGGATACAGCTTGCGCATCGCCTCCATAGTTTCCTGATGCAAAACCTTTCGGTGTTGCACCATCGAAAAAAAGGCCCGCAGTTTTTTCTTGCGCAACTTGTGTTTGTCAAAAAACTCAACCAGCTGATCGAACGTCCGTTCGGACAGGGTTGTGGGAATGACCGGCACGACGATTTCATCGGCTGCCTTGAAGATATTCTCGGACAGGGTCGAAAAATTGGGCGGGCAATCCAGAATGATCACGTCATAATCGCTACCTGCGGCTTTCAAAGCTCTTTTCAACCGCGAACGTTTGTTTCGCATCCGCGACAGGAACACATCAAAATCACGAAAGGTCAGATTCGCTGGCAGCACGTCCAAACCTTCGAAATCGCTGGCCCGGATTGCCTTGGTAAACCGTTCCACATCTTCGAAAAACCGCGCATCCGTCAGCTTTTTCGAAGGCTTCACCCGAAAATAGAACCCCGATGCGCCCTGGGGGTCAAGGTCACACAGCAGCACCTGTTGCCCCGCCTGCGCATATGCATAAGCCAGGTTCACCGAGGTTGCTGTTTTACCGACACCGCCCTTGTTGCTGTAACAGGCAATGATCTTCATTCCTCACTCCTCTTTCCGGTGAAACAAGGTCCGGAACAAGTGCCGGGTTTCCGGCCCGTCGAATTTCTCAAAGCTGGAAAGCACGCGGCTCCGCTCGGCCTTCTGGCGTTGATCCAGAACCGCGATCAATCCACCCACAGCCAGACCAATCCGCGCATCCACGCGGCCCTGTGCGTTGCTGTGCTGCGCGACAAAGGCCAGCAAAGACTCTTGCTGAACGGAGTAATCGTTAAACAGACCCAGATTGTCCTGCAGCTTTTTCAATGGTTTGATGATCTCCTTGAAGTTCTTTGCATCAAAGAGAGGGCCAAAGAATTCCATCAGGTAGCGCAGTTTTTTACAATCAATGCGAAGGTCATGCACCGTGTCATCCGGAGTGTCGTCGGTGATGCCACGAGCGACCTTGCATACCTTGCGATACCGTTTCCAAATCAATGCGCATGCATATTCATGTGCCCCGCGCTTTGCGTTTGATCCGGGTTTCAAACGATCTATTCCGTTGAACAATGCTGTCAGATTGGTCAGACAGGCGTTGTATTCTTCGCTGCGCAACCGGCGGGACAAGCGTGACAGTTCCCGCGCGCGTTCCGTCTCGAAAAGGTCGAACATTTCTTGCAAGCCATCATGAAGTATGGGCGGTAAGAACCTGAAGTATTTATCTTTTTCCAGAAGGTACACATCCAGATCACGCATACGGCCGGTGGGGGTCATGAGGTCGGAAAAGACCTGCTTCAAATGCACGGTCTGCGCGTCGGAAAAAACGCCTTTGAACAGGCTGATCACAGATCGGACTTTCCGCAGAGACACCCGGTAATCATGTAGAAATTCCGTGTCGATATCGGCGATAATTCCTTCTTCGTTTTGCCGGGCAACTTTCAGATAGTTTTGAATAATATCCGCAGCGACCTGAATGGATGGTTCAGCTTTTCCCAAATCGATCTCAGGCTTGGCCCGATAGGGAACCATGTCCGGGAAAAGCCCGGTGTAAAACGCTTCGGCACCCAACCCGCCCCCTGACATGGCAGACATCGCGGTGTTTACCTTTTGAAACGCTCTCTCATACCCACGCAGTCGCTGAAGCTGAACAATCGTCGCCTGACCGGTTGTCGAGGACAGGCACCAAACCTTTCCCCTGACTAGCGTTTTGTCCAACTCATCCAATACGGCGAGTGGTTTCGTCTGAATCTCCCCGGCTCCGATCTGCATCGGCGCGCGCAGTTTCGGAAACCCTTTCAAAGCTGCTTTAACGGGGCCCTGCGGCAGGTCTTGAACAAACCGCCCCTGCCCCTTGCAGCGTTGAGACAGTGGCGCACGGCCATTCTGGAAAAGCCACAGTGTTTCCCCGACCTCAACCAGAACACGACCTGATTTCCGCAACGATTGATCGTGGCAATCCAGATGCACGAAAGGTTTCGCAACTCCAGTTGAGTCGATCCTGATCGTAAACCCGGGAATGAGCCTTTCAAGAAGCGCCTCGTCAATCGGTTTGGACAGAAAGCCTTGAACATCTGAAGGTTCGGTCATGATCCGCCGATCCGGGGCGCTTTCAGGTATTCATTGACATTTGTCTCAACGATCTTCTGCACGCTGGTTCCTCTTCGATGGTTCTGATCCTTCAATACGTACAGGGTTTTCACCTCCAATTTTTGCAAGGAGCTTGTCTTGCCCCTGACCGGGCCACTTTCGGTATTTCTGGCTTCTGAAACTCGGCCCTCCGAGACAGCATGACTTCATGAGAGCTGAAACTCGAGACGACAGCAAGCCATTATGTTTTGGCAATTTACAAACATGGGTGACAGCCCCCGAAGGCGTAAGTAATAGAGACTTATGAGTGATCCCGTTTCCTCGATCCGCAACCTTGGCCCGGCCTTTGAGCAGGCCTGCGCGCGCGCCGGCATCCACTCGGCTGACGAGTTGCGGGAACTGGGGCCGGATGAAGCCTATGCCCGGCTTTTGCGGGCTGGTACCAAAGCACATTTCATCGGCTACTATGTTTTGGTGATGGGGCTTCAGGGACGCCCCTGGAATGATTGCAAGGGTGAAGAGAAAAAAAAGCTGCGACAGCGTTTCGACGCGATCAAGGCCGGTAACAGCGCGGCGCCGGAGAACCAGATGGTTGCGGACCTGGACGCAATCGGCGTTCGCGTCGCTCCCAAAGACCTAAAGCAAGTCTGAACAAAAAAGGCCGCCCCCTTGCAGAGCGGCCCGATCTTTCGGCAGAAAACCGGCTTAACCGACCAGTTCGATACCCGAGAAGAAATACGCGATCTCAACAGCCGCAGTTTCCGGTGCATCCGAACCATGAACCGAGTTTTCACCAACCGATTCAGCGAACTCGGCACGGATGGTGCCGGGTGCTGCGTCTGCCGGGTTAGTTGCGCCCATGACTTCGCGGTTCTTTGCAATGGCACCTTCGCCTTCCAGAACCTGAACAACAACCGGAGCCGACGACATGAACTCGCACAATTCATCATAGAACGGACGCTCGGCGTGAACTTCGTAGAACTTGCCGGCTTGTTCCTTGGTCATGTGGATGCGCTTTTGCGCAACGATGCGCAGACCGGCGTCTTCGAACTTGGCGTTGATCTTGCCAGTCAGGTTGCGGCGGGTTGCGTCGGGTTTGATGATCGAAAATGTGCGTTCCAGTGCCATGTCGGCCTCTCCTTACAATGTGGCGCGGGTCCGCGCCGAAATCCATCGCGCGCCGCGTATCACGGTCTATCGCTCATGAAAAGTGTTATGATGGTCTGCCTGCCGCTTTGAGGTTCAGAATATGTCCGGTAAAGGGTCCTTCCTGTCCAGACGCCGAACGTAAAGCACTGCAAGTAGGCCTGCAAAGCTGCTTGCCCACATCATGCCCAGAACCAGAAACGGCCCGTTTTCGGGGCTGACAAATGCGCCGGTCATCGAAGTCAGGATCGCACCCAGCGCTACAACCATCGCCCCCGACAACCCCGCCGCACTTCCTGCCAGCTTGGGGCGAACGGACATGACGCCCGCCGAGGCGTTTGCATTGGTCAGCCCGTTGCCGAACCCGACACAGATGGCCGAGCCGAAGAACACCCAGACCGACCCCAGATCAGCCAGAAATAGCAGCAGTCCGCAGAAAGGCCCGGTCGAAGCCACAACCCGGCCGATCAAGATCATCGTGGTCAGACGTGTGTGCGCCGCGATCCGGCCGGTTACGAAGTTCCCGACCATGAACCCACCCGTGATAATGCCAATTCCAAGACCCAGCAATGCGGGGCTCAGGTCGAACCACGCGGCCGCAACCAGCGGAGCACCGGTGATAAAGCTGTAGAACCCGCCGATGGAAAACGCCGCGCACAGGGCATACCCCCAGAACCGGCGGGCGCGTAAAAGATGCGGGTATTCCCGCAACTGGGCCGCGAAAGTCGAAGAGCGGTTCATGTTCGTCTCACCCATATCGAACCACAGCAGCCCCAACAGCCCTGCCCCTAGTACTGTGTAGAGCACAAATCCCGAACGCCAGCCGAACAGCATATCCAGCGTCCCACCCAGCATCGGGCCAAGCATTGGCGCCAAAGCCATGGCCATCGCGACATAACCGAGTTTGCTTGCAGCCTCGTTCGGCGGATACCGATCTCTGATCGATGCGCTGGACAGAACCGACCCAGCCACCACCGCGGCCTGCAAAAGACGGAAGCCAAGAAAGGTCCAGATGGACCCGGCCAGAGAGCATCCGATTGAGGCGATGACGAAGATGGACATACAGATCAAGAGGATCGGCCTGCGACCGAAACGATCCGACAAAGGCCCCATGATCAGTTGCAGCACGGCCGAGACCGCTAAATACCCCGCGACCGACAGATTCATGAGGCCATAATCCACCCCGAAGTCTTCGCTCATATGGGCCAGAGAAGGCAGGAACATATTCAGCGACAAAACCGACAATGCTGTGGCAAAGATCAGAGTGACCAAGTGTGGAGGCGTCCGGGCCGCGCGCATGTGAAAACCGTTCAGAAAAGCAAACGATACAGCGCTAACACATTGCTTGCAGATTGAACATGCCAAGCCGCTGGCGGCGGCATCACAGCTCTGCTAAGAGCGCTCCATGTTACGGATCGAAGACATCACCTATGCCGTTGAAGGTCGTCCATTGTTTGATGGCGCAACCGCAACGATTCCCGATGGTCACAAGGTTGGCCTTGTCGGTCGGAACGGAACCGGAAAGACCACGCTGTTCCGCCTGATCCGGGGCGAGTTGGCTTTGGAATCCGGTAATATCTCGGTCCCGAAACGCGCTCGGATTGGCGGTGTGGCGCAAGAGGTGCCCTCCTCTGATGTCTCGCTGATCAACACGGTTCTGGCCGCCGATACCGAACGCAGTGCATTGATGGCCGAGGCCGAAAGCGCCGAAGACCCGACACGTATCGCCGAAATTCAGACCCGTCTGGCCGATATCGACGCCTGGTCCGCCGAGGCCCGCGCGGCTTCGATCCTCAAGGGGCTGGGGTTTGATGACGAAGACCAACTGCGCCCGTGCTCGGATTTCTCGGGCGGGTGGCGGATGCGCGTTGCGCTGGCGGCGGTGCTGTTTTCTCAACCAGATCTGCTGCTGCTGGACGAACCGACAAACTATCTGGACCTCGAAGGCGCGCTGTGGCTCGAGAGCTATCTGGCCAAGTATCCTCACACGGTGATCATCATCAGCCACGACCGAGGTCTTCTGAACCGCGCCGTGGGGTCGATCCTGCATCTGGAAGACCGCAAGCTGACCTATTACGCGGTGCCATACGACAAGTTTGCGGAACGCCGTGCGGAACGTCTGGCACAGGCGGAATCGGAAAACGTCAAGGCCAAAGCCCGCATCGCACATTTGCAAAGCTTTGTGGATCGGTTCCGCTATAAGGCATCGAAAGCTGTTCAGGCCCAGTCGCGCCTGAAGATGATCGAACGCATCCAACTGGTCTCGACCCCACAAGAAGCAGCACTCCGTGCGTTCAGCTTTCCGGAACCCGAGGAACTGTCGCCACCGATTATCCAGATTGAGGGCGGCGTCACAGGTTATGGCGAGACAGAGGTGCTGCGGCGTCTGAACCTGCGCATCGACCAAGACGACCGCATTGCGCTGTTGGGCAAGAACGGTCAGGGGAAATCGACCCTGTCCAAGCTGCTCTCGGACCGGCTGCCCCTGATGGCAGGCAGGATGACCCGCAGCAACAAGCTGCGCATCGGCTATTTTGCACAGCATCAGGTGGATGAGCTCTATGTGGACGAAACACCGCTGGACCACCTGCGCCGCCTGCGCCCTGACGAGGCGCCCGGCAAGTGGCGTTCGCGACTGGCCGGTTTCGGGTTGAACGCGGATCAGGCGGAAACCAAGGTCGGGCGTCTGTCGGGTGGACAGAAAGCGCGCCTTTCACTGCTGCTCGCCACGATCGATGCGCCCCATATGCTGATCCTTGATGAGCCGACCAACCACCTTGATATCGAAAGCCGCGAGGCGCTGGTCGAGGCGCTGACTGCTTATTCCGGCGCGGTGGTTCTGGTCAGCCACGACATGCATCTGCTGAGCCTTGTCGCGGATCGCCTCTGGCTGGTTTCGGATGGTACGGCCAAACCCTTTGACGGCGACCTTGAAGCCTATCGGTCCCTGCTGCTGGCGCGCGACAGACCCGTCAGGGAAAAGTCCCAGACTGTCAAATCAAAACGCCCCACACGCGAGGCGTTGTTGGCTCTGCGCGCCGATCTGCGCAAATGCGAAGACCGGATCGAAAAGCTGACCGATATGCATGACAGGCTTTCCGCCAAACTGTCCGACCCGGCGTTGTACGAGGACGATAAGATCAACGATCTGGAAACCTGGAGCCGCAAGTTCACCGAAGTCACCGAGGCCATGCAAAAAGCCGAGGCTCTATGGGTCGCCGCCGCCGAACGACTTGAACAGGCAGAAACAGCATGAAAACACCCGTCAAAGACACCGGAGCTATGATTTCCGGTATGCATCCCGACTTGCAGCCCGGTGAATTTGCCTTTGTCGTGTGGCCTGAGAACAAACCCTGGCCTGAGGGCACGCGGGCCAGCTGTGTCGAGGCCGAAGGGCTGTCTCTTGTCGTCCCGATCGCTGCGGCACCGCAAGATGCCGTCGCGATGCGTTGCATTACCTTGCAGGTCCATTCCTCGCTGGAAGGTGTTGGTCTGACCGCGGCCGTTTCCAGCGCGCTGGCTCAGGCGGGCATCCCAGCGAACATGGTCGCGGGGTATCACCACGATCATGTCTATGTCCCGTCAGGTTGTTCGCAAGATGCCCTGAATATCCTGCAAGACCTGCAACGGAGCAGCAAATAGCAATGGACAGCGCATTCCTGATTACCGCGTTCACAACGCTTTTCGTGGTCCTTGACCCGCCCGCGCAAACTCCGATCTTCGTGGCTCTGACACAAGGCATGGACTGGCATACGCGCCGCTCCATCGCGGTTCGGGCCTGCCTGACAGCAGGCTTTATCCTGGCCCTGTTTGCTGCCTTTGGCGAAGCCCTTCTGGGGTTTGTTGGCATTTCGATGGAGGCGTTCCGCGTCGCAGGAGGCGTCCTGCTGTTCCTAACCGCGCTGGATATGCTGTTTGAACGCCGCACCAAGCGACGCGAAAGCAGCGCCGAGGAAGAGGAACATCCAGACCCGTCCGTTTTTCCCCTGGGCATTCCACTGATTGCAGGCCCCGGCTCGATTGCAACGATGATTCTGCTTGCGGGCCAGCAACCCGGCATTCAGGGCCTTGCCGTTGTCATCGGCGTCATGCTCGTTGTTCTGGCGATGGTCTTCGTGATGTATCTGACATCCGGCGCTGTCGCACGGGTTTTGGGCAAAACCGGGTTGAACGTATTGACGCGACTACTGGGTATGTTGCTTGCGGCCCTGTCTGTTCAATTCATTCTTGATGGCCTCAAGGCCTTTGGATTTGCGTCTTAAATCCCCATATACAATGCGCGTAACTTGAGTGGGGTGAACCCTGTGGACAGCATCGATATCGGACAACTGGTCTATCTGGTCGTGCTCGGGCTGGCGATCGCGTTCTGGTTCGTTTCGCAAAACCGCCAGTCACTGAACAAAACATTGCAGCAGGTGATGGCTTGGGTGTTCATTTTTGTTGGTGTCGTTGCCGTTGTTGGATTGTGGGAGGACATCCGGTCCTCGGTTGGGCCTGCCCCGCAGATGACCGTCACCGGCAACGCGATCGAGGTGCCCCGTGCCTATGACGGTCACTACTATTTGCCGGTTTTGGTGAATGATGAGCCGATCAGCTTTCTTGTCGACACCGGCGCCAGCCAGATCGTGCTCAGCGCTCAGGACGCTGCGCGCGTTGGTATCGATCCTGATCAGTTGAACTATTTCGGACGCGCCTTGACCGCCAACGGTGAGGTGCGCACCGCGCCGGTGCGGCTTGAGACCCTGACCGTAGGGCCAATTACCGATCAGAACGTATCGGCCTGGGTCAATGAGGGCGAGCTGGATAAATCGCTTTTGGGGATGGAATACCTGCATCGTTTCTCAAGCATTCAGTTCGTAGATGGCAAGCTGATCTTGTCTCGTTAGCGGCTCTGATCACTTGAGAACAAAAAAAGAACATGCTAATGTTCCGGCATGTCTACTCAGCTTCTTGGCCACAAACCTGCGCGTCAGGCACCGGGGGTAAACCTCCATCCGCAGATCACCCTGCAACTGGGCCGTGTGCACGAGGCGTGCGGCCCCGCCCGGCGCAGCTTTGCCATGTGGCTGGCCAGTCAGACACAGGGGCCGGTCTTGTGGATTTCCCCCGCGTGGGAACCTGGCCAGCTAAACCCCGATGGGATGATGGCCTTTACCGATCCGGCCCGGTTCATCTTTGTTCAGCCCACCCGTGCCGAGGATCTGCTGTGGTGTCTGGAGGAGGCGCTGCGCAGCGGGGCCATTCCGCTGATCGTCGGCGACCTGCCCGGCGCGCCGGGGCTGACACCGATACGCCGGATGCATCTGGCCGCCGAACAAGGGGGTATGATGGGGCGGGCTCCGCTTGGTTTGCTGCTGACACCCGGAGATGGTGGCGCGCAAGGGGTTGAGACACGCTGGCACATGGCTGCCACCCATCGGGACGATGCGAGACTCTGGACCCTGACCCGCCGCCGCGCCCGTGCCCTGCCCCCGGTCACATGGCAGGCCACCATGACCGCCGCCCGTGCCGGTTTGCATCTGAAACGGATCGAAACCGAAGATGCAACGGCGTAAAGCCACGCGGATCACGCAAGAAGTGACTGGTCAAACCCCGGGCCGCGCCCTAGCGTCACCGCATGAGCCATCCGATCCATGACAGTCGCTATTCCTGGCTTCGCCTTCTGATTACGCTCGCCATTGCAACAGTGGCGAATGTTGGCATGTGGGCGGTGATCGTGGTCATGCCCGCGGTTGAAGCCGAATTCGGGGCCGGTCGCGCCGAAGCCTCGATGCCGTATACGCTGGCGATGATCGGTTTTGCCTTGGGTAATATGTGGTTGGGGCAGTTGGTGGACCGGCTGGGTGTCACCAGCGCCCTGATCGGAGCAGCCGTCTTGAGTGCTCTGAGCTATGTGCTGGCAACGCTGGCACCGAATATGATGTTGCTATCCGCGGCCCATCTTCTGCTTGGGCTGGGCACGTCAATTGGGTTTGGTCCGCTGATCGCCGATATCTCGCATTGGTTCGTGAAGCGGCGCGGTATTGCCGTCGCACTGGTGGCCAGCGGGAATTACCTGTCCGGCGCCATCTGGCCCACCATGCTGTCCGGAATTCTGGCTCGGGACGGATGGCAACAGGTCTATCTGACGCTCGCCGTTCTGACGCTTGTCGTCGTCATTCCCCTGTCGCTTCTGCTACGCCGCAGGGTGCCGGTCGAGGCACACAGCACCGCCGCAGCATCCGCTCAAATCAATGCACGAAGTGTCGGCGTATCACCACGCGCGCTGCAATATATTCTAGGCCTGGCCGGGATCGGTTGTTGCGTCGCCATGTCGATGCCGCAGGTTCATATCGTCTCGTATTGCGTCGGACTGGGATATGGGCCCGCAGTCGGGGCCGAAATGCTGTCGCTGATGTTATTGGGTGGCGTTGTCAGCCGCATCATCTCGGGTCTGTTGGCTGACCGGCTGGGCGGCGTCGTGACGCTTTTGATCGGTTCTCTTCTGCAATGCATCGCCCTGTTCCTGTTCCTGCCGTACGACGGAATGGTGTCACTTTACGCCATCAGCCTGCTCTTTGGCCTGGCACAGGGTGGCATCGTGCCCAGCTATGCGTTGATTGTCCGCGAATACATGCCGCCACAAGAAGCTGGCGCGCGGGTCGGGTTCGTCATGATGATGACCATTCTTGGCATGGCACTCGGCGGCTGGATGTCAGGGTGGATATACGACCTCACCGGAAACTACCAACTGGCGTTCGTGAATGGCATTCTTTGGAATGGCCTGAACATTGCAATCGTTCTGATGCTGCTCAGGAGATCCCGCCCCGGGCGAGAACGGGTCATGGCATGACCCTTCTGACCCGTCGTAGCCTGCTTGCCGGCCTGGCAACCCTGCCCCTGACCCAGGCGGCACACGCTGCTTTGCGGCCTTACATCTTGTCGGATGAAGGCACCAGGGTCGGGTTCACTTTTGATCTTGCGGGGGTGACTCAGTCAGGGACAATGCCGATCCGGACCGCCGAAGTTCAAATTGACTCACGTCGCCTGCAGAACAGTCAGGTCACAGTGACACTGGACGTCAGCAAGGCCACAACGCGGCTGCCCTTTGCCCGAATGCCCATGCTCAGCCCCAGCGTATTGGACGCGAAACAGCACCCAACGATCCGGTTTGTGTCAACGGACATACAGTTGGGCACGGAAGGACGAATATCAGATGGCGCTCGGATCACGGGTGATCTGACGGTCCGCGGCGTGATCCGCCCGATCACGCTGGAGGCCAATCTGTACCGGCAGGCGGGAAGTGCCGAGAACAATCTGAACCGTCTGACCATTGGCCTGAAGGGCGCTCTGAACCGGCACGACTTCGGAGCTTCGGGCTATCCTGACTTGGTTCATGACACTGTCGGCCTGGACATCCACGCAGAGATTATCCGCGCGACCTGATCGTCAATTGGCAAAAAACGACTCGCTAAAGTCGAATTGATGCGCGCATTGTGCGGCGACACTGCCAATCTGAGACCACCATGCGCACGATCATTTCATTTGCCGCCCTGTTTCTTTCGGTCATTCTGCTACAGCTTTCGACAGGAGGCGTCGGACCTCTCGATGCCATATCGGGCATCACGCTGAATTTCACGACAGAACAGATCGGCCTATTGGGATCTTCGCACTTTCTGGGGTTTTTCATCGGCTGCTGGTGGGCACCACGTCTGATGGGAAATGTTGGTCATTCGCGTGCATTTGCCGTTTGCACTGCGCTGGGTGCAATGGGCTTGATCGGGCATACGCTGACTGAAAACCCATACATCTGGGCGGCCCTGCGTGTGGCCTCTGGCACCTGCGTGGCAGGCGCGTACACGGTGATCGAGGCCTGGCTGAACGCAAAGGTCACCAATGAAACCCGAGGGCGTGCGATGGGTACGTACCGGATCGCGGATATGGGCGCATCCCTGTGCGCCCAGTTAATTATCGCCGTTCTGCCCCCGGCTTCATATGTCTCATACAACCTGCTTGCGATCTTGTGCTGTGCGTCGCTGCTGCCGTTGACTCTGACCAAAGCAAGCCAGCCCAAAACACCTGATGCGCCTCGCCTTAAACCCGGGCTGGCATGGCGCAGCTCACCGCTGGCCGTGGCGGGTGTGATCGTGGCCGCGGTCAGCTCGGCCTCGTTCCGTATGGTGGGTCCGGTTTACGGGCAAGAAGTCGGCCTTGCCGTCGATCAGATCGCATTCTTCCTGGCCTCGTTCGTAATGGGTGGTGCGCTTGCACAATACCCCGTCGGCTGGCTGGCTGACAAATATGACAGGCGCTGGGTGCTGATCTGGCTGTCAGCTGCAGCGGTGCTCAGTTGTGGCGTCACTATGGCGGCAAGCGGCACCGGAACGATCGGGGTCATGTCGGCAGCGGTATTCTTTGGCCTGACAACCTTCCCGATCTTCTCGGTTTCTTCTGCCCACGCAAATGACTTCGCCACATCCGAGGAACGGGTGGAGCTGTCTGCGGCCCTGATGTTCTGGTTTGCCTTGGGGGCAATTGCATCGCCCTATATTACCTCGACTTTGATCCAGAAATTTGGTCCCGGGGCCCTTTTTGCCTTCGTCGCGTTCGGGCATGTCTTCCTGATCGTATTTGGTCTGGCGCGGATGCGGTCCCGCCCCACCCCCGAGGAGCGTACGAACTATGTTTATGCCCCGCGTACCTCATTCACGATTGGTCGCCTTCTCAAACGGTCGCGGGAAAACTTGAAAAACTAGACACCCGCTGGTTTTTGTATGCCTTTCGTGATTGCCCCGGTTTTTTCGGTCGGCCTTGCATGAAACAAGGACGGGTCCGAACAGCTCAGATGCAACGCATTGCGGTTATACTGTTCCGGGAACGCGAACCAGATCGCCGGGGCAGCGCGGTTTTCGGACCATTCGGCGTCCAAATTGACTTGCAGGTCAATGTCGGGCTTTTGCTGGACGATCACATCATGTAGACGGGCGCGCAAACAGTTACGCGGAAACGGATCATGGCTCGGATTCTCATCACCTCGGCGATCCCCTATATCAACGGGATCAAACACCTCGGCAATCTGATCGGCTCGCAATTGCCTGCCGACTTGTATGCACGTTACCAGCGTGGCCGGGGGAACGAGGTCATGTTCCTGTGCGCCACGGATGAACACGGCACACCAGCCGAGCTGGCAGCGGCCAAGGCGGGTAAACCGGTGGCCGAGTACTGCGCCGACATGTATGCGATTCAGGCCGATATCGCCAATCGGTTTGGGCTCAGCTTCGATCACTTTGGACGCTCGTCCAGCGAACAGAACAAGTGCCTGACCCAGCATTTTGCGGGTAAGTTGGATGACGCGGGCCTCATCCGCGAAGTCAGCGAAAAACAGGTTTATTCCAACGGTGATGGCCGCTTTTTGCCCGATCGGTATATTGAAGGCACCTGCCCCAATTGCGGCTATGACCGCGCGCGCGGCGACCAGTGCGAGAACTGCACCAAGCAGTTGGATCCGACGGACCTGATCGAGCCGCGCTCGGCCATTTCCGGGTCGACCGATCTTGAAATACGTGAAACCAAGCACCTGTATCTGCGCCAATCCGCGATGAAGGATAAGCTGGATGCGTGGATCGACAGCAAGACAGACTGGCCGGTCCTGACCACGTCAATTGCCAAGAAGTGGCTGCATGACGGCGACGGCTTGCAAGACCGTGGCATCACCCGCGATCTGGACTGGGGTGTGCCGGTCAAAAAAGGCGATCAGGATTGGCCGGGGATGGAGGGCAAGGTCTTTTACGTCTGGTTCGACGCCCCCATTGAATACATCGCCTGTGCCAAGGAATGGGCTGACGCCAACGGCAGGACAGACGCGGATTGGGAACGCTGGTGGCGCACCGACAAGGGCGCGGACGACGTGCGCTATGTCCAGTTCATGGGAAAGGACAACGTGCCGTTCCATACGTTGTCGTTCCCGGCCACCATTCTGGGCACCAACACGCATAATGAAGAGACCGGATCACCCGAACGCTGGAAGCTGGTGGATTTTATCAAGTCGTTCAACTACCTGAATTATGACGGCGGCCAGTTTTCGACCAGCCAGGGCCGTGGCGTGTTCATGGATCAGGCACTGGACATTCTGCCTGCCGATTATTGGCGCTGGTGGCTGCTGAGCCATGCGCCGGAAAGCAGCGACAGTGAGTTCACGTGGGAGAACTTCCAGCAATCGGTGAACAAGGACCTCGCCGACGTTCTGGGCAACTTTGTCAGCCGGATTACCAAATTCTGCCGTTCGAAATTTGGTGAAACCGTGCCCGAAGGCGGTGAGTTTGACGCCCGCGAGCAAGCTCTGATCGAAGAACTCACCAAACGCGTCCGCACCTATGAGGGCCACATGGGGGCGATGGAGGTTCGCAAATCCGCGCAGGAGCTACGGGCAATCTGGGTTGCCGGAAATGAATATCTGCAGGCTGCAGCTCCGTGGTCCACGTTCAAGGAAGACCCCGAGCGGGCTGCTGCGCAGGTACGTCTTGGCCTGAACCTGATCCGCCTTTACGCCGTTCTCAGCGCGCCGTTCATCCCCGACACCTCGGCCCGTATGCTGAGCGCGATGAACACGTTGGATACCAGCTGGCCGGATGATGTCGCCGTGGCGTTGAACGCCCTGCCCTCCGGACACGACTTTACCGTGCCCGACGTTCTGTTCGCCAAGATAGCGGATGAACAGCGTGAAGAATGGCAGGAGAAATTCGCTGGGACCCGCGACTGAACCATCCGATACCTAGAACCAGGGGGGCCATTCCGACCCCCTTCTCGCTCGGGCCCGATGACCACGCCGGGACCTAAGCCAGCATAAGTGCTGAAATTTTTGACATCGGCCCCGATCGACTCAAGATTCATCACGCTTGAGATATCGGCACAAAAAAGTCATCCTGAGATCAAGTTCCTCCGACTCGGGTCGCCCAGACGACCGGGTCGGTATCTTTTGTTTCTGCATCGAACGAGGCTTTCGCCATGTCCCCAGCATTCATTTCGCCCAACAAGACCAGCAGGCATTTGGCCGCCGTATTCATGCTGTTGTCCTTGGGTTTGGCGCATCCTGCGACCGCGCAGGAAGAAGGGGCACCACCGAAGGTTTCCATAGCCGCAGCCTATACCGAGGAAATCACCGACGAGGCCACGTTCATCGGGCGCGCCGAGGCAATCAACAAAGTCGATATCGTGGCGCGCGTGAACGGGTTTCTCAACAGCCGCGAGGTCGAGGATGGAGCGACGGTAAATGAAGGCGACCTGCTGTTCACTATCGAACCCGACCTTTACGAGGCCACGCTTGAGGCCCGAAAGGCCGATCTGAACCGGGCGGAAGCGAATCTTGAGCTGGCAAAGGTTGATCTGGCGCGTAAAGAAGAGCTTTACAAACGTGACGCGACGCCGGAATCGGAACGCGACATCGCCCGCGCCAATGAACTGGTCGCAGAGGCAGAGGTGAAAGCAGCCAAAGCTGCGATCCGGCAGGCCGAGCTCGACCTGAGCTACACGCAGATCCACGCACCATTTGATGGCCGTATCGGCAGGATCACCACAAGCGTTGGCGATGTTGTTGGTCCAAACAACCCTCCACTGGTCAATATCGTAAGCGAGACGCCAATCTACGTGAATTTCTCGTTGAACGAAAAGCTCTTTACCTCGGTTTTGCAGACCGTTGGCGAAAACTCAGCCTCTCTTGCGGATAGTCCGCAAAGCCCAAACGTGCACGTCACCCTGCCCAATGGCACAGAGATGGATGAAGTCGGCAGAATTGTATTCGTTGACAACCGTATCGACCCATTGACCGGCGCAATCACAATGCGGGCCCAATTCGACAATAAGGACCGGCTGATCCTGGACGGCGCTTTCGTGAATGTGCAGATCGAAGCGCTGGAGCCGACCTTGCAGGTTCTGGTGCCACAAGCCGCCTTGCAGCGCGATCAGCGGGGCGATTTTGTCCTGGTGGTTAATGACAAGCAAATGGTTGAACAACGCTACATCACAACAGGTGACACTTTTGGTACTGCGATTATCGTGCTGGACGGACTGCGTGAAGGTGAAAGCGTCATTGTCGAGGGCTTGCAGCGGGTCCGCCCCGGTGTGGCTGTTGACGCGGTCGTGGCCTCTGAACAGCCGGGAGAGTAACAGATGTTCTCAGCCCTGTTCATAAGCCGCCCCAAGCTGGCGCTTGTCATCTCACTGGTGCTGACCATCATGGGCGGCATCGGGTACCTGGTACTGCCGGTCGCGCAGTTTCCGGACATCACACCACCGGTGGTCAACGTCTCAACCACGTATACCGGTGCAAACGCCGAAACCGTTGAAAACACCGTTGCCGCGCCGATTGAGGCACAGGTCAACGGTGTGGACGACATGATCTATATGACGTCCAGATCGTCGGACAACGGGTCCTACTCGCTGGATGTGACCTTTGAGGTGGGCACCGATCCTGACATCGCATCGGTCAACGTTCAAAACCGGGTTGCGCAGGCCATGTCGTCATTGCCAGCCGAGGTCACTTCGTCCGGCGTCGTGACACAGAAATCTTCGACCAACATGCTGATGCTGGTCACTCTGACCTCACCCGATGGGACCTATGACAGTGTGTTCCTGTCGAACTATGCCTCGATCAATCTGCGCGATGCGCTGGCGCGTGTGCAGGGCGTTGGTAAGGCTGATGTTCTGACCAACCTTGAATACGCCATGCGGATCTGGATGGACCCGGACAAGATGGCGGCGCTGTCCATCACTCCGGGGGATGTAATCAATGCAATCCGGGAACAGAATATCGAAGTGTCTGCCGGTTCCATCGGTGCACCACCTGTACCCGAAGGGCAGACGTTTCAATACACGATCAAATCCAAAGGCCGTCTGACATCCGCAGAAGAATTCGGTGACATTGTTATCCGGACCGGCGAAGCCGGCGCCATCGTCCGCGTCAAGGACATCGCTCGGGTTGAGCTTGGCGCAGAATATTATGCGGCTTCGGGCTATTTTCAGTCGGTTCCTGCCACGGTTATCGGCATCTATCAGGCCCCCGGCGCAAACGCTTTGGCGGTATCGGAACGTGTGCAGGCCGAATTGGAACGGCTGTCCCGCGCGTTCCCAACGGATGTCGAGTATGATGTACCCTTCAACACGACCGACTTTGTCGAGGCCTCTTTGAACGACGTGGTCTCGACCCTGATCCTGACCTTCATTCTCGTTATTTCGGTTGTGTTCGTCTTCCTGGGAAGTTGGCGCGCAACGATCATTCCGGCGGTGGCAATTCCAGTGTCCCTGATCGGCACTTTTGCCTTCCTGCTGGCGTTTGGGATGTCCCTGAACACCATCTCGCTGTTCGCCTTGGTGCTTGCCATTGGTATTGTGGTGGACGACGCCATTGTCGTTGTTGAAAACGTGGAGCGCATCATTGCGGATGAAGGGTTGCCTCCGGCTGAAGCGACCCGAAAAGCCATGGGCCAGATAACTGGACCGGTCATCGCGACCACTTTGGTTCTTCTGGCGGTGTTCGTGCCGGTGACGTTCATGCCCGGCATCTCGGGGCGGTTGTATTCCCAATTTGCGGTCACGATCTCGACCGCTGTCGTTATCTCATCCATCAACGCGCTGACCCTTTCGCCCGCCCTGTGTGGCTTGGTGCTACGTGCCAGATCTGGCCCTCCCAAAGGGCTGCTGGCGGTCTTCGAAAGTTTCATCGGCACCGTGCGCAACGGCTATGTCGCCATAGTACGCAAACTGCTGATTTTCCCCGCCATCGCGCTGGCCATCGTGGTCGGTCTTGGTTTTGGTACGGGGACAATCATGTCGAATACCTCTGCCGGGTTTATCCCGCTTGAGGACAACGGGTACTTGTTCGTCGATGTTCAGTTGCCGGATGCTGCCACTCTGGAACGGACAGAGGCGGTCACCGCACGTCTGGACGAACAGATAAGCGAAATCCCGGGCGTTGCGAGCACGGTTCTTGTCAACGGCTTTTCGATGCTGAACGGCACGATCACCAATGGCGCTGCGATTTTCGTCAATCTCGACAATTGGAGCGAGCGGCAAGGAGACGATCTGAGCGCTGATGCTATTCTGGCCAAGGTACTGGCGATTGCGAATGGTGAATCAGCGGCTTCGATCCTGGCCTTCAATCCACCACCTATCCAGGGTCTTGGCATGTCCGCGGGCGTAGAAATGGAGGTTCAGCAAACCGGCGGTGGCACACCGCAGGATCTGGCCTCGGCCGTGGGTTCGTTCGTGTATTCGGCCAATCAGAGACCCGAGATCGGGCAGGCCTATACAACCTTCCGCGCCAACGTCCCGCAGCTGTTCGTTGATCTGGACCGCGAAAAGGCCAAAACGCTGAATGTCTCGGTCGCCGAGATTTTTCAGACCATGCAGGCACAACTGGGGTCGTACTATGTCAATGACTTCAACCTGTTCGGCCGCGTCTACCGCGTGATGATTCAGGCTGATGGCACCTATCGGGACAATGTCGAGGATATCGCGAACCTCTATGTCCGTTCTCAAAACGGCGACATGGTGCCGTTAGGGACACTGATCGACGTGGAAAACGTGTTGGGTCCGGTTCTGCTGAAGCGCCACAACCTGTTCCGGTCTGCCACGGTGACGGCGGTACCTGCACCCGGCTTGTCCAGCGGCGACGCAATCAACGTGATGACGGAGGAATCCGCAACCGCACTGCCCCCGGGATATTCGTTCGAATGGACAGGTACAGCACAGCAACAGCTGGCCTCGGGCAGTCTGGTGATCATCATCCTCGGGCTTGCCATCCTGTTCGGTTACTTGTTCCTGGTGGGTCAGTACGAAAGCTGGACCTTACCTGTTTCAATCCTGCTTTCCGTTGTTGTGGCCCTGTTTGGTGCCGTGGCGGCGGTGGCGATCGTGGGCAGTGACATCAACCTCTATACGCAGATCGGTATGATCATGCTTGTGGGGCTGGCCTCGAAGAACGGTATTCTTATCGTCGAGTTCGCCATGGAGCAACGCGCCAAGGGGTTGTCTATTAAAGAGGCCGCCGCAGAGGCTGCGCATCAGCGTTTCCGCGCCGTGATGATGACTGCCTTGTCCTTCCTCCTCGGTGTTGTACCACTGCTGGCCGCCAACGGAGCCGGCGCCGCTAGCCAGAAAGCGATTGGTGTCGCGGTGTTCGGCGGGATGCTGGCCGCGACGCTGGTTGGTGTGATCGTGGTGCCCGTGCTCTACGCCCTGATGCAGGGCTTGCGAGAATGGTTGAAGGGCAGCAAGAAGGAGCCCGACCCTTCTGAAGAAGCCGCCTGACTACACAAAAAAGCCCCACCAGAACTGGTGGGGCTTTTTTGCAATTCCGCTGATAGGTTTCAGGCTTTTTAAAGCTAGCTTTCATCCTCAGACCGTGCGGACATCCATTGATCGATCCGCGCAATCTGCTCGGGCGTCAGCCGCAAGCCCAATTTGTTGCGGCGCCAAACCACATCTTCGGCTGTGCGGGCATATTCCTTGTCCATCAGCCACGCGACCTCTCGCGCGGTCAGCGTTGCGCCAAAGTCCTCTCCCAGATCGGATACCTGTTTCGCATCTCCCAAAACGTCCCGTGCTTCTGTCCCGTAAGCTCTGATCAAGCGGGCAGCCCAGGTTTCGGTCAAAAAGGGGAAGGCCGTCAAAAGATCGCCTTTCAGGGTTTCGACAGCATCCACCGGAAAATCACCCCCCGGAAGTGCGACACCAGCGGTCCAGGGGCCGGGCAGGTTCGGGAAAAACTCACCAACCTTTTCGAGCGCGCTTTCTGCAAGCCTGCGATAGGTTGTGATCTTGCCGCCAAACACATTCAAAACAGGTGCCCCGCCCTGCGCATCGACTTTCAACGTGTAATCCCGTGTCGCAGCAGTGGCACTGCTTGCTCCGTCATCATAAAGAGGCCGTACGCCGGAATAGGTCCAAACGACATCGTCGCGGGTCACGGCACGTTTGAAGTAATTGGACGCGAAGGCGCACAGGTAATCCTGCTCGGCCTCGGTGCAGACCGGTTTCGTGGCCGGGTCCGGATGGTCCTGATCCGTTGTTCCGATCAGGGTAAAATCCTGCTCGTACGGAATGGCGAAAATGATGCGGCCATCTTCGCCCTGGAAAAAGTAGCATTTGTCGTGATCGTAAAGCCTGGGCGTCACGATATGACTGCCCCGCACAAGCCGCACGCCCTCGCGAGAGTTCACACGGATCTTGGTTTGAATGATGTCGCCCACCCAGGGTCCGCCTGCATTGATCAGCATTTTGGCCCGGACCAAACGGGTTTCGCCGCTGCTTCGGTCCCGAATGGAAACTTCCCAAAGATCACCAACCCTCTCGGCCGAGGTCACTTCGGTTCGGACCATGATCTGCGCGCCGCGTGCCTCGGCGTCACGCGCATTCAGGACCACCAGTCGTGAATCTTCGATCCAGCAGTCAGAGTATTCATAAGCTGTTTCAAACTTGTCCTGCAGAGGGGCGCCCTCTGGTGCCGAGCGCAGGTTCAACGACGTCGTACCCGGCAAGATTTTGCGCCCGCCCAGATTGTCATACATGAACAGACCCAACCGGATCAGCCAGGCCGGACGCCGCCCCCGCATCCACGGCATGACCGTGCTGAGCAGCCGAGAGGTCGGCGTTTCCGAATCGAACCGCATGTCCTTGTGGTACGGCAGCACAAAGCGCATCGGCCAGCTGATATGCGGCATCGCGCGCAGCAAGGTTTCGCGTTCGATCAGGGCTTCGCGCACCAGACGGATCTCGAAATACTCCAGATACCGCAACCCGCCATGAAACAGCTTGGTCGAGGCTGACGATGTCGCCGAAGCCAGATCGTTCATCTCGGCCAATGTTACTGAAAGACCCCGTCCGGCAGCATCCCGTGCGATGCCGCAACCGTTAATCCCGCCGCCAATGATGAAAAGGTCTGTGATCTGGGTGTCCGTCGACTGCATATCCATTGATTCCCTGCGAAACACGGTTACGGGCATTAGCCAGAACACCCTTCGCTTCGTCAATGTTTATGTTCGTTTTCTTTCTTTTTGCAACGCTGGTATGTATTGCAAGCAAGTTGTCTTGCCAAAACCAACAAAAAGAACAAAAACGAAAACGTATCTTCTGCGCCGGAACCGCTCATGTCCCTGTCTTTTCGCCAATCCGACATCTTGGAAATCGCCAGCGCCGAAGGACGCGTTACGGTCGACGGCCTGGCCGAACGCTTTGGTGTCACCGTCCAGACAATCCGACGCGACCTGACAGAGCTTGCAGATGCGGGCAAACTGGACCGGGTTCATGGCGGTGCGGTTCTGCGATCAGGCGTCTCAAATATCGGATACGAAGACCGCCGTGCCTTGAACGCTGACGCCAAGACCCGCATCGCGCAGGCCTGCGCGGCCGAAATCCCAGACGGTGCGTCGGTTTTCATGAACATCGGAACTTCGACCGAGGCCGTGGCAAGACAATTGCTGAACCACAAAAACCTGATGGTGGTGACGAACAATATGAACGTTGCAAACATCCTGATTGAAAACTCCGACTGTGAAATCGTCATGGCCGGTGGAGTCCTGCGTCGAACAGATGGCGGTCTGATCGGCACCCTGACCGTGTCGACCATCCGGCACTTCAAATTCGATCTCGCCATCATCGGGTGCTCAGCACTGGATACAGACGGAGATCTTTTGGACTTCGACTTTCAGGAAGTTCAGGTCAGCCAGACCATTATCGATCAGGCCCGCCGTACTTTTCTGGTGGCCGATCACTCAAAGTTCCAACGCTCGGCCCCGGCACGCATAGCTTCGATGGCCGAACTTGACGCGGTCTATACCAATGCGCCCCTGCCCGGCACCCTGTGGCAGCGCTGTCGCGAATGGCAAACAAACGTTGTTATCTGCGGTTAAGCAATCGCACCTTTCAACGCTCAGGCGGGTCGCGCGGCTTGCCAGACGGGACCTGGCCTGACACTATCCATTGTACAAGGAATTGTGCACGGGAGGGGAGTACCGGGCCATGATTGCGCTTTTATTTGCATTACTTACCGCCACGATGGCGCTTAACTATTTCAATCTGACAAAGGTTGGCAACGTGCTGTTTTTCGCCACGTTGGCCCTGTGTGTGTATTGGCTGAAATTCCACGCCACCACCCAGCTGACAATTCAACTCTGAGGGGCTTGCCATGACACCTGAACTGTCCCGCACCCTCAACGCGATAGGAATGCTGGCCGTCTGTCTGGTTCTGGCGTTGGCATTTTTCTATCAAGTCGTCCTTTACGAACTGCCCTGCCCGCTTTGCCTGCTGCAGCGCGTCGGACTTGTCGCCGTCGGCGTAGGAATTGGTTTGAACCTGCTCTACGGCGCGCGATCGCAACATTACGCCATCATGCTGATTGCGGCCTTATATGGCGGCAGTGTCTCGATCCGGCAAATTCTTCTGCATATCGTGCCCGGAACCGGGCACTACGGTTCTCCTATTCTGGGGCTGCACTATTATACCTGGGCCGGAATCGCCTTTTTCCTTGTTTTGCTGGGCACTTCGATCATGCTGTTGTTTGATCGCCAATACGTGGACCCTTCAAATCAGGAACCAAAGTTCGGCGGGAATACTCTGGCCAAGATCGCGTTTTTCGTCATGCTGGCTTTGGCGGTGCTGAATGCCGGATCGGCCTTGTTGGAATGCGGACCGGGTATCTGCGCCGACCCGCCGACAAGCTACAAGGTGATTGACGAATTGGACGCAGGCAACTGAAGATACCTTAACCTGCCCCAAAAGGAGGCACGAGCATGGGACTACTGGGACAGCCGCTTGGCTATTACGACTACCTCACTTTCGTGGCACTCATCCTGCTACTGGCAGCGGTGATGGCGTTGTTTCTGTTCCTCATGGGTCTTCCGGGGCGGATCGCCATCAAACGCAATCATCCCCATGCCGAAGCCGTAAAGATCATGGGCTGGATGGGGTTTCTGGCCGTGGTGCCCTGGGTTCACGCCTTCATGTGGGCGTTCCACGACGGTGTTACAGTCGACATTCGCCGTGGCCCTGATGAGGAAAAAGACGCTATTCGTGATGAAATCAACCGTCTGGGTGGCGACGTCAGGCCAGAGTATCAAGATCGTCTGGACACAGACGACACGCAGCGAAGCTAAGGCTGAAGGAAACAACCAAACATGTTCGTCGCCCTCGGCATTACGCTTTTCTACATCATTTTTGTCTGGCTTATCTTCTTCAAGCTGGAATTGCTGAAATTCAACATTGCCTGGGGCATTGTGTCCTTCTGGGTCGGTGCGCATCTGCTGCTGATCTTTCTGGTCGCATTGCGGTTCTTCCAGCCCTTCTCGGTCGACAGCCATGTGGTGCGTTCGACCATACAGATCATCCCAAAGCTGACACAGCCAACGATCCTGACCGAGGTACTTGTGGAACCCAATACACCGGTCACCAAGGGCGATCCGCTCTACCGCTTTGATGACACGGTGTTTTCACTGGCGGTGAACAATGCGCAGGCGCAGTTGGTCGCCGCCGAACAGAATGCCAAAATTCTGGAACAGGATGTGATCGCGTCGACCGAAGCAGTTGAACGTGCAAACGCGCAATTGGCCTACGCGCAGACTCAGCAAGCACGCTATGAAACTCTCGTGCCCGCCGGTGGAGCGCGGCAAGACGATCTGGACCGCTGGAACGAGCAGGTGACAGAAGACCTTGCCGCCGTCAAACAGGCCGAGGCAAATCTGGAAAAGGCACAGTTGGCTGTGGAATCCCAGATAGACGGTGTGAACACGGGTATTCTTCAGGCCCAGGCGCAATTGGCTGAGGCCAGATATTTCCTCGAAAACACAACGATCTACGCACCAGAAAACGGCATGATCGTTTCGCAGCAAGCGCGCCCCGGGCTGGTCGTCGGCGATGTTCGACTGGGCGCGATTGCCAGTTTCGTGACCGAAGACAGCCCCTACATTCTTGCGACCTACCGCCAGCAAAACCTGAAATTCGTGGAACCGGGGCAAGAGGTCGAGGTGGCGCTGGATCTTTACCCGGGTGAAATCCTGACCGGCAAGGTCGAGGCAATCTGGTGGGCCACGCGGCAAGGGCAACTGATCCCTTCAGGCCGCCTGCCCGGCTTTGAACTGCCGAAACTGCCCGGTCGAATTGCTGTGCAGATCACCGTCGATGTCCCTGAAGGGCACACTTTCCCAGCTGGCGGCCACGCCGCAGTGGCGATCTACACCGGACAGGGCAAAAGCTTTGAGTTCCTGAGACGCATCAACATCCGTCTCTATTCCTTCGCCAACTTCATCCGACCGCTGGATATCTGAGGATGCGCGCCATGACACTCCGCCGGTTGATGGGAACCGCACTTTGCGCCGCCACTTTGGCGGCCTGCACGCCCGTGGGGCCCGATTTCGTGCGGCCGAACTCTCCGGTCGTGAAACAATGGATCGAGGTCAACACACCCAGCGCCGGCCAAGGCGGCCTGACATCGCGCAGCGCACCCGTGGTTAAATGGTGGGAAACATTCAATGACCCGACCCTCAACCGGCTGATTGCCGAGGCCTACGCCCAAAACCTGACGCTTCAGGTCGCGGGGGCACGGGTGCTGCAAGCGCGGGCACAGTTGGGGATTGCTTTCGGCGAATTGTACCCGCAATCTCAGGCCATCGGCGGGTCATTGCAGCGACGGCAAATCAGCAATAACCTAGGGCCTGTTGCCGATATCAACCGGATCATCCCCCTAGATACCGAATTCTCGACGTCGCAGGTTGGGTTCGATGCCCAGTGGGAACTGGATGTCTGGGGCGCGCAGCGGCGCGGTGTTCAGGCGGCTCGGTCAAATCTGGCCTTGCAGGTCGCAAACTATGATGACGCATTGGTGACACTGACCGGCGACGTCGCCGCGCTCTACGTCAATATTCGCGCGTTGCAGGAATCTTTGGCAGTAGCCCGGGAAAACATCAAATTGCAGCAGGAATCGGCGGACCTGACCCAGCTGCGATTCAACAACGGAGTCACGACCGAGCTGGACGTTCAGGAATCCACAGCCCTGCTCAACAATACCAAGGCCTTGGTGCCCGAGCTGGAAAGTGACCTGCAACAGACCAAGAATGCTTTGGCCGTGCTGCTGGGGACCACGCCATCCCGGATGACAAGTCTTCTTGGGAATTCCGGTCGTATCCCGTCTGCGCGAACAAATGTGGCCGTTGGCGTGCCGGCAGAACTGCTGCGCCGCCGCCCGGATGTCCGCGCGGCAGAACTGGCCGCCGCGACGCAATCGGCACAAGTGGGCATCGCAATGGCTGACCTGTATCCGCAGTTCGTGCTGTCGGGCGCGATCGGTTTGCAGGCATCGGGCGGGCGCGATCTGTTCAGCGGCAACAGCACCACCGGTCTGGCGAGTGCTGGCGTGGTCTGGAACGTGCTTAATTATGGTCGCATCAAGAACAACGTCCGCGCGCAGGATGCGGCATATCAAGCGCTGATTGCCAATTACCAGAACACCGTTCTGACCGCGTATTCCGAAGTGGAAAGCGCAATGGTCGCCTATACGCAAGCGCGAAAACAGGTTGGGTTCTATCAGAAAAGCGTCGATGCCTCACGCAAGGCCGCAGATATCGCCATAAGCCAGTACACGGACGGCATCGCCAGCTATTCGCGCATTCTGAACACGCAGACCGCGCTATTGCGGTCGCAGGCCAACCTGATCGAAGCGCGGCAGCAGGTGTCCAGCAATCTGGTTGCGGTTTACAAAGGTCTGGGCGGCGGATGGCAGATCCGTCAAAACCAAGAGTTCCTGCCTGAAACCGTGCTGGCCGAAATGGCCTATCGCACCGACTGGGGCGATCTGCTTGAAAAAACCCCGACCCGAGCCAGCCTGAACTAGAGGCTACTTGGTCAACCCGCGCAGACCGCCCGAGATCAGGATATTGACCTCGTAAAGGATGCGGGGCGCGGCGAACCCGCCGGGGCTGGCCAGATAGTTGGGGCTCCATTCCGGGTCGAATTTCTGTTTGAAGGCGCGCAGCCCTTCGAAATGATAGAACTGCTCGCCATGCTCATAGACAAAGCCGCCGATGCGGTTCCAAAGCGATGCAAGTTGACGGTTTTCGATCCCCGAGAACGGCGCCGCACCCAGCGAGAACCAGTGGAACCCCTGCTGTGATCCCCAATTCATCATTTCCGCAAAAAGTGCATCCATGACAAAGCTTGGACTATCAGGTTCATAGCGCATCAAATCCAGTGACAGCTCGGATTTGTTGCCGCCTTGAAACAGGTTGGCAAAGGCCATGATCTTGCCTGTTTTACCGTCACGCAGAACCGCATGATCAAAATAGGACAGGTACTGATCGTCAAATCCCCCAAGTGCAAAGCCCTTTTCAGCACCCGCCTTTTGTGCCAGCCAATGATCTGAAATAGCGCGCAATTCCGGCAAAACCGAGGCCAGGTCTTCTTTCGGAATGATCTCGAATACATAGCCCTCCCGCTCGGCCCGGTTTCTGGCCTGCCGGAACCGCTTGCGCGACTTTCCATCCAGCGAGAAATCCTTTAGCGGCACCCGCGCGACCTCGCCGACCTTCAGTATCGACAGCCCCAAATCCAGAAATGTCGGCAGGTATTTGGTTGAAACACTGTAGAAGGCACACAGTTTTCCCTCACGGTCCGCCATTTCCCTGAGCTGCCAGATCAATTGCTGCCCCGCTGCTTCATCGCCGACCGGCTCTCCCTTCGAGATCAGAGCGTTGCCCGTGTCTGCGTACGCAATGAATGCAGTTTCATCCGGTGAGATCAGGAACTGTTTGTCACCGGTAAGCGAGATTTGGGATTCGGTATCCTCGCACTCCATCACCAGCCGTTCGACGACACCGGGGATTTCCGTGCGCACAGGTGTCGGAATCTCTCGCCCGAACAGGGAGTTCACGGCCACAATCCCCACGATCACCGCTACGACAAGGCTGGAGCGCAAAAAGCGCGAGGCGTCTCCGTTCCAGGCAAATTCCCACCACAGGG
Organism: Ruegeria sp. YTSC106; assembly: GCF_059609765.1. Lineage (NCBI taxonomy): Bacteria > Pseudomonadati > Pseudomonadota > Alphaproteobacteria > Rhodobacterales > Roseobacteraceae > Ruegeria > Ruegeria sp. YTSC106. Next base: position 354,695 of record NZ_JBXWMI010000002.1, read on the forward strand.
CGTTCTGGTACTCGACGTGGGAATAGGTGAACAGACCGACCCAGAAGATGACTGCCAGCAGAACCACGACGCTGATCAGCCAAGGGATATTCAGCCTGAAAATCGACGCGCCACTGACCCGATAGAACGCCCCGCGGAACATGGCCAGAAGGCCAATCGTACCCAGCATCGATAGCGCTTCGTGAGTGTCCAGTCCCTTTGCCAGCGAGGCAAAGAACCCGGCCACCATCAACAACATTGCCACCACCCATGCGCGGTAGAGCTTTCGAAACAAACCGCGAGACACCAGCAAAAGCAGTACTCCAACAGCACTGCCGGCAAGGTGCGATGCCTCGACAAACGATAGCGGCAAAACCTCTCTCAGAACGCCAAGGTTCTGCGTGCCCGCTGGCAACGCTCCGGACACCAGCAGGATCACTCCGGCCACTGCCGCAATCCCGGCTGCCACCATAGGAACGATGGGGCGGATGACCCGATAGACCCATGTCGCGGCCCCACCGATCCTGTGCCTCTGCGTCAGTGCGGACGCGACCGCAATGGACACGCTGGCGATACCGAACGGCAAGAAGGTGTAAACGACGCGATACAACAACAAGGCTGCGATCACATCCGAACGTCCCGACACCCCAAGCCCCGCGATCAGCGTGGCTTCGAATACCCCAAGCCCGCCCGGCGCGTGGCTGAGGATTCCAACGGCGATTGCTGCAATGTAGATCGTGAAGAAATAGGGATAGCCAACGCCCAGATCGTCCGGCATCAGGACATAGAGCGCCATGGACGCGCCAACCAGATCTCCGATAGCGGCCAGTGTCAGCAAGCTGGCCAGTTTGCCGCCTGGCAAATCAAACCCTATACCGGCTAAGGCCAACCGCCTGCCGCCGCTGGACAACCATATGAACATCGCGACCAATGCCCCCAAAAGGCACAATCCGATGACGGTTTCCACCGTTTCGCTGACAGGCATCACTTTGGAGATTCCGTCCGGATGCACGGTCAGCAACACACCCAGAACCAGAACAAGCCCCATCCAGAACGCGACCCAAGACGTTGCGATAACCCCGGCCACCCGCCCCAGATCCAATCCCAAAGACGCATATATCCGGTACCGGATCGCCGTCCCGGTGATGTAGGAAAACCCCAGGCAATTCGATACGGCATAGCCGCTGGCCCCTGCCAATCCGGCTACAGGCAAAGGCACTTTGCCGCCTGCCACACTCTGCACGGCAAACACATCATAGAGCGATAGCGAAAGAAAACTGAACGCAGTCCAAAGCAAGGCGAAAAACATAAGTTTCCACGACGTCGTCGCGATATCGGCCTGGACATCCGACCATTTCACATGCGTAGACAAATCATGCAAAACCGTCAGCGCGATCCCAGTCACGAGAACCGGTATCGCGATCCGCAGCCAGGGTTTTTCCAACATGGCCGTAAGCTTTTCAACCCAGTGCACCGCCAGAGGTTCACCGTCACTTTCCGCATTGGTCATGCTGCACGTCCCCGCCGGTTTCTGATCGCAGATACCGCGTGCGGCTCACCCGCCCGTCGACTATCAATACTTCATCTACCAACAGACTCTGGCACATTTTGTTTTTATCTCAAAGCGCTAGAGCCGCCCCCTGCGTGTTGACAGCAAAAGGTTCGTTTCCGAACGCGTCACACCGTCGATCTTTCGGATCTGAAACAGAACCTCATCCAGTTCGGCCAGAGTTTCGGTGCTGATCTCGGCGATCAGATCCCAACTGCCATTTGTCGAATGAACCGCCGTCACCTGACGCATGGCTCCGATCCGGGCCATCACGCGTTCTGTTCCGCGCCCTTCAATCTCTAGCATCATCAATCCGCGCACCGGGCTTTGCGCCAGATCGCGACGAGTCAAAACGGTGAAGCCGACGATTTCACCGGACTGTTTCAGCCGCTGCAACCTGCTGCGCACCGTTGTGCGCGTCACGCCCAGCGTTTCCGACAGCTCTGACAGGCTTGCCCGAGCATCCCGCTGCAACGCATTGAGCAGTCGATTGTCCAATTCGTCCATAGCGCTTTCTCATAAAGAATTTTCCGAGACCATTTTGAGCAATTTGCTGACTTCACGCAAGACAGTATGACGGCCTAAATGAACATATGGAACTCAAGGATATCATACTGGTTGGCGCCCCGATGGACGCCGGAAAACGCCGTCAGGGATGCCGGATGGGCCCTGATGCGTATCGCGTGGCAGGGTTGGAGCAAGCGCTGTCTGATCTTGGTCACACCGTTCACGATTGGGGCGACGTGCAAGCCGCAAGCGTCGACATTCCCCAACACCCGCACCTGTTCGCCCTGCCCGAATGTGTGGGGTGGACACAAGCTATCAGCAAAGCTGCGCAAGACGCGGCGGGTCAGGGTATTCCTATTTTCATGGGGGGCGATCACGCCCTGTCCATGGGTACGGTTGCCGGGATGGCCGCCCATGCTGCTCAGATCGATCGCCCCCTGTTTGTACTATGGCTTGACGCCCACAGCGACTTTCATACTCCGGACAGCACGGGCAGCGGCAACCTGCACGGCACGCCGGTGGCGTATTTTACCGGCAGACCCGGGTTCGAGGACTTTCCCCCTTTGCCCGCCGTCATACCGACGGATCGCGTCGGCATGATCGGATTGCGCTCTGTCGACCCGGCGGAACGAGCGGCGCTGGAACAGGACCGCGCCATGCTGGCGGATATGCGCAGCATAGATGAAAATGGCATCAAAGCCCCCCTGTTGGCCTTTCTGGATCGCGTCAGGGCTGAAAACGCTCTGCTACACGTGTCGTTGGATGTCGATTTCCTCGATCCGGCCGTGGCACCCGCAGTCGGCACGACTGTGCCCGGCGGTGCGACCGAGCGCGAAGCCCATTTGGCCATGGAACTGCTGCATGAAAGCGGGCTTGTCTGCTCACTGGACCTGGTCGAACTGAACCCGTTTCTGGATGACCGGGGCCGAACCGCAAAGCTGATGGTCGATCTGGCTGCCTCTTTGATGGGCCGCCGTATCTTCGATCGCCCCACCCGGAGTTTCTGATGCTGTCTCTTCAAGCGCCATCTGCCGTTGTCATGATCCGGCCACACGCTTTTGCATCCAACCCGGAAACACGCGATGACAATGCCTTTCAAACGCTGAGCACCGTATCCGCCGAGGCGACATCGAACGCGGCCAGGGATGAACATGATCGGGCGGTGCAACAATTGCGCGACGCCGGAGTCACTGTTCATGTGTTTGACGATTTCGGCGACCTCAACACACCTGACAGCGTTTTTCCTAACAACTGGTTCTCAACACATCCCGGCGGCCATGTGGCGATCTACCCGATGTTTGTGCCATCGCGCAGGCGCGAACGCCGGAACGATGTAATCGAGCTGCTCAAACAGGAATACCGCGTGCAAGATGTCATCGACTATTCCGGGCTGGAACAAGACAACCTGGCTCTGGAAGGAACCGGCGCGATGGTTTTGGATCACGTGGCCCGCATCGCTTACACGGTGACGTCCAATCGCGCGGATCCGGTCTTGCTGGAACGGTTCTGCACGCATTTCAACTATGAGCCAATCGCCTTTGAGGCCCGCGATGCCAAGGGCCGGGACGTTTATCACACCAACGTATTGATGGGAATCGGCACGCATTACGCCTTGATTTGCCTCGATATGATTTCGGACCCTGTTCGCCGCCTGACCGTCCACAATCGGCTGGAGGAATCCGGTCGAACCGTCATTGACCTGACCCATGACCAGATCGCCGAGTTCGCGGGTAACGCCATTGAGCTGACAGGGCGGGATGGGTTGGTGCTGGCCCTGTCCCGCAGGGCACTTGCCGCCCTCACACCAGACCAAATCGCAACAATCCAGAACAGTGCAACACCGTTGCCGCTGTCCGTTCCAACAATTGAAACCGCCGGTGGGTCCGTGCGCTGCATGATTGCAGGCGTTCATCTTGCCCGCCGATAGGAGAGCACTATGCAACCTTCAGACAAGGCCCTGGTACCATTCGTTTCCGTCGACAACATGATGCGACTGGTACACCATATTGGCGTCGAACAGATGATCATGCAGATTGCTGCACAGATCGAATCCGATTTCAAACGATGGGAAAGCTTCGATAAGACACCTCGCATTCCGGCGCACTCTCCTCATGGCGTGATTGAGCTGATGCCAACTTCGGATGGCGAGGCGTACGGGTTCAAATACGTAAACGGCCATCCCAAGAACACTTCCGAAGGGCTGCAAACCGTTACTGCATTCGGCCTGCTGGCAGACGTCTATACAGGATATCCGACGCTGTTGACCGAAATGACAATGCTGACCGCGCTGCGCACGGCGGCGACTTCGGCTCTGGTCGGGCGCTATCTGGCCCCGAAAAATGCCAAGACAATGGCCATGATCGGCAATGGCGCACAGTCCGAATTCCAGTGCCTCGCCTTCAAGGCAATGTGCGGGATCGACACCGTTCGGCTTTATGACATCGATCCGAATGCCACATCGAAATGCACCGCGAATTTGCAGGGCAAGGGCCTGACCGTCATCCCTTGTAAGACGCCGGAAGACGCCATCGAAGGCGCCCAGATCATCACCACCTGCACGGCAGATAAGAAATACGCAACGATCCTGACCGACAACATGGTTGGACCCGGCGTCCACATCAACGCCATCGGAGGCGATTGCCCCGGCAAGACCGAGTTGCATCGTGACATCCTGTTACGTTCGGACATCTTCGTCGAATACCCTGAACAAACCCGGATCGAAGGCGAAATTCAGGCGCTGGATTCGGATCACCCCGTGACCGAGATGTGGCAGGTCGTCACCGGCGCCGCCAAGGGGCGCACCGATGAGCGGCAGATCACTTTGTTCGACAGTGTTGGCTTCGCAATCGAGGATTTCTCGGCCCTGCGCTATGTGAAACAGGCGATTGAAGGCACAACGTTCTTTGAACCTCTGGACATGTTGGCGGACCCGGACGATCCACGCGATCTGTTTGGGATGTTGATGCGGGCCGGATAACGCATTGTGGCGATGGGCTCTGTCCCTGTCGCGCCATGCACGCCTCCCCCGCAGTTTCAAGGGCCAGATGAAGCAAGGGATCCGAACTTCATCTGGCCACAAATATCCCGGAGCGCGAGGCAGAGCCTCGCTTCCGAACTACCCCGCAAGCGATGGCAAGTAGAGAACAATACCCGGGAAAGCCACGAGCGCTGCGATGGTCAGGGCGTCGGCAATGAAAAAGGGTGTGACACCCTTGAAAACATCCTGAACACTCAGGTCCGGGCGCACACCGGCAACGACAAAGCAGTTCAGCCCAATGGGCGGTGTAATCAGGCAAAACTCAGCCATTTTGACCACCAGAATACCAAACCAGATCGCACACATCGGGCCAGACATTCCAAACGCGCTGTCGGCGGCACTGACGGTTTCACCACCGTTCAAGGCCATCACCGCCGGATAGACCACGGGCAAGGTCAAAAGCAGCATCCCTATTGCATCCATGAACATGCCCAACACCGCGTAAGCCAGTAGAATGCAGATCAGGATCATCATCGGCGACATCTCGAGCCCCGTGATCCAATCCGAGAAGGCACCGGGAAGGTCGGCGAAACCAAGAAACCGCACATAGATCAGAACGCCCCAGATAATCGAAAAGATCATTGCTGTCAGCTTGGCGGTTTCCAACAGCGCGGATTTGAACTCGGTCCAGCGCATTCCGTGGAACAGAGCGAAACAGAATACGATGAAGGCGCCAATGGCACCGCCTTCTGTCGGTGTACCCCACGCCTTTTCACCAAACGGGTTGTAGACGAAGCAGATGATAATCAGGATGACGGCGACAATCGGGAAGGCACCGGGAAGTGCGGCAAAACGCTGTTTCCAGGTAAACCCCGTGACCGGTGGGCCAACGGATTTGAAAATCACGGCAATCCCAACGATCAGCAGACCATAAACGATTGCGGAAAACGCGCCCGGAATAAAACCCGCCAAAAGCAGTTTGCCGACATCCTGCTCGACGATGATCGCGTAGATCACCAGAATGGCCGAAGGTGGAATCAGGGATGCCAGCGTCCCGCCCGCGGCAACCACACCGGCTGCAAAGCGTTTGTTGTAGCCGACCTTCAGCATTTCCGGAATCGCGATGCGGGCAAAGACGGCGGACGTCGCAACCGAAGCACCGGACACCGCAGCGAAGCCGGCAGTGGCGAAAACGGTCGACACTGCCAACCCTCCAGGAACCCATGCGACCCAGCGTTTTGCGGCCTCGAACAAGGCGCGGGTAAGTCCCGCATAATAAGCCAGATATCCAATCAGGATAAAGGTCGGGATCAGGCTGAGAGTGTGAGACGCGACCTTGGAATGTGGCACCTGCCCTGCGGTTTTGACCGCCACTGTCAGCGCCTTGCCAAACCGGTTCGGGTCGTAGCCGAACTTGGCCCAGAAAATCCAAACCAGCCCGATAAGCCCTGCCAAACCTGCTGCGAACGCAACCCGCATGCCCACCACGACCAGGACCAGAAGGACGCCTGTGACCCAGAGGCCAATCTCAATCGTGTCCATGTATCAGTCCTGCCCTTCGAACTGTTCGGCCTCGGCCGCTGCCTGCGCCGCTGCATCCTGTATCAAAGGAACTGCCGCCGGAGCGTCCAGATCCAGCCAGAAGGCCCGACCATACCCCCAGACCTGTAGCGCAAGGCGCAGGCAGAGAACGGAAAATGCAACGGGTGCCAGCAGCTTGGCCGGCCACAAGGGTATGCCGATGTCGATCGAACTGTCCCGGCTCCACATTGGCGCGCCGAAATCAAACGATCGGTCGAAATGAGACCAACTGCCCCAAACAAGTGCCAGCATCAGGATCAGGATCAGAACCACCGAAAGCAGTTCAAAAAGCCATAAAGCTCGTCCGTGCAAGCGGGAAATGACGATATCCATCCGGATATGCCCCCCATCGCGCTGAACATATGAAATGCCCAGAAACGCGATGAGCGGCATCGCCTGTTCGATCCAGTCCACATATCCCGGCAATGGTGCATTCAGAGCGTTACGGCCACTGACGGACACAACGGCCATAACCATCAGTGAAAAAACTGCGAACCCGCTGATCAGCGCCAGAAACCGTTCCAACACCAGCAATCGCTGATCCAGCTGGCTCAGACGGCTACCGTCTACCAGAACCGTGGCTTGTCCTGCCATTCCGATGTTTCCCTATTGTTTGTTACCGGGTGCCCTGAAGGCACCCGGCTTTGACAGTCAGTTGCCGCCGCGCTGTTGCTTAAGCGTCATCTGGACGAGATCATATAGATCCTGCGCTGGCAGGCCCTGTTCCGTCATGTCCGCAATCCATTTTTCACGGATCGGATCAGCCGCCTTCGTGCGGAACTCTTCAATTACGGCGTCGTCTATCATGACCTTCTGGACACCCTTTTCTTCCAGGACACCGTCCCATTGCTCAAGCAGGCCGCCGTAATTCGCCAGGTAATGGTCGATCGCTTCATCAATCGAGCTGTCCAGAACTTCACGGTGCTCGGCTGGCAGCGCCTCGTAGGCATCAATGTTGACGACAACCGGGCAGTTCACAGTTCCCGGATTCAGGTTCGCGGTCCACCAATCAGCTTCGTTGATCGTCCCGAACGAAAGGTGCGCGTGCTGTGCAAAGGCCACGGTGTCGACAACACCCGATTCCATCGCATTAAAGGCTTCTGTCGCCGGAACCGATGTTGGCACTCCTCCGACCGCCTCAAAGGCCTGACCAAGGCCACCGGTCGCCCGGACCCGCATTCCGTCAAATTCAGCCAGTTCATCCCGCGGCTCGCCGGTACCGACAAGGTTATACTGCGGCATTGGCGAAGTCATGATGATGCGGGCATTCCATTGTGCCATCTCATCCTTGACCGCCGGATGGTCATAAACTGCATGGCTGACCGCAACTTCTTCCTGCAGGTTGTTCACACCCAGAAACGGCAGCTCCAATACGGTGATCGCCCGGTTCTTGTCACGGTGATAGCCGGCACAGAACTGAGCCATCTCGAAGGCACCGATTTCGATCCCATCCAAGTTTTCCTTGGGTTTGGACAGGCCACCATAGCTGACATTGATGGTGAATTCGCCACCGGTTTTTTCGCTGACCAATTCGGCCAGCTTCTCCACATGTTCTGTAAAGGCGCGGCGCTTGCCCCAGACGGACGCGTTCCATTCTGTTGCGGCGGCTTCGGTTACAAAAGCAACGCCAAGGGCGGCGACTGCGGCACCGCTCAACATCTTTTTCATAGTTTTGTCTCCCATTGGTGCGCCCCCTACCGAGGCGCTTGTCGATCAAGCTAGCGCCAACATTCGATTGTGCCAACCCTGTCCGGGATTTGCGTAATTATCAGAAGAAGCCCCATAAAGTGACAAGAAGACCGGCAGTTCTAAGATTACCAATCCTTGCCCACGCTTTCGACATGCCGGGCACGAAAAGTTCATAACATTTAAATTATTGATTTAATTTATTATTTCATAATTATATTGACTTTCTTTACTAAAAACTCGAAATAATTAAAATTTCTTTACAAAAAAAACCAAGGATTACACCAATTTATTTATTTATTTTCACAACGCGTTAATATTCAAACTTGGGGAGGAACGGGATCGACATTGCCCAAATGACCGGCAAAGATTCCACAAGCAATCCAGTCCAGAGGGAGGAGCCTCAAAGATGACCACCGCTGCCCAGGCAGATGCCAAGACTTATCCGCCATCCGCAGAAACCGTCGCTCGTGCGCATGTCGACGCCGCAAAGTATGCCGACATGTATGCAGCCTCAATCAGCAACCCCGACGCGTTCTGGGGCGAGCAAGGCAAGCGCATCGACTGGATCAAACCCTTCACCCAGGTCAAGGACGTCAGTTACGATTTTGGCTCGGTCAAGATCAACTGGTATGCTGATGGCACGTTGAATGTTTCGGCCAACTGCCTGGATCGCCATCTGAAAACCCGCGGCGACCAGACCGCGATCATCTGGGAACCAGATGATCCAAATGACCCGGCTCAGCATATCTCGTATGCGGAATTGCATCGCCGCACCTGCCGGATGGCCAATATTCTGGAATCTCTGGGCGTTCGCAAGGGCGATCGCGTCGTCATCTATCTGCCGATGATCCCTGAGGCCGCTTATGCCATGTTGGCCTGTGCACGGATCGGCGCAATTCACTCCATCGTTTTCGCGGGCTTCTCGCCCGACGCTCTGGCCGCACGGATCAACGGTTGCGACGCCAAGGTTGTGATCACCGCAGATGAGGCCCCGCGCGGAGGTCGCAAAACGCCATTGAAGTCCAACGCAGATGCGGCGTTGCTGCACTGCAAGGACACGGTGAAATGCCTTGTGGTCAAGCGCACTGGCGGTCAGACCACCTGGATCAACGGTCGCGACTATGACTACAACGAAATGGCACTTGAGGCGGACGACTACTGTGCCCCTGCCGAGATGAACGCCGAAGATCCGTTGTTCATTCTGTACACGTCAGGTTCGACTGGTCAGCCCAAGGGCGTTGTGCACACCACCGGCGGCTATCTGGTCTATGCCGCGATGACACATGAGATCACCTTCGATTACCACGAAGGCGACGTGTATTGGTGCACTGCGGACGTGGGTTGGGTGACTGGCCACAGCTATATCGTTTATGGGCCGCTGGCCAATGGTGCGACCACGCTGATGTTTGAAGGTGTGCCGACCTTCCCGGATGCCTCGCGCTTCTGGCAGGTTTGCGAAAAGCACAAGGTGAACCAATTCTATACCGCACCCACCGCGCTGCGCGCGCTCATGGGGCAAGGCAATGAATGGGTCGAGAAATGCGATCTGAGCGATCTTCGCATCCTGGGTACCGTGGGTGAACCGATCAATCCCGAGGCGTGGAACTGGTACAACGACGTTGTCGGCAAAGGCAAATGCCCTATTGTGGACACCTGGTGGCAGACTGAAACCGGTGGTCACCTGATGACCCCCCTGCCCGGCGCACATGCGATGAAGCCAGGCTCGGCCATGAAGCCGTTCTTTGGCATCGAACCGGTGGTTCTGGACCCGCAATCCGGCGTCGAGATCGAAGGCAACGGTGTCGAGGGCGTGCTGTGCATCAAAGACAGTTGGCCAGGTCAGATGCGCACTGTCTGGGGTGATCATGAGCGGTTCGAGAAAACCTATTTCTCGGATTATAAAGGCTACTACTTCACGGGTGATGGATGCCGTCGCGACGGAGATGGCGACTACTGGATCACGGGCCGCGTGGATGACGTAATCAACGTATCCGGTCACCGCATGGGCACAGCCGAAGTGGAAAGCGCGCTGGTTGCACATGCTGCTGTGGCTGAGGCTGCTGTGGTTGGATATCCTCATGAAATCAAAGGGCAAGGCATCTATTGCTACGTCACCTTGATGAATGATCGCGAGCCCTCGGACGAGCTGATGAAAGAGCTGCGCACATGGGTCCGCACTGAAATCGGCCCAATTGCGTCCCCGGATGTGATCCAATGGGCACCCGGCCTGCCGAAGACGCGCTCGGGCAAGATCATGCGCCGTATCCTGCGCAAGATTGCCGAGAACGATTTCGGATCGTTGGGCGACACTTCGACACTGGCAGATCCGTCGGTGGTCGAAGACCTGATCGAAAACCGTGCGAACAAGTGAGGATGTGATGGACGCTGCCACGATCACCACACCCGCCGTTCTCATCCTTCTCGGCCCTCCCGGAGCCGGGAAGGGTACGCAAGCCCGCATGCTGGAAGAGAAATTCGGTCTTGTACAACTCAGCACGGGTGACCTGCTGCGCGAAGCCGTCGCGGCCGGAACCGAAGCCGGCAAAGCGGCAAAAGCGGTAATGGAAGCCGGCGATCTGGTCAGCGACGAGATCGTCATCGCAATCCTGCGGGACCGTATGGCTCAGCCGGATTGCGCCAAGGGCGTGATTCTGGACGGCTTCCCGCGCACGACGGTTCAGGCCGAAGCGCTGGACGGTCTGCTGGCATCGAACAACCAGAAGATCGACGCTGCGATCAGCCTTGAGGTGGAAGACGCAGAAATGGTGATCCGTATTTCGGGCCGCTACACCTGCGCTGGCTGTGGTGAAGGTTACCACGACCAGTTCAAGACGCCTGCCGAAGAGGGCAAATGCGACAAGTGTGGCCATACCGAATTCAAGCGCCGTGCGGATGACAATGCCGAAACGGTGGCTTCGCGTCTTGCAGCGTACCATGAGCAGACCGCGCCACTGATCACCTACTATGACGGTCAGGGCGTGCTTCAGCGCACAAACGCCATGGGTAAAATCGAAGACATTGCCAATGATCTTGAAGGTATCGTCGGCGAAGCAATGAACTAGGGGGTGGATAAGAGCCGCAAGGCTTTGATCCCAAACAGAATACTTCATTGAACCGCTTTGGCGGACTGGTGGAGTTTTGCCTGACGCCACGTGGTGTTTGGCACAAGTGAGAAACGGCCCGACGCACTGGAGGACTTGGGCACTGGGCCGTCCAACGAGGAAGCGAAGGAGGAACCCGCAATGGCGGATCAATCTACCAACTCCGCGCAGACTGCCGAGTCCGATAAGGGCTATTGGCAGGCCAACCTGCGCCTCATCTACATCAGCCTCGCAATCTGGGCGCTGGTGTCATTTGGATTCGGCATTCTGCTGCGTCCGATGCTGTCGGGGATCGCCGTAGGCGGGACCGATCTGGGCTTTTGGTTCGCACAACAGGGATCGATTCTGGTCTTTCTGGTGCTGATCTTCAACTACGCCTGGCGCATGAACAAGCTAGACGCCGAATACGGTGTTGAGGAGTAAACCCCATGGATCAGTTTACCATCAACCTGCTGTTTGTTGGCGCATCCTTCGCGCTGTACATCGGCATCGCGATCTGGGCCCGAGCGGGGTCCACATCTGAATTTTACGCTGCGGGTCGCGGCATCCATCCTGTCACCAACGGTATGGCAACGGCGGCGGACTGGATGTCTGCGGCTTCGTTCATCTCGATGGCGGGTCTGATTGCCTTCACCGGCTACGACAACAGCTCGTTCCTGATGGGCTGGACCGGTGGTTACGTGTTGCTGGCTCTGCTGCTTGCGCCCTATCTGCGCAAATTTGGCAAGTACACCGTGTCCGAATTCATCGGCGACCGCTTCTACAGCCAGACCGCGCGCATCGTTGCGGTGATCTGTTTGATCGTTGCTTCGGTGACATACGTGATTGGTCAGATGACCGGCGTTGGCGTGGCTTTTGGTCGCTTCCTCGAAGTGTCGAACACATCCGGCCTGCTGATCGGTGCAGCCGTGGTATTCGCTTATGCGGTGTTTGGCGGAATGAAGGGCGTGACCTACACTCAGGTCGCTCAGTACTGCGTGCTGATTACCGCCTACACCATCCCGGCGATCTTCATCTCGCTGCAGCTGACCGGCACGCCGGTTCCGGCGCTGGGTCTGTTTGGCGACACCGCCAGCGGAGAACCCCTGCTGACCAAGCTGGACGCCATCGTAACCGAGCTGGGCTTCAATGAATACACGGCCCACCACTCGAACACACTGAACATGGTGCTGTTCACCCTGTCGCTGATGATCGGTACTGCGGGTCTGCCGCACGTCATAATGCGCTTCTTCACCGTTCCCAAAGTTGCTGACGCACGTTGGTCTGCTGGCTGGGCGCTGGTTTTCATCGCTCTGCTGTATCTGACTGCCCCTGCGGTTGGTGCCATGGCGCGTCTGAACATCAGTGACATGATGTGGCCCAATGGTGGCATCGAAGGCGGCGCGGTTTCTGTTGAACAAATCGACAATGACGCACGCTATGACTGGATGGCCACCTGGCAGAAAACCGGTCTGCTGGACTGGGAAGACAAGAACGGCGACGGCAAGATTCAGTACTACAATGACAAGTCTGAATCGATGCAGGCACTGGCAGAAGAAAAAGGCTGGGTCGGAAACGAGCTGACCAAGTTCAACCGCGACATCCTGGTTCTGGCCAACCCCGAAATCGCCAACCTTCCGGGTTGGGTGATCGGTCTGGTCGCGGCTGGTGGTCTTGCGGCTGCCCTGTCAACCGCTGCGGGTCTGCTGCTGGCAATCTCGTCGGCTGTGTCGCACGACCTTATCAAAGGTGCGATCAACCCGCAGATCTCGGAAAAAGGCGAGCTTCTGTCAGCGCGGATCGCAATGGCTGTTGCCATCGTTGTCGCAACCTACCTGGGTCTGAACCCACCGGGCTTCGCGGCGCAGACAGTGGCGCTTGCGTTTGGTCTGGCGGCGGCTTCGATCTTCCCGGCGCTGATGATGGGGATCTTCTCGACCCGCATCAACAACACCGGCGCGGTCGCAGGCATGCTGGCTGGTCTGACCGTGACACTGGTCTACATCTTCCTGCACAAGGGCTGGCTGTTCATTCCGGGCACCAACTCGTTCACCGATGCAGACCCCCTGCTGGGTCCGATCAAGTCGACCTCGTTCGGCGCGATTGGTGCCATGGTAAACTTTGCAACAGCCTACATCATTGCAGGTATGACCAAGGAAACTCCGCAGGAGATCAAGGATCTGGTCGAAAGCGTACGCATTCCCCGTGGTGCGGGCGCAGCTCAGGATCACTGAGTATGATGCGGTTGTCGGCACTTGCCTTCGACCGCTTCTTTCGATCCACTGTTCCCGCCCGGCATACCACCGGGCGGGATTTTTTAACCAGAATACCGGAGACATCAGATGCCCCTGTCCCACGATGAAATTGCCCGGTTTCTGAAATCCGTTCATCCCTATGACGCGCTGCCGTCTGACGCCCTGGACCAGATCGTCAAGCAGATCGAGGTCTGGGAGGTTGAGGAAAACGCTTCAGTCTATGAACTCGGCCATACCCTGCCCGGTGTGTTCGTGATCTATGAAGGACAGGTTGAGATCACCGACGAGAACGGTGCAGTCGTTTCTCATCTGGGGTTGCGCAATTCCTTTGGTGAGCGCGGCCTGTTGAGAGACGGCAAAGCCGCCACCAAAGCCCGCGCGCATACACCATCGGTTCTGATGCTACTGCCACCGGATCTGGTCAGGCGGTTGATTGAAGGGCACGATGTCGTCGCCAAATTCTTCGATCGAACCCGGGGCGATCGCAGCGGTCCCCAAAGCCTTGCGACCAGCTCGATTGACGTTCTGATGGCGCGCAATCCTGCCACCTGCCCTGCGGACACGTCGGTTCAGGAAGCGGCCCGGATCATGCGCGACAAACATATCTCGTCGCTTTGCGTGACCGATCGAGATATCTTGAAGGGTATAGCCACCCTACGGGACATTTCGGGCAAGTATGTTGCAGATGGTTTGCCAGCAACCACACAGATTTCGGAAATCATGACTGCAAACCCCGTGACCCTGTCACCCAGTGATATCGGCTCGGATGTTCTTCACATCATGATGGAGCGCGGCATTGGCCACATCCCGATTTCCGAAGGCGGTCGTCTGGTCGGGATCGTGACACAGACCGATCTGACGCATTATCAGGCCGTCAACTCGGCCGAGCTGGTTGGCCGCATTGCTAAGGCGGACACTGCTGAAGAAATGGCGCGCGTGACCGCAGAAATTCCGAAACTGCTGGTACAGTTGGTTGCTGGCGGGAACCGGCACGAGATTGTCACGCGGCTCATCACCGATATTGCTGACACTGCTACCCGCCGCCTGCTGAAACTGGCTGAAACCGAACTGGGACCGCCCCCTGTACCCTATTTGTGGCTGGCCTGCGGCTCACAGGGGCGGCAAGAACAAACCGGCGTATCCGATCAGGACAATTGCCTGATGCTGGATGACAGCGTCACCGACGCCGATATGACCTATTTCACCAAACTGGCCAAATTCGTCTCGGACGGGCTGGACGTCTGCGGGTATTTTTACTGCCCCGGCGACATGATGGCGACCAATCCGCGCTGGTGTCAGCCGGTTCGTGTCTGGCGCGACTATTTCAAGGGCTGGATTGCCACGCCAAACCCTGAGGCGCAAATGCTGGCCTCGGTCATGTTTGACCTGCGCCCCATCGGCGGCGCGTTTGAGTTGTTTGCCAACCTGCAAGCGGACACTCTGGCAGCGGCCCGAGCAAACTCGATCTTCGTCGCACACATGATTTCAAACTCGCTGAAGCATACGCCCCCCCTGGGCCTGCTGCGCGGTTTCGCGACGATCCGCTCGGGCGAGCATCGCAACACGCTGGATCTGAAACACAACGGAGTGGTGCCCGTTGTCGATCTGGCACGCATCTACGCATTGCAGGGCGAACTGACCGAAGCCAACACCCGCGCCCGCCTGAAGGCAGCCGAGTCCAGCGGTGTGCTCAGCCCCTCTGGTGCGCGTGACCTGCTGGATGCCTATGATCTGATCGCAGAAACCCGGCTGGAGCATCAGGTTCGACTGGTTAAATCCGGAGCGATGCCCGACAACTATCTGCCACCGTCCGAATTGTCGGACTTTGAGCGAAGTCATCTGCGCGATGCCTTCGTGGTGGTAAAAACGATGCAATCGGCAGTTGGCCACGGCAAGGGAATGCTGGGCTGACATGCGTCTGAGGAACGGAGAGACCAAATGTTTCTGGAACTGATCGGTACGGTTTTTGCGGGGATCGCATTTGCAGGCATCGTTCTTCTGCTGAACAAGCTGACCGGAGGACGTTTGCCGAAATGGACCACTCCGGTTGCCGCTGGCCTCGGTATGATCGGAATGACCATCACCAGCGAGTATTCCTGGTATGACCGCACGCGCGACCAACTGCCCGAAGAGATGACAATCGTGCAAGAGGTCGAAAGCCGCGCATTTTATCGTCCCTGGACCTACGCAGTGCCGTTCGTTGATCGCTTTGCCGCAATCGACACCGTATCTGTGCGGACAAATGAAAACGTTCCGGAACAACGGCTTGTCGACCTCTATTTCTTTGGCCGCTGGGCTCCGGTATCGAAGCTGCCGGTTGCTGTAAACTGTGCAGAAAACCGCCGCGCCAACCTGGCAGATGGCGCCGAGTTCGCCGATGACGGGCGCCTGGTGAACGCTGACTGGATTGCAGCCGGGGACAACGATCCCATCATCGAAGCCACTTGCGGGGTTTGATCATGCTTACCGGATTAAGTCTGAGGGTCAGGATTTTTCTGTTCTTCTGCCTCCTTGCTTTTGGAGGGGTTGCGATAAGTGCCACCGCTCTCTGGATCACCTATTCCCGCGCGGGAAATCCCGATCTGGTGAATGATTTCGTCTTTGCTGAAATCCTGATCGGATTTGGATTACTGGCACTGGTTGCAGGTGTTTGGCTGCTGTTTGACGACAACGTCGCTAAACCGATCGAACGGCTTTCCGCCCAGCTGCGTGCCCGTGCTCATGCCGGTGTAAGCACCGACCTCGACATGCAGGCCGCGCGTTATCTGGGCGATCTTGCCCCGGCTGCAGCGGGATTGGCGGAACAACTCGCCTCGAACGCCATGCGCACAGCCGAAGCCGTCGCTGCGGAAACTGCGCATCTGGCTGCGGAGAAACAACGCCTGACCGCCCTGCTGACCGAGATCCCGGTGGCCATGCTGCTGGCCAGTCCGAAGCATCAGATCGTTCTGTACGACGGGCAGGCAGCCGAGATTCTTGCCCAGATCGCGCATCCTCGTCTGAACGCGTCTCTTTTCGAGTATCTCGAAGCCACCGGCCTGACAGACGCTTATGCCAAGATGTGCAAAACCGGAAAGGACGTCTATTGCACCCTGTCCAGCGTGGATGGGCGGCAGACATACTCCGCCCGGATGAAACCCTTGGGCGATGCACCAGGATATATGCTTGTCTTCGAAGACAGCGCGGCACATATGTCACCGGACGATGCCCGCCCGCTGGTCTATGATTTCGAACTTCTCAATACACCGGGGGATGACGCGTTCGAGAACCGCCCCCTGTCGGATCTGTGCTTCGTGGTCTTCGACACGGAAACAACCGGTTTGCTGCCTCACAAGGATGAGATTGTGCAGATCGGCGCTGTACGCGTTCTGAATGGCAAAATCGTTCAGGGTGAGCATCTGGACATGCTGGTTGATCCCGGCATTCCAATTCCACCTGCCTCGACCAAGGTACACAAGATCAGCGACCGCATGGTTCATGGCGCGCCGGATATTACCGAAGCCGGGCGCGTTTTCCATCAGTTCACGCGTGACGCGGTGATCGTGGCGCATAACGCCCCGTTCGACATGGCGTTCCTGCGTCGTCATGCCAAACGGATGGGTGTTGAATGGGACCATCCGATACTCGACACGGTCCTACTATCTGCGGTGCTGTTCGGGGCCAGCGATACACACACGCTGGACGCCTTGTGTGAACGGTTGGAAATTACGATCCCCGACGCTTTGCGCCATACAGCACTGGGCGATGCGGTTGCCACAGCCGAGGCATTGGTCAAGATGCTGCCGATCCTGCAAGCCCGTAGCCTGACAACCTTTGGCGAAGTGATTATGGAAACCCGTAAACACGGTCGTTTGCTGGAAGACCTGAACTGACGGCTTATATTGACCTCGGCAGTCAGCTTTTCATGGACAATCCGGGCCACGCATGGCACCTGATGCGCGGCCAAGGATTAAGCGCGCAATGACCGAAAAGACCTTTACACCGACCCCGGATCAAAGCCCCGCCTTTCGGGAAGCACTCGGATGCTTTGGCACCGGCGTCACGGTAATTACCGCGCAATCCGACGAAGGTCCGCGCGCCATAACAGTGAATTCATTTGCGTCAGTCTCGTTGGAACCGCCACTGGTGCTGTGGTGTCTGGCCAGGGAATCATTCCGTTTCGATACGTTCAGTACCTGTGATCTCTATTCTATCCACGTCATGGCACAGGATCAGCAGGATCAGGCGTTGCGGTTTGCACGCGATGGAGCGGATTTCTCACATGCAGACTGGACCGAGGATGCGGTCGGGCGTCCACATCTGGCCCAGTGTCTGGCCCGGTTTGACTGCCGTCTGCATACCCGTCATGACGCCGGCGATCATCTGATCATTGTGGGTCAGGTGGAACAGGTCATGTATCGCACCGGCAAAGGGCTGATCTTCAAACGCGGACAGTTCGGCGGTTTTGTCGACCTGATCTAATCGTCCAGCGACCCGTGAACCGCGAGCGCTTCCAGCTCGGCATCCTGTGGAGTGATCACCCGAAAAGCTTCGTGGACGCCTGTGTCGGTCAATTCCCTTGCGACAATCAACAGCGTGTTGGCCGCGTGGTCTTCGCACAGTTCCGACATGTGATCGATTTCAGCTTGGGCGACACCCAATGCCGCATCTATCGAGGGCGCGCCATAGAACTGCACAAAATGTTCGGCCAGATCACGCGTGATCTGGTTTTTCTCTGCGGCTTCGATCTGCGTCACGGCCACAAAAGTTACCCGGCCAAAGGTTTCCAACCCCAGCCAGCCATTCGCAAATGCCTGTCGCGCCTTGCCTTCAAGATCACCCTGGCCCCAGTTCGAAAACTCGAACCCGCCCGAAACGCACCACTCTCCGGTGCGAGCCGGGGAATGAAACACGTTCATGTCGCTTTCGTCGAAATGGATTGCTCGGGCCAGTTTCATTATCGGTTCTCCAACAAGTCGGTCAGGGGACGAAGGTGCGTATCGACCCCGTCGCGGATCAGCATCCCGAAACGTTCATCCGTTCCAAGGAATACGCCTCCGTCGATCAACGGTTCGCCTACACCACGCAGCAGGCCCATCCATTCGGCGTGCAAGGAGGCGTTGCCATCCTCCTGCCAACGGTTGAGCCAGGTCAACATGTGTCGTGACCAGCTTTCCACCAGCTGCGTTGCCGAAACCTCGGTACAGCCTTCATCGTACAGCGCTGTGATATCGGGGGTTTCGCCCGGCGCGTCGCTGGTTTGCAACAGCGTCAGTTCCCAACCAACGATAAGCCAGTCCGGCTCTTCCTCGGGCATTGATGTCGACGCAGCCGCACGGAACCGGCCGCAACGCGCGCCGTTTACACAAATCAGGCCATCCCAACCCAAATGCACGGCAACCTCTGGCGGGGCCAAAGCGCCCAGCGCGTTCTGGAATCCCACTGCGCAGAGCGGCAGCATCACCATCGCATCCTGCAACGGCACCTCGGGGGCAAAAACAATTGCCACCCGCAGGAAATCCGCCTGAACGTTGTAAACCACCGTCCCCGCATCGCAGCCCAGCGCCGCCATTGCCAGCGCGCGCTCGAACGGGTCCTCTCCGCCCTGCACAGGATGGCCTGTCAACAGTGGGGGGAATACCGGTTGGCTCATGCGTTGCCCTTGGCGATCAGGTCCCGGGCGATTTTGCGGAACGCCTCGGCCTGCGGGCTGTCAGGTTTGCTGACGACAATCGGCGCGCCTCCGTCAGCGGCGACCCGGATGTCCAGATGCAAGGGGATTTCACCCAGCAACGGCACGCCCAGCGCCTCTGCCTCGGACTTGACACCACCATGACCGAAAACATGTTCTTCATGTCCACAGTTCGAACAGATATGCGTGGACATGTTTTCGATCATCCCGACAATGGGTGTCTTGAGCTGATTGAACATGTCGATCCCTTTGCGGGCATCAATGAGGGCTACGTCCTGCGGCGTCGAAACGACAATGGCTCCGTCCACCTGAAACTTCTGGCTCAGCGTCAGTTGCACGTCACCGGTGCCCGGTGGCAGATCGACAATCAGAACATCCAACGCGCCCCATTGCACCTGGCTCATCATTTGTTGCAGCGCACCCATCAGCATCGGCCCCCGCCAGACAACCGCCTGACCTTCATTGGTCATCAAGCCCATCGACATCATGGTGACGCCGTGGTTGCGCAGTGGTAGGATCGTCTTGCCGTCAGGGCTGGCCGGACGGCCCGAGACACCCAGCATCCTGGGCTGCGACGGCCCGTAGACATCGGCGTCCAGCAAACCCACACGTCGTCCTTCCGCAGCCAATGCGCAGGCAAGGTTGGCCGATACAGTGGATTTGCCTACCCCACCCTTGCCGGACGCAACGGCGATGATCCGATCCACACCCGGTACCGCCTGCGGCCCGGTTTGTGATGGCTTGGGTTTCGGTTTCAGATCCGGCGGCGCCTTTTCGGAATGCGCGGTCATCATGGCCGAAACACTTGCAACGCCTTCAACCATTTGCGCGGCCTTTTCGGCCGTAGCGCGGACAGGTTCCATCTTTTCCGCGTTCTTGGGGTCGATCTCAAGCACAAAGCGCACAGTATCGCCGTCTACGTTCAGGGCACGCACGATGCCCGCACTTACAATGTCCTGCCCGGAAATCGGGTCGGTGATCTTTTTCAGGTTCGCCAGAACCGCGTCACGAACACTCATGCTTGTTCCCCTTGATGTGCCCTGCTGACAGGGGCGTGCGTATCGACTCACCGCTCATTGCACGTGTCTCCGTCTTTTTCTGTTCAATTGACGCATCCCGCCCCGCGAAGTTACGTTGAGCCATGCGCTTTGTCCTCTTGTGCCTGAGCCTGACGCTCTCTGCCACCCCCTCTTGGTCACAAGAGGCTATTGGCCTTGCGGCCCCGGCAGACGTGAACGGCTCTGGCCTGTTGCAACATATCCTTCCTCGCTTCTCTCTCAAGACCGGGATCCGCGTTATTGCGGACGACGCCGGGGTTATGGTGCTGGAAACCGCGCCGCCCGGTGATCCGGTCTTTGCCCGCGGCGAGGTGATCTATCACCTGCGTATCGAAGACAGTGACCGCCAGGCCCGTTTTCTTGAATGGCTGAAATCGGATATCGGCAAGCGCACGGTGGAAAGCTTTGCTCCGGCACAGGGAGAGCCCTTTTCTGCCAGCTTCGACCTCGCAGTTGTTGAGGCCGATGACATCGTCGATGGCGACACCCAACTCGGCGAAGAATTGTCGATGACCCATTGCGGACGCTGTCATGTTGTCGGGCCAAAGAACCGCATGAATGGCCTGGGGTCGACACCCTCTTTCGCCGTTCTGCGCGCAATGCCTGACTGGTCGCGGCGGTTCGAGGCGTTTTTCGCCCTGAACCCCCACCCTGCATTCACGCAGATCGACGGGCTGACGCCCCCTTTTGATCCCGAACGCCCTTCTCCAATTCACCCGGTTGAGATGACATTGG
Source organism: Ruegeria sp. YTSC106 (assembly GCF_059609765.1). Taxonomy (NCBI): domain Bacteria; kingdom Pseudomonadati; phylum Pseudomonadota; class Alphaproteobacteria; order Rhodobacterales; family Roseobacteraceae; genus Ruegeria; species Ruegeria sp. YTSC106. The sequence continues at coordinate 375,776 of NZ_JBXWMI010000002.1, forward strand.
ATGATCTTGACGCGATTCTGGCGTTCGTATCGCGCATCGACGCCGCAGATCTGGGTGCCCCTCTAAAGCTTCAGTGATCCTTTCTGTCCGAATAGTAATCCTCGGTTCTGACGACCCGAGGCCTGGGTTTTGACTGGAACGGATTGTCTTGCTGTTGAAACTGCACGTTCACCCGGCAATTGTCACACATCTGGATCATCCGCGCCTGATCTGAAGTCGCGAACATCGGGTGCGTACCCGACAGCTTCTCCATGATCCGCTCAACCGTGGATTTCACGCCGAACAGCGCCCCGCATTCTACGCAGGCAAAAGGTTCCTCTTCGTTCAGAACCTGCTGTGACAGGGCCGCATCGCTGAGATCAAGTTGTGGAACAAGAGTGATCGCGTCCTCGGGGCAAATGGTCTTGCACATCCCGCATTGCAGACAGGCGTCTTGCTGGAAGTTCAGTTGCGGCTTGTCCGGGTTGTCGATCAAAGCACCTGATGGGCACAGCGACACACAGCTGAGGCACAGGGTGCAGCTATCGGTGTTTACTGCAACCGCCCCGTAAGGCGCATTCTCGGGCAATGGCAAAGGCGCGTCGGCCTGCGGGTTCAGCGCCTGCGCTGCCAGCCGTGCAATTTGCCGGCGATTGCCCAACGGCAGAACCGGATCAGACAAAGGTCGGGGCACCGCTTGCCCGTACAGCAGATCGGACATCGCATCGGGGTCAACCTCATCAATCAGACCTATTCCCTCCGAGCCTGCAATGGCATGTGCCAATTCGAGTTCCCGGTTCAGCGCTTGGCGTTCGGTCGTCGGGGCCAGAAGAACATCCACCCGTGCAAACCCATGCGCCAAAGCCGCCAGCATCTCGGCATGGCCAAAGCCAGAAATCACGTTCAGTTCCAACGGGATGACATCCGAAGGTAATCCGCGCCCGAAACGAGCAGCCAGCCGGGTCATCTCAGCACCGTGGGCGTCATGCACAAGCAACCGAGGCGCGGTGCCACCAGCCCGGCGATAAGTGCGGGCCAGAATATGCATCCGCGACAACAGCGCCGAAACAGGTGGGTCTTCATAGGTTATCGCCGTTGAAGGGCATAGCGCAGCGCAAGCACCACAGCCGGCGCATACCATCGGATCGACGGCGACATACTCGCCCGCTGGGGAAATCGCTCCGGTTGGGCAGATATCCAGACAGTTGGAACAGCCCACCTGCCCGGCGCGGGAATGGGCACACAGGGTTTCTTCCAACCGCACATAGAGAGGTTTTTCAAACGTTCCCACCAATTGTGCAGCTTCAAAAGCCAGCCTTTCCACAGCAACCGCATCCTTGGGATCAGCTCGCAGGTAGCCCTCGCGCTTTGCCGGAGCCTGAACAAAAGGTGTTTCACCCGCCAGATCAACGACAATGTCGCACGCAGAAAGCGCTCCGTCCTTTGGATCGGTCCATGCAAAAGCGCCGCGCCCTCCGGGTACGACTTGCTGCAGCGCGTCCAGCCGCAGGGAAAACCCACCGAGCGCACCGGAAACCGAACGAAGCCGCCCCCGCACCACGTCATAGTCCCGCGAGAGAGGATCCGACAGATCGGTCGTCATGACGGTCACAGCCATTGAGTCGGCCAGACGCTTTGCCAGATCAAAGGCCACCGTACCGGGCCCGATGATGAAACAGGTGCCTTCACTGAAGACATCCACGCTGGGCGTGACGGGTTGCGGCAATATGGCCTCGGCCGCCAAGGCCGCCATCTTGGGGGTCGCATCCGCATCTTGATCGGACCACCCTGCCCGATCGCGCAGATCGACAAATCCGGGCGCATCGATATTCAGGTCTTCGGCGAGTGATCGAAAAACTTCCTGCTCTTGCAGGCAGGCAATGACTGTTTCGCCTTCCTGCATCAGCTTGGCGGCTGATTTCAGTTCGGTTGTACAAAGCGCGGTGTGCACTCTGGAACACCTGATACTGCAAGCGCTCTCAATCACGTCCGGGTCCAGCGCCTGAGTACCGGCGCAATCGCATAGCAGTAGTTTGGTGCCCATATCCCCTCCTCGGGAAACCGTTCTGGTCCCATGCACACTAGGCTGTACCCCCGGCAAGACAACTTCAACCCCTTGCCGCACGCCCTGCTCCAGACTGCATTTCGGGCCAAATTGTCAGAAAACATAAGCGTTCATTGGGCCTGCTCACGCAGTTGCTACCCTGGACTACGACCAAAGTCGTAGAGCTTAGGCTTGGCACACAGCCAGTTTGTGTACCATAGTGGACTTGCAAAGGCAGGGGAGAGCCTTTCGGGGAGGAGCCAGTGGCCAAGGCCGCAAGCCAGACTGAAATGCCGGTTGGCGTCATCGTGCGCAAGACACCCGGGGTCACACGTTGGGCCCGGTGGAACTGGCGTGCCGTTGCCCTTTTACCCGGCGCAGGAGCAGCCAACTGGCAGGAGCTGCGCCGTGAAGGCGATGCGGTCGAGTATCACGCCGCCACCCTGCCGCTGACGCTCTGGGCAGATGAAACCGAAGCCTACATGGTCAACCTGTCGGATGGACAGCCTTCGCTATACCTTGTGCTGCGAGACGAACTGAAGGGTGACACGCCCCTGAATGCAGTTCTGATCACCGCCTCTCCGTTCGAAGGGCAGGACTATGCGGATACCGGCGAAGAAATTGTCGAGAAAATCCCGATGACCGAAGGGCTGATCGCCTGGGTTCGGGATTTCACACTGAAACATCATCAGCACGAAGTTTTCGTCAAGCGCCGCCGCGATAAGAAACGGACCGATCTGGTGGAAGACGGCAAAGGTGACGCGCGTATCAGGCAGGAATCGGACGTTTACCGCGCCCCCAGGAAGGTGTTCCAATGACGCGGCCGCGTGATTTCTGGTCGCGCCGAAAGGCCGCTGTTCAGGCTGAAGCCGAAGCCGAGGTTCTGGTTGCGGAAGACCAAGTGATCGCGGCTCAGCAAGCGGAGCTGGATGAAAAGACTGACGCGGACATTCTTGCTGAGTTTGACCTACCCGATCCGGACATGTTGCAGCCCGGCGATGATGTATCGGGTTTTATGGCCAAGGCCGTGCCAGATCGCCTGCGTCGCCGCGCCCTTCGTCGGCTGTGGCGGTTGAACCCGGTTCTGGCCAATGTCGACGGGCTGGTTGATTATGGCGAGGACTATACCGATGCGGCCTGCGTGATCGAAAACATCCAGACCGCCTATCAAGTTGGCAAAGGCATGCTGGCGCATATCGAAGCACTGGCGGCCGACGCAGAAGAAACAACAGACGATGTCGTTGAAAGTGAAGCCGATACGCGTACTGAACCCGAGGCCGCGCCGGTCGAACCCGATCTAGTACCCGAGCCGGTTTCAGTCGCTCGGGCGGAAGAGCCGGAGGAATTCGACCTTCCCCCGGCACCACGTCGAATGATATTTGAATTTGAAGGATGACCGAATGACCGCAAGTGACGCGCATGCTCTGGACGTTTCAACCGAGGATCGCCTGCGCGCGGATTTCTACAACTTTCTGGGCTTGCTGCTGGCCGGCCCGCCCGACCAGATGCTGCTGGATCAGTTGGCTGGTCTGGGCGGCGATGACACTGACTTGGGCCAGGCCATTCAAGCCATGGCGCGGGTCGCCAAGGTCACCAAGCCCGCCGGGGCCGAGCGGGAATTCAATGCATTGTTCATCGGTTTGGGTCGGGGCGAATTGCTGCCCTATGCCAGCTTCTACCTGACGGGTTTCCTGAACGAAAAACCCTTGGCACAGCTGCGCAACGACATGGCGGTACGTGGGATCACACGTGCCCAAAACGTGTTTGAGCCTGAGGACAACATCGCATCATTGATGGAAATGATGGCCGGAATGATCGTTGGGCGTTTTGGCACCCCGGCCTCACTGGAAGACCAGAAAGCGTTCTGGAACAAACATATCGGCCCCTGGGCCACGCATTTCTATTCAGATTTGGAAGCCGCCGAGAACTCGGTTCTTTATGCATCCGTCGGCACCGCCGGTCGGGTTTTCATGGAGATCGAGCGCGAAGCATTCCGGATGACGGCGGGGTAACCCGCAAATCGCCGGTGTCCAATGGGCACCAAACCGCAATTGGGACAGGAGGAGCCCATGAGCAAGACCAAGGAAGAAGGCGCCACACGCCGCGACTTCCTCAAACTGGCCGGAACCGCAGCACCTGCTGCCGTTGCCGCCGCCAGCCTGACCGGGAAAGCCGAAGCGGCCGAGTTGCCGACCGACGATACCCGCATTCAGGATACTGCGCATACACGCGCCTACATCGAAAGCACCCGGTTCTAGGATCGGACGTTTTCACACCCGACTGACGGTTGCGATTGGCCCCGACGTCGGCTTCAGCAGTACCAAGCCAGCCGTGGCACACACGGCGCGCAAGGGAGGAAACAAATGCTTAGGAAAAAGACCAACGGGGTTGCGAGACGCCCCCAGCGGACAAGTATCCTGTCCCAGGTCGGCGAGAAAACCGTCGATCGCCGCGCATTCCTGCGTGGCTCGGGCCTGACGATCGGCGGCCTTGCCGCGATCAGCGCCACGGGTGGAACCGTGACGCCGGCCAGTGCCCAGACAGCGGCGAACACCGCCGTTGAAAACATCAAATCCGTATGCACCCACTGCTCGGTCGGCTGTACGGTCGTTGCCGAAGTGCAGAACGGTGTCTGGATCGGGCAGGAACCCGGTTGGGACAGCCCGTTCAACCTGGGTGCACACTGCGCCAAAGGGGCATCGGTTCGCGAGCACGCCCATGGCGAACGCCGCCTGAAATATCCGATGAAAAAGGAAGGCGGAGAGTGGAAGCGCATCAGCTGGGAAGAGGCGATCAACGAGATCGGCGACGGCATGATGAGTATCCGCGAAGAATCCGGGCCAGACAGCGTATACTGGTTGGGTTCCGCGAAACACAACAACGAACAGGCCTATCTGTTCCGCAAGTTCGCGGCCTATTGGGGCACGAACAACGTGGACCATCAGGCCCGTATCTGCCACTCGACCACTGTTGCTGGCGTTGCGAATACATGGGGCTACGGCGCCATGACCAATTCGTACAATGACATGCACAACAGCAAGGCGATCTTCATCATCGGCGGCAATCCGGCCGAGGCGCACCCCGTCTCGCTGCTGCATATTCTGCGCGCAAAAGAGCAGAACAACGCACCGCTGATCGTCTGCGACCCGCGCTTTACACGAACAGCGGCCCATGCGGATGAATATGTCCGTTTCCGTCCCGGCACAGATGTTGCGCTGGTCTGGGGTATCCTGTGGCACATCTTCGACAACGGTTGGGAAGACAAAGAGTTCATCCGCACCCGCGTCTGGGGCATGGATCAGATCCGCGAAGAAGTTGCCAAGTGGAACCCGGATGAGGTGGAACGCGTCACCGGTACTCCGGGGTCGCAGCTGAAGCGTGTTGCCCGCACGATGGCGAACAACCGTCCCGGTACGGTCGTCTGGTGTATGGGCGGTACACAGCACACCAACGGCAACAACAACACCCGCGCCTATTGCGTGCTGCAGCTTGCGCTCGGCAACATGGGCACCTCTGGTGGTGGCACCAATATCTTTCGTGGCCATGACAACGTTCAGGGCGCAACGGACCTAGGTGTTCTGTCCCACACCCTGCCCGGTTATTATGGCCTGTCAAAGGGAGCATGGGGCCACTGGGCACGTGTCTGGGGTGAAGAGCCTGAATGGCTGGCGGGTCAGTTCGCGTCGATCAAGGACAAGGAAGGCAAGGATAAGTCGCTGCAGAATGAGCGTGGCATTCCGGTCTCCCGCTGGATCGACGGTGTTCTGGAAGATCCGGCGAACATGGATCAGGACAACAACGTCCGCGCCATGGTTCTGTGGGGTCATGCGCCGAACTCGCAAACGCGGGGCCCGGAAATGAAGACGGCAATGGAAAAGCTGGACATGCTGGTGGTAATCGACCCGTACCCCACCGTTTCTGCCGTTCTGCATGACCGCACCGATGGCGTTTACCTGCTGCCGGCCTGCACACAGTTTGAAACGCGGGGCTCGGTCACGGCTTCGAATCGTTCGCTGCAATGGCGTGATAAGGTGGTAGATCCGCTGTTCGAAAGCTTGCCGGACGAGGTCATCATGGCCAAGTTCGCCAACAAGTTCGGCTGGGCGGATCGGCTCTTCCGCAATATCGAGATGGAAGACCCGGAAACCCCGAATGTTGAAAGCATCACGCGTGAGTTCAACTCGGGCCTCTGGACCATCGGATATACCGGTCAGTCGCCGGAACGCCTGAAAAGCCACATGGCCAACCAGCACACGTTCGACAGAACCACGCTGCAAGCCATTGGTGGACCAAACGACGGCGAGTATTACGGTCTGCCCTGGCCCTGTTGGGGCACCGCCGAGATGGGTCATACGGGGACACCAAACCTCTATGACATGTCCAAACCGGTGGCCGAAGGCGGCCTGACCTTCCGCGCCCGCTTCGGTGTGGAACGCGATGGTGACAACCTGCTGGCCGAAGGGGTCTATAGCGTCGGATCCGAAATTCAGGATGGATACCCTGAATTCACGATGCAGATGCTGATGGACCTTGGCTGGGATGGCGATCTGACGGCTGAGGAACGCGCGGCGATTGATGCCGTGGCAGGACCAGAGACCAACTGGAAAACCGACCTGTCCGGCGGTATCCAGCGGGTTGCAATCGCCCATGGCTGTGCGCCCTTCGGGAACGCCAAAGCCCGCGCGGTTGTCTGGACCTTCCCGGATCCGATCCCACTGCATCGCGAACCGCTCTATACGAACCGGCGCGATCTGGTGGAGGACTATCCGACCTACGAGGACCGTCAGGCCTATCGTCTGCCGACCTTGTATGCCTCAATTCAAAAGAACGACTTTTCAAAGGATTATCCGATAATCCTCACGTCAGGTCGTCTGGTCGAATACGAAGGCGGCGGCGATGAAACCCGGTCTAATCCATGGCTGGCTGAACTGCAGCAGGACATGTTCGTCGAGATCAATCCCCGCGATGCCAACAACCTTGGTATTCGGGACGGGGCGCAGGTTTGGGTGGAAGGTCCCGAAGGCGGCAAGGTCAAGGTGATGGCGATGCTGACCAACAGGGTCGGTGCCGGCGTGGCGTTTATGCCATTCCACTTCGGCGGCCATTTCCAGGGTCAGGATTTGCGGGACAAATACCCCGCAGGCGCTGACCCCTATGTGCTGGGTGAAAGTTCCAACACCGCCCAGACCTATGGCTATGATTCAGTGACCCAGATGCAGGAGACCAAAGCGACTCTCTGCAAGATCTCGGCAGCGTAAGGAGGACGATAAATGGCTAGAGCAAAGTTTCTCTGCGACGCTGAACGCTGCATCGAGTGCAACGCCTGCGTAACTGCGTGTAAGAACGAGCACGAGGTGCCCTGGGGCATCAACCGCCGCAGGGTGGTGACGATCAATGACGGTAATCCGGGCGAACGCTCTATTTCGGTGGCCTGCATGCATTGTTCCGACGCGCCCTGCATGGCGGTTTGCCCTGTCGACTGCTTCTATCAAAACGAAGAAGGGGTCGTCCTGCACTCGAAGGACCTGTGCATTGGCTGCGGCTATTGCTTCTACGCGTGCCCATTCGGCGCGCCGCAATACCCGCAGGCTGGTAACTTCGGATCGCGTGGCAAGATGGACAAATGTACCTTCTGTGCCGGCGGCCCCGAGGAAACGCATTCGACCGCAGAGTTCGCCAAATATGGTCGCAACCGGATCGCCGAGGGCAAACTGCCCATCTGCGCCGAGATGTGCTCCACCAAGGCCCTGCTCGCTGGTGACGGCGACGTGGTGTCCGCAGTTTACCGTGAACGCGTCGTGGCGCGCGGTTTCGGCTCGGGCGCCTGGGGTTGGGGTACTGCCTACGACCAGAAAGACGGGTAAAACCCGGCCTTAGAAAAATGGCCTCCCGCCACGTGCGGGAGGCTTTCCGGATGCTTCGAGCAGGGATCCGTTTCCTGCATTGGCACAACAATCTATTTTAGAGGCGCACATGACCAATGATGTTTACTGGCTGCTGAAACTTGACCTAGATCTGGATAAAAAGGGTGAGTTCGAAGCGCTTATGGCAGAGATGGTCGCGGCCACGCAGCAGGAGACCGGCGCCAGAAGCTATGAATGGCACATGACCGGTTCGGCCGTCCATATCTTCGAACGCTACGCCAGTTCCGAAGATGCCATGATACATATGCAGAATTTCGGTGCGCATTTTGCTGAACGTTTTCTGGCCCTTCTGACGCCAGTGGGATTGGACGTTTATGGTCCGGCCAAGGATGATCTTCGCGAAGCACTCACGCCAGTCGGCGCCGTTTTTCACCAGCAAATCGGTGGATTTGACCGCTGATATGAAAATGCACAGGAGGATACCCCTATGCGCCTGATTCAGTACCTGCTCGTTTCGATTTTTCTAACCGGAGCCGCATGGGCGCAAGAGACCTCTGAACCCACGGCGGATGAGCGCACCTCGACCGGCGGAGCGACAACCCTGGAAGATATTCTTGCCCGGCAACGTGGTGAGAATGTCGACAACAGATATCGCTCTGAGAATACCGGTCAGGGCAATGCAGAGGGGTTGCTGGGCCAGCTTGGCACGCGCGGCGTGGCCTCGGACAGCGACGTATACCGCGCATTGCGCTACGGCTCGGCTGATGTGACGGTGTCGTCGCATGGCCCTGCGGCGAGCGTGTTGATTCAGGATGGCGGCATGTGGTGGCTGAACTTCCGCACCGGGCCACTACGCGAATACGGCACCTATATCGTTGCCGGGATGCTGGGTATCATCCTGCTGTTTTTCCTGATCCGTGGCAAAATACGCATCGACGGTGAAAAAACCGGCCGTACGGTCACGCGTTTCAACGGGTTTGAACGGTTTGGTCATTGGCTTTTTGCGGGGTCGTTCCTGATCCTTGGTGCAACTGGCCTGCTGACGCTTTACGGGCGTGACTTCCTGATCCCGCTGTTCGGGAAGGAAGGGTTTGCCACCATTGCGCAAGGTTGCAAGTGGCTGCACAACAATCTGGCCTGGGCCTTCATGCTTGGCCTGATCATCGTCACGGTAAACTGGATCGCCCATAACATCCCCAACCGCGTGGATCTGAAATGGCTGGCCGCAGGCGGCGGATTGTTCACCAAGAACAGCCACCCGCCGGCAAAGAAGTTCAACGCGGGCCAAAAGATCATCTTCTGGGCGTGCATCCTGCTGGGCGCATCGATTAGCCTGTCGGGTCTGTCGCTGTTGTTCCCGTTCGAGATGCCCTTGTTTGCAAAAACCTTCCAGATCGCCAATTCGACCGGTATTCCGCAAATGATGGGCCTGAACCTGCCGGTGCAGATGTCGCCGCAGGAAGAGATGCAATACGCCCAAGTCTGGCATGTGATGGTGGCTTATGTGTTCATTGCGATCATCGTGGCGCATATCTATCTCGGCTCTGTCGGAATGGAGGGCGCCTTTGACGCCATGGGCACCGGCGAGGTCGAAGAACAATGGGCGCGCGAACACCACTCGCTGTGGCTGGAGGAAGTTCAGGAAAAAGAGGCAGGCAAGGCCGCCGCCTCACCCGCTGAATAGATGCGGGGGCTGGTTCTGGCCCTGGCGCTGATCCCGCTGCCCGCCTTGGCCGAATTCTTCACACTCAAAGGGCACGGCGGCCCAATCATGGGAATCGCCACAGCCCCGGACGGGCGTATCGCAACGGCCAGTTTCGACAATTCCGTCGGGCTATGGGTTGATCAGAACCCCGAATGGCTGGAGGGCCATGAAGCCGCCGTGAACGCTGTTGCCTTCAATGGTACTGCCATCTATTCCGCCGGAGATGACTTCACTCTGCGCAAGTGGCCCGGTGGCGACGTGGTTGGGCGCCATCAGGGCAAGATCGTTGGTCTGGCAGCGTCCAAGACACACGTTGCGACCGCCAGTTGGGACGGAACAATCGGGGTGTGGCCCGTAAACGGAACCGGCCCCACTACTCTTGGGCCAACCGGAAGCGGTGTGAACGCCGTGGTGTTTTCTTCTGACGGCACACAGCTTTATTCGGCAGGTATGGATGGATCGCTGCGCATCTGGGACGTGATGAGTGGACAAGAGATCACCCGTCTCATCGAACACGGGTTCGGCATCAATGAACTGGTCCTGAATGAACCAGACAACTGGATCGCTTACGGTGCTGTTGATGGCGTGACCCGAATACTGGACCTTTCCACGGGTGAAGAACGTGATTTTACGCTGGATCGCCGACCCATCCTTGCCTTGGCACTCAGCCCGGATCGCAGGCTTCTCGCCGTGGGTGACGGCGAAGGTTATATCATGGTCATCGATACCGCCGAATGGCGTATCACGCGGGATTTTCGCGCGACGTTGCGAGGGCCAGTCTGGGCCCTGGCCTTTTCCGTCGATGGTGAAAACATCCATGCGGGCGGAATAGACGAGGCCATGTACAGTTGGCCCGTAACCGCCTTTTCCGACCAGCAACAAATGGCGGCAGCAGAGCCGAGTTTCCTCAAAAACCCTGACGAGATGGACAATGGTGAGCGTCAGTTCGCGCGCAAATGTTCAATCTGCCACAGCCTGACACCCGACAGCGAACGCCGCGCAGGTCCTACCTTACACGGGGTTTTCGGCAGACGGGCCGGTACGTCGCCCGGATATTTATACTCGGACACGCTGCAAGGCTCTGACATCATTTGGAATGACGAAACAATAAATGCTCTTTTCGACGAAGGGCCTGACCATTACATTCCGGGGTCTAAGATGCCGATGCAGCGAATTACGGCAGCTCAGGATCGTCAGGATCTTATTGCTTTTCTGCGCCGCGCAACGGGTGCCCGGAACTGAACTGGAGGAGACCATGAAAGCCTTTCTTGCCGCAGTCGCCGCAATGGTCGTCATTGCAGTAGCAGCGCCTTTTGTGCTGGAGCAGATCGGATTCAGCGCCGCCGACGCCACGTCCGGCTCTGCCGTGCGCCTCGACTGAATGTCGCAATACCTGACCACCCGCGAACTGGCCGATCTGCTGCGCATTGGCGAGCGCAAAGCCTATGATCTCGCCTCGTCAGGCGAGGTGCCCTGCGTGCGCGCCATGGGCAAACTGCTGTTCCCGCGCGCCGAGGTTCTTGCCTGGCTCAACGCTTCGCGATCCGGTCCACAGGTTGCCGAACCGCCCCTGCCCCAGATTGTTGCCGGCAGCCACGATCCCCTGTTGGACTGGGCGCTGCGCGAAAGCGGTTCGGGGCTTGCCACCTATTACGACGGTTCTTTTGACGGGCTGACAAGGCTGAGTGAACGCAACGCTCAGGCTGCGGTGTTGCACATCCACGAAGATGGAGGGTTCAACAAAGACTCTCTTCGGGGCGCCCTTGGCGAAGCACCGGTGATCCTGTACGAAGTCGCCCGGCGCAAGCGCGGGCTGCTTCTTGCCCCGGGCGTATCGGATATCAGAACATTCGAAGATCTCAAGTCGCGCCGCCTAATCATGCGTCAGGACAGTGCAGCCAGCCAACGCCTGTTCGAAACACAGCTTGAAGCACATGGCATGTGCCGAGACGATCTGGACGTAACCCCCGGCTGCGCACGCACCGAAGAGGAACTGGCCATCGCCCTTCACGACCAAAAGGCCGAGGTTGGCTTTGGGTTGGGTGCTTTGGCAGGGCTTTACAATCTGGGTTTCGTCTCCACCCATTCCGAGAGGCTGGATTTGGCGATTTGGCGCAGGTCATATTTTGATCCGCCAATGCAAAAACTGATAACGCTGCTGCGCTCGGATCAATTTGCGCAAAGGGCCCGTGAATTCGGTGGCTACGACCTGTCAGGCCTGGGCACGATACACCACAACGGTGCCAGCGGGTGAACCATCACCCACCTTGTTCCTTGTCATGGTACTTCTGCCGCAGGCCAGCTATTGGGCGTTCGGAAAGAACACCTGCTGCCCGTCCAGCCTGAAAGACGCGATCGCCTCCTGCCCGTCCGGCCCCGTCAGCCAGTCGATAAAGCGTTGACCGGCAGCTGCCCGCACATGCGGGTGTTTTTCAGGATTCACGAGGATCACACCGTATTGATTGAACAGGCGCGGATCCCCCTCGACCAGAACGCCAAGGTTTCCCCGGTTTCCAAAAGACAACCACGTGGCCCGATCCGTCAGCGTATAGGCATCCATTCCACTGGCCACGTTCAGCGTCGCCCCCATACCAGATCCGGTCTCGCGATACCAAGCACCTGAAGCCTCGGCAGGGTCCAGCCCGGCCGCGGACCAATGGCCCAGCTCGGCCTTGTGCGTTCCGCTGTCGTCACCACGAGATGCAAACGGAACTTCCGCCTCGGCGATTCTTGAGAGCGCGGCCAACACATCGGTGCCGCCGCGAATTCCAGCAGGGTCAGACTTGGGGCCTATCAGAACGAAATCATTATACATCAGATCCTTCCGCTCCACGCCCCAACTGTCAGCAACGAACTTCTCCTCAGCCGGTTTGGAGTGAACCAAAAGAACATCCCCGTCCCCGTTGATGGCGTTGCGAATGGCCTGACCGGTGCCCACTGCCACAACACGGACATCGATACCTGATTCGGCTTCGAACCACGGCAGGATGTAATCCAACAGTCCCGAGTTCTGCGTTGACGTTGTCGACTGCACCACAATAAATGGTTCTTCTGCTGAAACCGCGCTGGTCAACAGGCCCAAAGCTATCACCGCTGCCCGAATTGGTTTCCGGAACATCACACTCTCCTCTTTCTCTTTTTCAGGTAACCAATCCGCCCGCCAAATAGCGGCGCGACGCATCGCTTTCGGGAGAATCCAAGACCTGTTTTGCCGCACCGTGTTCCACGACATGTCCGCCCTGCATCATGACCACGTCCGAGGCCAAACGGCGTGCCTGACCGATATCATGTGTCACCATCACGATCCGCACAGCTCGAGCCGAAGCCCGTAATATCATTCGTTCAATCATCTGGGTCGCGCTTGGATCCAGTGCGCTGGTGGGCTCGTCCAGAAACAAAGTCTCGGGGCTCAATGCCAGCGCCCGTAGAATCGCCAACCGCTGCGCTTCCCCTCCGGACAATGATCGCGCGGGTTGTCTGGCCTTGCCGTCCAGCCCGCCTTCGGTCAGCAATTCGGCGATGCGGGCCTTTCGTGCCGTTCGCCCCATGCCTTGACGCTTTAGAACGAAGTCAAGGTTTGCCGCAACTGATCGACGCAGTAGAACCGGTTTCTGAAACACCATGGCCTGGCGGGCTTTTTGTGCCGCGCCAAGCGGTTTTCCATCTTGGACGACCTGCCCCCGATCCGGAGTGATCAGCCCGTGCAGACAGCGCAGCAACAGGCTTTTGCCTGCACCGTTGGGGCCAAGGATCAAGGTTGGCCCCGGCCCATCCAATACCAATGACGAGACGTCCAACAACGCCTTGCCACTACTGCGGATTTGCAGGTTCTCGACCTTCAGGCAATTCACCATGTCGCAGAGCAGGTCACGCATGGCGCACCCCCTCCTGTTCGGCGCGCAGGCTGACCGCGCTCACCATCGCGTTCACGGCCACCGCTATCCCAATCAGGATTGCCCCCAAGGCCAGTGCCAGCGCCAGATTTCCCTTCGAGGTTTCCAGCGCGATGGTTGTGGTCATCACGCGCGTAACATGGTTGATGTTGCCGCCCACAATGATCACCGCGCCCACCTCGGCAATGGCGCGCCCAAACCCCGCAAGCAAGGCCGTGACCAATGCCAGCCGTGCATCCCACAGCAGCACAGGGACCGATGCAAGCCGTGACACGCCCAGTGATCGCAACTGTTCAGAGTACTCCTCGGCCAGCATTTCAACCACCTGTCGGGTCAGCGCGGCAACAATAGGAGTGACCAACACGACCTGAGCGATGATCATTGCCGTCGGGGTATACAAAAGCTCGAGCACACCCAGCGGGCCAGAACGGGACAGCATCAGATAGACCAGCAACCCCACAACCACGGGTGGGAACCCCATCAAGGCGTTCATCAGAACGATCAGCATCCGCCGTCCCGGAAACCGGGCCACAGCCAAAGAAGCACCGACAGGCATGCCAATCAGGGCAGAAATCAGAACCGCAAACACGGATACTTTAAGGGACAACAGCACAATCGCCCAAAGCTCTGGGTCTCCCTCAAAGATCAGAGCGATCGCAGAATTGAATTCTGATGCAAATCCATGCATTTTTTTCCACTTTTTCTGCATTCCGTACGAAATGCGCTCTTTTACAAGCAAATACTACTCTGTTTTTGGTTTGAGTACAGACACATATCCGGCATTCTAAATGAAAAACGCGGCCCCGATTGGGACCGCGTCTCAATTCGTGAATAGAGGGCTGAAGTTAATTCAGCGCAGCTTCGGTGATCTGATGCGTCCAAGCCCCTTCGGGCTTTTTGGTGATAACCGGATCGGAACCGCCTGCCAGCAGAGTGTTGACAGTGCGGTCGAAATCAGCCGGGTCCAGCGCTCCGTTCGACCCTGCGGTCAACTTGGCGATCTCACCCATCATACGCTTTTGGTGTTCTTCCGTCTGGGCACCGGTTGCATCGTTTTCCAAAACGATTTCCGCCGCTTCGTCTGGATTCTCCTCCGCATATTTCCAACCCTTCATCGACGCGCGAACGAACCGCTCCATCTTGTCAGTGAAGGCCGCATCGCTCAGGTTCTCTTCCAGAACGTAAAGACCATCTTCCAGCGTCGCCACGCCCTGGTCTTCGTACTTGAAGGTCACCAGTTCATCCGGGCTGACACCGGCATCAATGACCTGCCAGTATTCATTGTAGGTCATGGTGCTGATGCAATCCGCCTGACGCTGAAGCAACGGGTCCACGTTAAAGCCCTGCTTCAGAACTTCCACGCCGTTTTCGCCTTTGCCATCAGTGCTGATGCCCAACTGGCTCATCCAGCTCATGAACGGAAACTCGTTGCCAAAGAACCAGACGCCCAGCGTGCGGTTCTTAAGGTCTTCGGGTGCCGCGATCCCGGCATCTTTCCAGCAAGTCAGCATCATGCCCGAGCTTTTGAACGGCTGCGCGATATTGACCAGAGGCAAACCCTTTTCGCGTGCAGCCAGCGCGGCGGGCATCCATTCAACGGTCACGTCAGCGCCGCCACCTGCGATCACCTGCGTCGGTGCAATGTCTGGTCCGCCGGGAAGAATGGTGACGTCCAGCCCCTCTTCTTCGTAAAAGCCCTTGTCCTTGGCAACGTAGTAGCCCGCGAATTGTGCTTGCGTGACCCATTTCAGTTGCAATGTCACCTCGTCCGCAGCCAGCGCCGCACTGGCTGCCAGACCAAAGGCGGCAACCGCCCCGCTGAGTAGCTTGTTCATCTTCAATTCTCCTAGTTGCTTGTTGTGCCCCAATTTCGGGGTCTGTTGATTTCCTTGTTTTATCCGCGCTGTGACGGGTGCCAGAAGGTCACCACTTTTTCGATCCCCGCCACCAGACCATAAAAAGCTGTACCTGCGAGTGCCGCAACAACGATTTCGGCCCAGACCATGTCTAATGACAGTTGCCCGACGCTGGTAGATATCCGGAACCCCATACCAAGTGTCGGTGAACCGAAGAACTCAGCCACGATAGCGCCGATCAGCGCCAAAGTGGTGGAAATCTTCAGCCCGTTGAAAATGAAGGGCATCGCCGCAGGCAGTCGCAACTTCAAAAAGCTCTGCCAATAGGTTGCGGCATAAGTCTCCATCAGGTCGCGCTGCATCGAGGTGGCCTCACGAAGCCCGGCCACGGTGTTCACGAGCATCGGAAAGAACACCATCACAACCACCACCGCCGCTTTGGAATGCCAGTCAAACCCAAACCACATCACCAGAATGGGGGCGGTCCCGACAATCGGCAGGGCGGCCACGAAATTGCCGACCGGCAACAGGCCCAGACGCAGGAAATCCCAGCGATCCACCGCAATCGCCATCAGAAAGGCCGCAAAGCACCCGATGACATAGCCGCTTAACGCGCCCTTGATGATGGTCTGCACAAAGTCAGCCCACAGGATCGGAAGGCTGTCCGCAAACCGCACCGCAATCACCGATGGCGCTGGCAGGATGACCAGTGGAACCTCAAGGCCGCGCACCAAAAGCTCCCAGATCCCGATGACAGTCAGTCCAAAGATCAAGGGGGCCAGAAACCGCACCATTCGGGTATCGGCGTAAGGCCCACTGGCCAACCGACTGTTCAACCACCAGCCAAAAAGCCAAAGCAGGATAGCACAGAAAACCAGTATCATTGCGCCATCCCCATCCGTTTCAGTACGGCCCGTTCAATCAGCCCCAGCAGCCCGACCAGGCACGCCGCCAGAATGGCTGCAGCAAACAGGGCCGACCAGATCTGTACCGTTTGCCCGTAATAGCTGCCGGCAAGCAACCGCGCGCCCAGACCTGCGACGGCGCCTGTCGGAAGCTCACCAACAATGGCACCGACCAGCGATGCAGCGATCCCAATCTTGAGCGACGTGAACAGATACGGCATCGACGCAGGCAATTGCAGCTTCCAGAAACCCTGAGACCGGCTTGCGTTATACGTCCGCAACAAGTCCAGTTGCATCGCATCAGGACTGCGCAATCCTTTGACCATGCCAACAACAACCGGGAAGAAACTCAGATAGGCCGATATAATCGCCTTGGGAATGATCCCTTGAATACCAATGGAGTACAGAACAACAATGATCATCGGCGCAAGCGCGATGATCGGAATAGTCTGACTCACAATCGCCCAGGGCATGACCGACAAATCCATCACGCGGCTATGCACGATCCCGACTGCGAGCAGAATGCCCAGCCCGGTGCCAATCGCAAATCCCAGCATCGTAGCACTCAGCGTGACCCAGCCGTGATAGATCAGCGACCGTTTCGAGGTAATCTTTTTCTGGACCGTCGTCTCCCACATCTCGATGGCGACCTGATGCGGGGCCGGCAGTCGAGGCCTGTCCTGTTCCCACGTGGCCGGGATGGCGAAGGCGTTGTTCAAAACAAGACCAACCTCGGACATGTCACGCCGGTCCTTGGCGGATGGCGGCTGCACCACGGCCCCCGCACGTTCCTGTTCGGTCAACACGCCCTTTATGTTCATCGGAATGCAGGCCACGTACCAGAACAGAACAATTGCGGCGACGACGGTGAATACGGCAATGACCTGCTTCATGCACGCCACTCCATCCTATAGACAGGCACGGTATCCGGCGGCACGGGGGGTTCTTCGGCCGTCACTTCGAACCCTTCGCGGCGATAAAAGCGTTGCGCCGACGTATTGGGCCGGTGCGTCGTCAGACAGAGAAAATCGCGGCCCTCTTTTGCTTTGTCGACAAAGCGCTTGCCGATACCCTGTCCCCTCCGGCCGCAATACAGCGCACCGATTTTGTTCTGTGTCGGGTCCACTGACATGTAGCAATCGACCGGATCACCGGCGACCCACATTTCACGGTCGTCGAATGCGTCGCTGATCAGTTTCGCCAACTCTTCTACCGGCAGTTCATCGGGCATCCAGTCTGTTTGCGTGACCCAGTCATGAACAACCCTGGCGCAGGCTGGCACATCACCTGGAGCCGCACGCCGGATCCTATCCGCATTCAGCTTAGTCGTCATTGGAATGCCCACCCCGCAAACCTTCCCGGACGCGATACGCGACCTCAATGAACTCCGGAGTGTCACGAATATCCAGCGGCCGCTCCTTGGGCAACGGGCTGTCAATCACATCAGCAATCCGCCCAGGCCGCGGGCTCATCACCACGATCTTTGTGCTCAGGTAAACCGCCTCGGGAATGGAGTGTGTCACGAATCCGATCGTCTTTTCCGTCCGCGCCCAGAGCTCAAGAAGCTGCTCGTTCAGGTGGTCCCGCACGATCTCATCCAGCGCCCCGAACGGCTCGTCCATCAGCAGGATATCCGCATCGAAGGCAAGGGCACGCGCGATACTGGCCCTCTGCTGCATCCCGCCCGACAACTGCCAGGGAAACTTGCCGCCAAACCCTTCCAGATCAACAAGTTCCAGTACCCTTTTCACCTGCTCATCCTGTTCGACAGCGGTGAATCCCATTATCTCAAGAGGCAGTTTTATGTTCTTGGCAATTGTGCGCCAGGGATAAAGGCCCGCAGCCTGAAAGACATACCCGTACGCCCGGTTTCGACGCGCCTCATCGGGGGTCATGCCATTGACGGTCAGCGTCCCGCCCGTAGGTATCTCAAGGGCTGCGATGCAGCGCAGAAAGGTGGTTTTGCCACAACCGGACGGACCGATGAAACTGACGAAATCGCCCTTTTCAATTGTCAGGTTCACGTCCTTGAGGGCGTGTACTGGCCCATCGTTGGTCTGGAATGTCAGGTCTAGCTGCCTTGCCTCGATGACGGGCCGGGTCGTGCTTTCAGTGTTCATTTTATTGCCTTGAGAAGAGTGGTGCCAGGGCCGCCTGCAAGGCCGCCCCAACTGATCAAACACCGGTCGCCGGAATTCCCGTCCGCTCGACAGGCCTTGGGGCCGTCAGTTCTTTCCAGGTGCTCAGCGCCTTGTTGACGGTAGTGTTCGCCTCGCGCGCGACAAAGTCCCCATGACCTTCCTGCGTGCGGATTTCACCGTCATGCACCGCCACCTGTCCCCGTGTCAGGGTAAAGCGTGGCAGACCTTTGACCTCCTTGCCCTCAAACACGTTGTAGTCAATCGAGGATTGCTGGGAACCGGCACTGATCGTTTTGGATTTCTCAGGATCCCAAACGACAAGATCAGCATCTGCACCTACCAGAACTGCGCCCTTTTTAGGATAGCAATTCAAAATCTTGGCAATGTTTGTTGAAGTAACAGCTACGAATTCATTCGGCGTCAGGCGCCCTGTGTTGACCCCATGCGTCCACAGCATCGGCATCCGATCTTCCAGCCCGCCGGTGCCGTTCGGTATCTTGGTGAAATCCCCAACGCCAAAGCGTTTCTGTTCGGTTGTGAAGGCGCAATGATCGGTTGCAACCACGCTCAACGTTCCGGATTGCAGGCCGTTCCACAGACTGTCCTGATGCTGTTTGTTCCGGAACGGAGGGCTCATGACCCGTCGCGCCGCGTGGTCCCAATCCTGATTGAAGTATTCACTTTCGTCCAATGTCAGGTGCTGGATCAGGGGCTCTCCCCACACTCGCTTACCCTGCATTTTCGCCCGGCGGATAGCTTCATGCGCCTCTTCACACGAGGTGTGTACAACGTAAAGCGGCACACCCGCCATGTCCGCAATCATGATCGCCCGGTTGGTGGCTTCACCTTCCACCTGCGGCGGGCGCGAATACGCATGTGCTTCGGGGCCGGTGTTCCCTTCGGCAAGCAGCTTGGCACTCAGTTCTGCCACCACATCCCCGTTCTCGGCATGAACCAGGGCAGTACCGCCAAGCTCCGCAAGACGCTTGAACGAGGCGAACAGCTCATCATCATTCACCATCAGCGCACCCTTGTAGGCCATGAAATGTTTGAAGGTGTTGATACCGCGCGTCTCGATCACGGTTTTGATGTCGTCGAACACCTGTTCTCCCCACCAGGTCACCGCCATGTGGAACGAATAGTCACAATTCGCCCGTGTCGACTTGTTGTCCCAACGTTTCAGCGCATCCAGCAGGCTTTCACCAGGGTTGGGAAGAGCAAAATCGACAACCATCGTCGTGCCGCCGGCCAAGGCCGCCCGCGTCCCGCTTTCAAAGTCATCGCTGGAATAAGTGCCCATGAACGGCATTTCGAGATGGGTATGGGGATCAATCCCGCCCGGCATCACAAAACAGCCGGTTGCGTCCAGCTCCTTGTCCCCCGTCAGGTTCATACCGATTTCGGTGATCACGCCACCGTCGACCAATACGTCCGCCCTGTAAGTCAGGTCCGCAGTGACAACGGTTCCATTTTTGATAACAGTACTCATTTTGAACTCCCTGATGCGGTCTACGCCGCTTGCTTCATCTGGCCAAAAATATCCCGGGGGAGTCGCCCTCGGGGCGACGGGGGGCAGCGCCCCCTATTCCACGATTTTGGCAGTCTCGACCACGGCGTGCAGCAGAACATCCGCCCCGGCTGCCGCCCATTCCTTGCTGATTTCCTCGGCCTCGTTATGGCTCAGCCCATCAACACAGGGGCACATGACCATCGCGGTCGGAGCAACCCTGTTGATCCAACAGGCGTCATGCCCCGCACCCGAAATGATATCGGTGTGCGAATAGCCCAGCCGTTCGGCTGCGTTTCGCACGGCAGACACGCAAGCTTCGTCAAATTTCACCGGATCGAACCCACCGACTTTCTCGAATTCGATCTGAAGGCCCATCTCGTCAACGATATCCTCGGCAGCCACCCGCAGGCGGTTTTCCATGTCGGTGATCACCTCCAGCTCGGGCGAGCGGAAATCGACCGTAAACACCACCTTGCCCGGGATCACATTGCGTGAGTTCGGATAGACATCGATATGCCCCGCCGCACCCACCGCATGCGGAGCATGAGACCAGGCGATCTCGTCGACTTTTTCCAGGATCCGCGCCATGGCCAGCCCGGCATTCTTGCGCATCGGCATCGGTGTCGATCCGGTATGAGCATCCTTGCCCGTTACCGTGATCTGCGTCCAACTCAGCCCCTGTCCATGGGTGACGACGCCGATATCGTTGCCTTCGGCTTCAAGGATCGGCCCCTGTTCGATATGCAGCTCAAAGAACGCATGCATCTTGCGGGCGCCCACCTCTTCATCGCCTCGCCAGCCGATACGGTTCAACTCATCCCCGAACTTTTTGCCCTCAGCGTCTTCGCGGTTATATGCCCAATCCTGCGTGTGCATCCCTGCAAACACGCCCGAGGATAGCATAGCCGGTGCGTAACGCGTGCCTTCTTCGTTTGTCCAGTTGGTGGCGACGATCGGATGTTTTGTCTTGATCCCTAGGTCGTTCAGCGTCCGGATCAGTTCCAGCCCACCCAAGACACCCAGCACACCATCGTATTTACCTCCCGTAGGCTGCGTATCCAGATGCGATCCCACGTAAACCGGCAACGCGTCCGGGTCGGTGCCTTCGCGGAGGGCGAACATGTTGCCCATCTGATCGAGCCCCATGGTACAGCCCGCTTCCTCGCACCACTTCTGGAACAGGGCGCGGCCTTCCGCGTCTTCATCCGTCAGGGTCTGGCGATTGTTGCCACCGGCGACACCCGGGCCGATCTTGGCCATCTCCATCAGGCTGTCCCACAACCTGTCGCCATTGATCCTGAGATTCTGCGCCGGAGCTGCCATGTTCATCTTCCCTGTTTGCTTGCGATTTAGCTCGCTTTTGGTGTCTTGATTTGACCATATGGTCAAACTCACGCTATCACGGGTTTGGTATCAGTCAAGAATTTGCGCGGCACGGCTGAAATTTTCAGTGTATTCCGCACCTGTTCGACGAAAAAAGAGACACGTTGAAAACATGCCAAAAGACCGCGCACCGACTCGCATTCAGAAAAAGAACCGTGCTGCGATTCTAGAGGCTGCCCTGAACGTGTTTTCTGCTCACGGGTTTCGCGGAGCAACCGTTGATCAGATTGCGGCCGAAGCGGGTCTGAGCAAACCGAACCTGCTGTATTATTTCCCTTCAAAAGAGGCGATCCATACAGAGCTGCTTTCCGGGTTGTTAGAGACCTGGCTGGCCCCGCTGCACGACCTGGACGCAAAAGGCGATCCTATGGAAGAAATCCTGGCATACATTCGGCGCAAGTTGCAGATGAGTCAGGAGTTACCACGCGAAAGCCGCCTTTTCGCCAACGAGCTTGTGCAGGGCGCACCGCGCATTCATGATGCTTTGTCCAATGATCTCAAGGCACTGGTCGACGAAAAGACCACGATCCTTACCGGCTGGATGGATCAGGGAAAAATCGCACGGGTGCATCCCTACCACCTGATGTTTTCGATCTGGGCCTTGACACAGCACTATGCTGATTTCGATGTTCAGGTTCGTGCAATTCTGGGCAACGAAGATCCGTTCGAGGGCGCAGAAACCTTTGTTGATACTTTGTACCGAAAACTTCTGAGCCCCTGAAAAAAGGGGCCGCAACAACGGCCCCTTGACGATCTGTCGCAATCCCCTCATTCGGCCGCTTTGGCCATCGGGTTGTTCGGATGCGTCGTCCAGTTCGCATAAGTTGGCTGAACTTCTTTTCCGGTTCGGGGATCAACCTCGCCCGCTGCCATCGGCACCATATCGATGCAGCCTTCGATCGGGCAAACATCGACGCAGAGGTTACAGGCGACGCATTCGTCATCCATCACCTCGAAGACGCGGTCCTCGGACATGGAAATCGCCTGATGGCTGGTGTCTTCACAGGCCGCGTAACACCGGCCACACTTGATGCACTGATCCTGATCGATCTTGGCTTTGGCGATGTAGTTGAGGTTCAGATACTGCCAGTCGGTGACATTGGGCACCGCACGCCCGATCACCTCGTCGACGCTTGAATATCCCTTTTCGTCCATCCACTCCGACAGACCCGCCGTCAGTTCGTCGATGATCTTGAAGCCATAGGTCATCGCGGCTGTACACACCTGAACGTTGCCACAGCCCAACGAGATGAACTCGGCCGCATCGCGCCATGTGGTGACGCCGCCGATGCCGGAAATGGGCAGGCCTCGCGTCGCCTCGGCCCGCGCGATCTCGGACACCATCGACAGGGCAATCGGCTTTACTGCCGGGCCGCAATACCCACCGTGACTACCCCTGCCGTCAATCGAAGGTTCAGGGCTGAACGTGTCCAGATTGACGCTGGTGATCGAATTGATTGTGTTGATCAGCGACACCGCATCCGCGCCGCCATTTCTGGCGGCCGCAGCCGGTTTACGGATGTCAGTTATGTTTGGCGTAAGCTTCACGATGACCGGGCGGTCATAGTATTTCTTGCACCAGCGTGTGACCATCTCGATATATTCCGGAACCTGCCCAACGGCCGAGCCCATACCGCGTTCGCTCATCCCATGCGGACAGCCGAAGTTCAGCTCGATCCCGTCGGCACCAGTCTCAGCCACACGCGGCAGTATCGCCTTCCACGCCTCTTCCTCGCATGGCACCATGATTGACGCGATCAGAGCACGGTCCGGGTAATCTGATTTGACCCGCGCCATTTCCTCAAGGTTTACCTCAAGCGGACGATCAGTGATCAGTTCAATATTGTTAAGGCCCAGCAATCTGCGATCAGCGCCATAAATTGCGCCATAACGCGGGCCATTCACGTTCACGACCGGAGGTCCCTCGGACCCAAGAGTTTTCCAGACAACGCCACCCCATCCCGCTTCGAACGCGCGGCGAACGTTGTATTCCTTGTCCGTCGGCGGCGCAGAGGCCAGCCAGTACGGGTTGGGGCTGGAAATGCCCAGAAAGTTTGTCGTCAGATCGGCCATGGCTTCTCCCTTCCCGGCTCAGCCGGTTTTTTTGAATATCATTTCGGTCGGGCGAATGCGCCCGGCCTTGAGGTTTTTGACGTAGTTTTGGAACTTTTCGGGCGCCGTTTCGCCCATCATCAGGTGGATACCCAGCGGTGCTGGTCCGGTCTCGGCTATCTTGGCAAACACGTCCTCGAAGAATTGGATCGCAAACGCGGTGCGGTCTGTTTCGGTGACCAATTCAAGACCAGCCTTCTTTGCGGCGTCCTTATAGACATCCGGCGCGTGAACAAAGGAGGTTTCTGGCAAAGTGGACCAGGGAAGCGGAAAAGCCAGCGGCTCATCCACCTCTCCGCCCATGACGTCGAACAGGGCAAAGGTTCCGCCCGTGGAGAGCGCCCGCGACACTTCCGCAAACAGCCCGGCCTTACTTTCGATGTTCATGCCCACATGCATCATGACCGCAAGGTCGAACCCCGCATCTGGCACAGGCATGTCCAGTGCACTGCCAACGTGAAAGCTGGCCTTTTCAGAATGACCGACCAGATCACTGAGCGCGGCGGCGGTTTCAACGAACTCTGGTGTCAGGTCGACCCCTGTTACCGTTGAATCATATTTGTCCACTATGTACCGGGATGTGCCTCCGATGCCGCATCCGACATCCAGAACACGTGTCGCATGGGTCGGCGAAAGCTGCGCAAACAGGTTGTCGGTTGCAAGAACGCCGCCTGTATGGAACTCATCCCCAGCCTTCAGATCAGCGACCGTGGCCGCATCCGGGTCGATGCCGCTGGCCTCCAGTGCCGCTCGGACGCGTTCGGTCAGTGCACCGGTGGTATAGTGTTGAGCAACAGCTTGTTCGATCTGGGACATGGGAATACCTCAGCAGCGAAAGGAATGGGGTGAATACCCCACCCTATCACGAAAAGAGCGTCGCGTGGATGTCCATCGCCGCGTCCCGACCTTCGGCAACAGCGGTTACGGTCAGGTCTTCGCCACCCGCAGCACAGTCACCACCAGCCCAGACACCAGCCAAGGAGGTTCGGCCAGCCCCGCTGACGGCTATCTTGTTGCCGTCCAGCGTCAGCCCGTCCGGTGTGCCTTCCAGCGTCTGCCCAATAGCCTTGAGCACTTGATCTGCTGGCAGGCGGATCATCTCTCCGGTTCCAGTGAGCTGACCGTTCTGGCTGGATGTATATTCCAACTCAATCTCGGCCGCTGCACCATTGCCGTGTACGGCCACTGGCTGAACATTTGTCAAAATCCGAACACCGTGCGACGCTGCCAGATCCTGCTCGTACCGGCTGGCCCCCATAGCGTCGCGGCCACGACGATAGGCAATGGTCACATGTTCCGCGCCCAGAAGCTTGGACTTCACAGCAGCATCCACCGCGGTCATGCCTCCGCCGATAACGACCACATTCCGCCCAACGGGCAGATTGGCGAGGTCACTGGCCTGCCGCACGTCCGAGATGAAATCGACCGCAGCCCGTACTCCGTCTTTATCGACACCGCCTGCACGCAGGGCGTTGACGCCAGCAAGACCAATGGACAGAAACACCGCGTCGTAGTTTTCGACCAGCCCATCCAATGAGATGCTTTCGCCCAAAACCGAACCGGTCTCGATTGCAATCCCGCCGATTTTCAGCAGCCAGTCCACCTCGGCCTGTGCAAAATCGTTGGTCGATTTGTAGGCCGCAATACCGTATTCATTCAGGCCGCCGGGTTTGGGCTTGCTTTCATGGATCACCACATCATGGCCCAGCATGGCCAGCCGGTGGGCGCATGCCAGACCCGCAGGCCCAGCCCCCACAACCGCAACTGTCTTACCGGTCGAAGGCGCACGTTCGAACGGATGCACACCCGAGGCCATGATTTCATCGGTGGCAAAACGTTGCAGGCGCCCGATTTCAACCGGTTTGCCTTCGGCGGCTTCGCGAACACAGGCCTCTTCGCACAGTGTTTCGGTTGGACAGACCCGAGCGCACATTCCGCCCAGAATGTTCTGTTCCAGGATCGTGCGCCCTGCTGATTGCGGTTGACCGGCTTGAATCTGGCGAATGAACAACGGGATATCGATATCCGTTGGACAGGCCGTAACGCATGGTGCGTCGTAGCAAAAATAACAGCGATCTGCGGCTACTGCGGCCTCATGCTGCGCAAGTGGCGGATGCAGATCGGTGAAATTTGAGGTCAGCTCATCGCTTGAAAGCCGCCCGGCTACGATACCGGGTGCCATCTGGCCCTGTGCCATCACTCTACTCCCTGTAGATATGTTTGTTATGCTCTCAGCTTGCCACAAATAAATTTTTTATCAATTGGTAAAATTTGCCAAATGATCAAAAAATGACAAGCCCAGTCAAAACACCTGCATTCTCAGGCGCTTCACCCGCGAACTGAACACAAAAAACGACGTATAACTGGGGCAGGTGTTCGGATTTGACAGAAATACACCCGCCTTCAGGCTGTGCGGGGATCAAAAAAACGGCCCACTGAGCATGGCACGTCGCCGATTTCTCCCTTCCATATGGACTGTGAAACCCTCGAGATGTCTGCAAAGACCACCTTGCGCGAAACCTTCCTCGGCCCGGTGAAGGGAATGACATAGATGATGAAAAATCAAACTATCGGCTTTTGACGCCCCACTCCGCTTGCTGTAACCCGGACCAAGGGTGCCGGTTCCGGCAGCTTTCAGAAATGGGCACAGATGCAGGCAAGTTCTCAGAATTTCAACATCGCGGTTGTCGGGCAAAACAACCGCCTGCAATACGAGGCCCTGTTGTTCGCGGCCTCGCTTCGCCATTGCTCACCTGAGTTCAAGGGCAGGTTGTTTGTCGCCACACCCAACCCGGGCCCGCGCTGGAAGCACGACCCCAGCATTCAGGACGAGGACGTTCTGAGGGCCCTGAACCAGTTGGATGTCGAAATCCTGCCATTCGACTCGCATGTTTTTGGTGAAAGCTACCCTTATGGCAACAAGATCGAGGCTTTGTTGGCCCTGCCGGAAGGTGAACCCTTTGTGTTATTCGATACGGACACGCTGATCACCGGTGACATCACAAGCGTTCCGTTCGATTTCGACCGCCCCGGAGCCTCATTGAAGGTCGAGGGCACGTGGCCAAAGCCGACGCTGTACGGCCCCGGCTTTGACGGTATCTGGCGGGCGCTTTATGCGCGCTTCGGGCTGGATTTCGAAAGCTCGGTGGATCCGGACCAACCCGATGGTTACTGGCGGCGCTACCTTTACTTCAACGCGGGTTACTTCTTTTACAAATGCCCCAGGATTTTCGGTGAACGGTACCTGGACTACGCAAGAACTATCCGGGATGAAAACATTCCCGAATTGACGGGCCAGAACCTTGACCCATGGCTGGATCAGGCGGCCCTGCCGCTGGTCATTCATTCTTTCGGCGGCGGGCGGGATGCTTTGCCTGACGGGCTTCTGGACGGTTCCGTCAGCTGCCACTATCGCCTGTTCCCTTTGCTTTATGCCCGCGAAAGCGATCACGTGATCGATGTGCTGGAAACCGTCGTGGCCCCCAACAAGGTCAAAAAAGTGCTCAAACAGTATGATCCGCTGAAAAAGCTGGTTCTTCAGGGGAAAGGCGCGAAAATCCGCGGCCTGTTTGATCAGGACAACCTGCCGCGACGGGAGCAAGCGCTGCGCAACGCGATCAAAAGCAAAGGCCTCTGGCTGCGCTGACAGGATCGTTGTGCGCAGGCGGGCAATGGCCTACAGATTCCGCAAGACAGATACCAACAGGAGATTTTCAAGATGTCTGACGGCCCGACCTACGGTTTCGACACATTGCAAATTCATGCGGGCGCCCGCCCCGACCCGGCGACCGGAGCGCGCCAGACACCGATTTATCAGACAACTGCCTATGTGTTCCGCGATGCGGACCACGCAGCGGCCTTGTTCAACCTGCAAGAGGTGGGCTTTATCTATTCCCGCCTGACCAACCCAACCGTCGCCGTTCTGCAGGAACGCGTGGCGACGCTTGAGGGCGGCGTCGGAGCGGTGTGCTGCTCGTCCGGGCATGCAGCACAGATCATGGCGCTGTTCCCGTTGATGGGACCGGGTTGCAACGTTGTCGCCTCGACCCGTCTGTATGGCGGCACGGTCACGCAGTTCAGCCAGACGATCAAACGATTTGGCTGGTCGGCAAAATTCGTGGACACCGATGATCTGGATGCCGTGAAAGCTGCCATCGACGAAAACACTCGCGCGGTGTTCTGCGAATCCATCGCCAACCCCGGCGGTTATGTGACTGATATCCGTGCGTTGGCAGACGTATCTGATGCTGCGGGCATCCCGCTGATCGTCGACAACACCTCAGCCACGCCGTACCTGTGCCGCCCGATTGAGCACGGTGCGACGCTGGTTGTGCATTCGACCACCAAGTACCTGACCGGCAACGGCACCGTCACTGGCGGGTGCATCGTGGATTCGGGCACGTTCGACTGGTCCGCGAATGACAAATTCCCGTCACTGAGCGAACCTGAACCAGCCTATCACGGCCTGAAGTTCCACGAGACCTTTGGCCCGCTGGCCTTCACGTTCCACGGTATTGCCATTGGCCTGCGCGATCTGGGTATGACAATGAACCCACAGGCAGCCCATTACACGCTGATGGGAATCGAAACACTGTCGCTGCGGATGGAGCGTCACGTTGAAAACGCCCAGAAAATCGCTGCGTGGCTGGAAGCGGATGACCGGGTGGAATACGTCACCTATGCGGGATTGCCGTCATCGCCTTACAAGGACCGGGTCAAGTCACAATATCCACGTGGCGCCGGTGCATTGTTCACCTTTGCGGTGAAGGGTGGCTATGACGCCTGTATCAAACTGGTCAACGCCCTTGAGATTTTCAGCCATGTGGCCAATCTGGGTGACGCACGCTCGCTGATCATTCACTCGGCCTCGACCACCCACCGACAACTGACGCCGGAACAGCAGGAGGCTGCCGGCGCAGGTCCGGGCGTGGTGCGTGTTTCCATCGGGATCGAGGACGTGAACGACCTGATCGCGGATCTTGATCAAGCTCTGGCTAAAGCCAGCGCCTGACGATGACCGGGCACGACACAAACGACCTTGGCCAGCCAATCGGTTTACCGGTTTCGGGTGAATTTCCGCGCCCGACACCGCCGTATACACCGATGGAAGGACAGTATTGTTCTGTCGTGCCACTTGATGTGAACAGACATGCGCCCGGACTGTTCCGGGCGTTTGCAAATGACAGGGATGGTCGTAACTGGACATACCTGCCCTATGGCCCGTTTGACAGTGAGCCGCAGTTTGAAGACTGGGTCCGTGCCAACTGCATGGATGCGGACCCGATGTTTCATACTGTATTGGATGCGGACGAGGTGCCGGTGGGCATGACATCTTATCTGAGGATCGAACCCGCAGCTGGCGCCATCGAAGTTGGGCATATCCACTTTTCCCCGCTGCTGCAGCGCAAGCCGCAATCGACAGAGGTCATGTACCTCATGATGAAGCGGATTTTCGACGAGCTTGGCTATCGCCGGTATGAGTGGAAATGTGATGCGCTGAATGCACCGTCACGCAGTGCCGCTGAACGGCTGGGATTTACTTTCGAAGGGGTGTTCCGGCAGGCGACCCATTACAAGGGCCGCAACAGGGACACGGCATGGTACGCGATCATCGACACTGAATGGCCGCGCATCCGCGATGCATTCGAATCCTGGCTGTCGCCCGACAATTTTGACAGCAAGGGCCAGCAGCGTAAACCGCTGCTGGCCCGCGCGAAAGTTTGATCTTATTCCGAAATCTCGAATTCCATCGAAACACTGACGGAAACCGAGACCTCTCCGCCTGCAACGGGAACACCACCCGCATCCGCCATGCTCATGGCGCGCATTTCGGCCATCGGGCGGATACCGGCCGTTTGTTCGGATATGGATTGAACCGGGCCGAACGTTACGCCCGCTGACTGCGCCAACTGTTGTGCCTTGGCAGTGGCTTCACCTACGGCTTTGGCGCGGGCTTGCGCCTCGATCGGTTTGGGATCCTGTACGCCAAAGCTCAAGCCCCCGAAATCATTGGCGCCGTCCTGAATGACCGCGTCCATGATTTTCCCTAATTGGGTCAGATCGCGCACGCGCACAAACACGCGGTTGGACGCTGTAAAGCCGGTGATTTCAGGCTTCTCCCCATTCTGTCCATGACGACCCGACCAAACGGGCGACAATGACAGGTCCCGTGTCTGGACGTCACGATCTTCGATACCCATCTCGGTCAGGCGCGCCAGGACTTTGGAAACGGCATCCGACGTTGCCTGCATCGCAGCCGAGGCTTCGGCGTTTTCGTTTGTTACGCCCAGCGTGATCGTCGCCATATCGGGCGCGACCTGCACGGTCCCGGTTGCATCAACGTTGATGCGACGTTCTTCCGCATGGGCTGCTCCAGCGGCCGTTGCCGCCATCATCGCGGCCAGAAAAGCGAATGTCTTCAAGGTTATCACTCCAAGTTGTTCTGTTCCAAGATGGGTTGGCAGGGCTTGGCTATACAAGAGGAGAGGTTGCCTTTTTCTTTCCCTCGGCGGGTTCCTGCTTTAATGTCGGTCTGCACACGCAAAGTCGTTTGCATTGACGTTGATAATTATGGTTCCTCCGGAATATGAAACCCGCCTTTGCGCTGTCTTTTTCTACGACCGGAATAACACTGTACCACCGTTCGGATGACGACTGGTTCGTCATCGGTACGATTCCGCTGGATGTTCCGGACTTGTCCGGACAGATGCAGGCATTGCGGGAAAAGGCGTTTGCGCTGGAAAATGATCTGAGCTGCAAGCTTGTGCTACCGGCGGATCAGGTTCGGTTTCTACAGCTATCGACCGATGGGTTGCCCCCAAAAGACCGGACGGAACGTATCAAGAATGCTCTGGTGGAAGCCACACCTTACGCCCTGTCAGAACTGAGTTATGACAGCCAGACCGAAGGTGATACGACCTATGTTTCTGCCGTCGCGGTTGAAACTCTGGCCGAAGCGCGAACCTTTGCCTCGGAACATGGTTTTGTGGTGGTGACGTTCACCGCCGAAGGTCACGAGGGCGCGTTCCCGCGCGAGGCGGTGTTCCGCGAAACCTCAGACAGTTCCGAGGGTTCACTCCTGGAAGACCAGCCTGCACTGGTAGAATCGGACGCTCCTGAACAGGCCAATACGTCCGGCCTGCCCACCCATCCTATTGCCGGCGCCACCGCGCCCGAGGCTTTCCGCGCGCCCCCGGAAACCACGGGTAAGAACGTTGTTGGGCCTGCGGGGGTAAACCGGTCTGCCATTCCTGTCTTTGCCGCTGTGCTGCTTGTTGGCGGACTTGTTGGCGCATGGCTGGCCATGGGGTTCGGCTCTGAACAGGATCAGGCGGAACAGAGCCCTGCGCCGGTCGAGGTTTCGACCCCAGAACCAACCCCAGGGCCCACGCCCGAGCCAGAGCCGGACACGGCCGCGCTGGAGGACCCGCAGGAAGTAGTTTCGGATCTTGCCACCGATGATCCTGAAGAGCCTCGAACCAACGTCTCAGAGGCGGAGACCGATGCGCAGCCGGATCTGACCGCTACAGACGCAGCTATTCTGGAAGCCCTCAAGGTTGCCCCTACCCCGGTGGAATCCGTCGCTCAGGACCCCGCGACGCAGAAGGATATACTGGCCGTTACGGGCGTCAACACAACCGCGCCTGCAGCACCGGAAATACCGGAGACCGTGGAACCGCAGGAGTTTTATCTGGCATCGCTTGACAACTCCGATCTGTTCACCGATGCGGTTGCCTTGCCTCCCGACCCCAGTTTTGACACTGACGCTCCTTTCAAACCCGACGTATCCCCAAACATTGCTGGCACACGATTTGATCTGGATGAGAACGGCTTGGTCGTGCCAACACCGGATGGCACCGTGAATCCGGATGGGGTCATTGTTTTTCTAGGGCGCCCCTCCAAGGTTCCCCCTGAAACTCCGGTTCGTTTCGAAGAAGAACCGCTGGTTGACGAAGCCGACGGCAGGTTGGCCGGAATTCGCCCCAAGCCACGCCCCTCCGATCTGGTTGAGAATTTTGAGCGCGGCCAGCTGGGTGGCCGGTCATTGGAAGAGCTGGCGAGCAAGCGGCCCAAAGAGCGCCCCGAAAGCCTTCAGGTTCAGCCGCAAGTTGACGAAGCACCAACCGCTTTGGCTGTCGTCAGAGTCCCGCGCCCCAAGTCCCGTCCAGCCGGATTGGCCCCTGCCAAAACACCCGCTTCAAGCAGTTCAAATCTGGGGTCTACGGCAGCATTGGATCAGACATCTGATGAAGCAGGGTCGTTCCAACCAAAGACCGTCGCACCCAAAATCCCCTCGACCGCGTCCGTCGCACGACAAGCCACGATCGACAACGCAATCAATCTGCGCAGGCTGAACCTGATCGGAGTCTACGGAACGCCAGCCAACAGACGCGCATTGGTGCGGCTTCCCAGCGGGCGTTACAAGAAGCTGAAAGTCGGAGACCGCATTGACGGCGGCAAGGTCATTGCGATCAGTGACAGTGAACTTCGGTATCAGAAAAAGGGTCGAAACGTGACGCTGGCGATGCCGCGCAGCTGAAACCGGCAACCGATCTTTTGACGCAACAACTGTCACATAAAAGCGCCGGAGGCAGATGAACAGCCCCCGGCGTGCCAGTGCGTTTCAATCAGGCTGCGGAAATCTCGCCGCTTTCGATCTGTTCGCGTTCGATGGATTCGAATAGCGCCTGGAAATTCCCCTCGCCGAAACCGTCGTCACCTTTGCGCTGAATGAACTCGAAGAAGATCGGACCGATGACAGTCTTCGAGAATATCTGTAGCAAGATCCGGGTCTCACCCCCATCAACGACACCTTCGCCATCGATCAGGATGCCGTGTTTCATCATCCGGTCCAGCGGCTCATCGTGGTCGGCCACGCGGGTCTTGGACATTTCGTAGTACGCCTTGTTCGGGCCCGGCATGAATTTCAGGCCGTTTTCCGCAATTGCATCGGTCGAGGCGTAAATGTCGTCACTGCCGACGGCGATATGCTGAATGCCTTCACCTTTGTATTTCTTAAGATAAGACACGATCTGACCCGTTTCACCGCGATCTTCGTTGATCGGAATACGGATGCGGCCACAGGGAGATGTCAGCGCGCGGCTGAAAAGCCCGGTGAACTTGCCCTGAATGTCAAAGAAGCGGATTTCGCGAAAGTTGAACAGGTCGCCGTAGAACTTGAACCACTTGTCCATGTTGCCCTTGTAGACGTTGTGCGTCAGGTGATCGAGATAGAAGAACCCCACACCCCGTGGTTTGGATTCTTTGATCCACTCGAATTCCTGATTGTAGGGCGACGTGTCGTAGTACTGATCAATGAAATAGATCAATGATCCGCCGATGCCCTTGATCGCAGGCACATTCATGGTCTTGTCGGCACCGTTGTAAGGTTCTGCACCCTTTGATACCGCATGGTCATATGCTTTCTGCGCGTCCACGACTCTCCAGCCCATAGAAGGAGCGCACGGGCCGTGTTCAGCCACGAACTTTTCCGCGAAACTGTCAGGGTCAGCGTTGAGAATATAGGTGACATCCCCTTGCTGCCACAGTTCGATGGCAGGTTTGTCTTTATGGCGGGCCACCAGGTCAAACCCCATCTTTGCGAACAGATCACGCAGCTCCTGCGGTTCAGGATGGGCAAACTCGACGAATTCAAACCCATCGGTACCGGCAGGGTTTTCTTCGCTGATAACAGATTTCGGTGCGTTGTGCGGGAAAGGACCCATGGCGCGTCTCCTTCGAGAACAGGAATTTCTTTGCTGATTCAAAAATACGACTTTTTTGGCGCTGTTTCTGCGCATTGTTTTCTTGTAGACTGCCGTTAGGCGCGCAATACGCGCATAAAAGTTATTAAAGTCAGGATTCTTCCGCACATGCTGGACGCGACCGACAAGCGATTGCTCTCCGCCCTGCAGAAGGACGCGCATCTGACCGCACACCAACTGGGCGAGATGTTGAACCTGTCGCCCAGTCAGGCAGGACGTCGCCGACAACGGCTTGAGGCCGAAGGGTACATCACCGGGTATGCCGCCCGGCTTGACCCGCTGAAACTGGGTCTTCACGTGCAAGGCTTTGTTCAGGTTCATCTGGGTACTCATGGCCCTGAACAATCCGCAAGCTTTGCCCGCATGGTCGATACCCGTCCCGAAATTACCAGCGCATGGACGATGACCGGAGAGGCAGATTACCTGCTGCATATCTACTGTGACGATCTTTCCGCCCTCAACAGCTTGCTACATTCGGTCATCCTGCCGCATCCTGCCGTTGCAAGAGTTCAGAGCCAGATCGTAATGGATCAACTGAAACGCGACGCGCCCCTGCCCACCTGAACGGGCCCTAGAGGACACAAATGGACGTTTTCCTATACCAGGCTTCGATCTATCTGGCAGCGGCAGTCATCGCCGTTCCCCTGTCTGCGAGGCTAGGCTTGGGATCGGTTCTGGGATACCTGGCCGCCGGGATCATCATTGGCCCTGTTCTCGGGCTTGTCGGTGCGGAAACGGAAAACCTTCAGCACGTTGCCGAATTCGGCGTGGTGATGATGCTGTTCCTGATTGGCCTTGAACTGGAGCCGCGCGCGCTTTGGGATATGCGTGACAAGTTGCTGGGGTTGGGCGGGTTGCAGGTTGCGTTGTCAACGGCTGCGATCGCTGCCGTGGCAATCTATGCGAACCACCCGTGGTCGGTTGCTCTGGCCGTCGGGCTGACCTTGTCGCTGTCCTCTACAGCAATCGTTCTTCAGACCCTGTCGGAAAAGGGTCTGATGCAGACAAATGGCGGTCGAGCTACATTTTCGGTACTGCTGACACAGGACATTGCGGTCATTCCGATCTTGGCCTTGCTGCCACTTCTGGCCTTGCCGGCCATGCCTCATATCGAATCGGATGGTTCGATCGACCGCGGGGCCGGTGATCTTCACGGCGCGGACCATCACAGCCTTTCTCTGGTCGAAGGTTTGCCGGGTTGGGCCGTCACGCTGGTCACGATCGGCGCAGTTGTGTTTGTCATTCTGGCCGGTGTCTACCTGACCCGCCCGCTGTTTCGCTTCATCCACGCGACCCGCCTGCGCGAGATGTATACCGCTCTGGCGCTAATGATCGTGGTCGGGATTTCCTTCCTGATGACCCTCGTCGGCCTTTCCCCTGCCCTTGGCGCTTTTCTGGCGGGCGTGGTTCTGGCCAGTTCCGAGTTCAGGCACGAAATGGAAAGCGACCTTGAGCCATTCAAAGGGCTATTGCTCGGGCTTTTCTTTATAACGGTCGGTGCCGGTATTGATGTTGCGTATTTCTTCGATGACCCCCTTGACCTGATCGGTCTGGCGCTTCTTTTGATCCTTGCAAAAGGGATCATCCTGTATCTCGTTGGCAAGGCGTTCAAGCTGCATGCGCGCGATCACTGGCTGTTCACGTTGGGGCTGGCGCAAGCCGGTGAGTTTGGCTTTGTCCTGCTGGCATTTTCAACGCAACAGAATGTCATACCCCCCGACCTGTCCCAAAAACTGCTGATGATCATCGCTCTGACGATGCTGATCACACCGCTTCTGTTTATCATCTACGATCTTCTGTCTCGAAAGATCGGCGACACCTCCAAAGAACCTGTACCGGATGAGATTGATGAAAAAGGCCCCGTCATCATTGCCGGGATTGGCCGGTTCGGACAGATTGTAAACCGGCTGGTGCGGGCCAGCGGTTTCAAGACGGTTGTACTGGACCACAACATCGAAACAATTCAGCTGATGCGCCGTTTCGGAGTCAAAGGCTTTCTGGGCGATCCCACTCGCCCCGAGTTGCTGCGCGCTGCGGGGTTGGAAAAAGCGTCGGTTCTTGTGGCTGCTATGGATGACCACAAGCAAGTCACACGGCTCGTCAGTTTTGCCAGACGGCAGCGCCCTGACTTGCACATCATCGCCCGCGCCCGAGATCGTACCCATGTGTATGAGCTTTATCAGGCTGGTGCCAATGACATCGTGCGGGAACTGTTCGACAGCTCGCTGCGCGCAGGCCGCTATGTTCTGGAGAATATCGGGTTGAGTGAATACGAAGCCGCGCAGGCGGAGCAGACCTTTTACCACCATGACCGGATGTCAGTTCGCGATCTGGCCGAGCTTTGGGTCCCGGGTTTGCCAACAGCGGAAAACAAGAAGTACATCGAGCGCGCGCAGCAACTGGAAAAAGATCTGGAAACCGCGCTGCTGGAACTGGCTGAAAAGCACGCCAAGAAATCCGCCTGACCCAGGTCTGTGCCCGGGTCACGCAAGTACTCAGCCGTCAGATACCCCTGCCTCGGCAAAGGTCGCCATACCGGAATGGCAGGCCACGGCGCTTTTGAGAATGTTGATCGCCAGAGCCCCGCCCGACCCTTCACCCAGCCGGAGACCAAGGCTCAACAGCGGTTCCTTGCCCAGCTTCGCCAACACGGCGCCATGCGCAGCCTCGGCGCTTTGGTGGCCTGCCACGGCGTGATCCAGCGCGGTATCCGACAGTCTCCACAGGCAGGCAGCGGCGGCCGAGCAGATGAACCCATCAAGGATCACAGGAATGCGCAATACTCGCGCCGCGGCAATCGCCCCGGCCATCGCTGCGATCTCACGCCCTCCGAGGCAGCGCAGGATTTCCAGGCCATCCTCTGACCTGTGCAACGCTACACCTTCGGCCACAACACGGGTCTTGTTGGTCAGACCTGCATCATCGACGCCCGTCCCGCGACCCGTCCAATCAGACGCGTCACCACCGAACAGCGCGCAGGCAATGGCGGCAGCCGGGGTGGTGTTGCCAATGCCCATCTCGCCCACGACCAACAGGTCAGCCTGCTGATCCACGGCTTGCCAGCCGGTACGCAGCGCGTCCAGCAATTCGGCTTCCGCCATGGCCGGTGCCTGGGTGAAATCTGCGGTCGGGTTGTCCAGAGCCAGTGCGTGTACATCCATCGCCGCACCCGCCGCCCGGGCCAGTTGGTTGATCGCCGCACCGCCATGTTCGAAGTTCATCACCATTTGCACGGTCACTTCCGACGGAAAAGCCGAGACCCCTTGTGCAGTGACTCCGTGGTTTCCTGCAAAGACAATGACCTGTGGCGCCGTTATCTGTGGCCGGGCATCTCCTCGCCATCCTGCGTACCAGATAGCCAAATCTTCAAGTCGCCCCAGCGCACCGGGGGGTTTCGTCAGTTGTCCGTTTCGCTCTGCCGCGCCCTGCGCCGCGGTGGCATCCGGCCCCGGAGCAGCTACGAGCGTAGCGCGGAACGCGTTCAAATCATTCAGTTCAGGCAACATGAAAGCCTCATTGCATCAGAGTGGTCCTGTGTGTTTAACCGAAGCATTGAATCCAACAAGACCCGGAAAGGCACGGGCGTGCAAAAAAACGACACCAAACCCTTTTCCCTGTGGGATATTCCGCTGGCGCTGGTGCTGCTGACCCGCCTGCCCCTGCCCCGTTTGCCTGAACCTGTGTTCAGACGGCAGGCACAGGCGGCATGGGCCTTCCCCGTCGCCGGGCTGGTAGTCGGAGGGATTGCCTGTATGGTTGGATGGCTGGCAATGGTCTTTCATCTGTCCCCGTTGGTTGCTGCGACCTTGTTGGTTGCGACATTGATCATGATGACGGGTGCAATGCACGAGGACGGTCTGGCAGATACGTTCGACGGCCTCTGGGGCGGATTCACCCCCGAACGCCGACTTGAAATCATGAAAGACAGCCAGACCGGAACCTATGGTGTTCTTGCTTTGGTTATCTCTCAGCTTGCTCGGGTTTTGGCAGTTGCCGCGATTTTGGCAAGCGGATCGATTTGGACGATTCTGGCGGCTTGCGCGTGTTCACGCGCCCTGATGCCGGTTTTGATGGCATCCCTGCCGAACGCCAGAAAATCCGGGCTGAGCCATTCGGTGGGAACCCCCAGCACGATTTCAGTCAGCATGTCCCTGGGCCTGGCCGTTCTAATCGCCGTTTTCCTGTGCGGGGGTATGGCGATCACCGCCATCTTCTCTGCTGCCTTGGTTGCAGCCATCTTGGCGTTGATAGCGCGCAAGAAAATCGGCGGCCAGACCGGGGACATACTTGGGGCATCGCAACAACTGGCAGAGATCGCGTTTCTGCTTGCCATCAGCGCCCGGATTTAGGACGCGCCGCCAGTTTCGATCCGCAGTGTTCCACCACAATGCTTGCAATGCACGGCATCCGGATCATGCCGATACAACCCGCAGCTTGGGCATTTGTGACGTACTTTCTGCGGCATAAAGATCGCCTGCGCCAAACGGACAAACAACGCGACACCCACGACCATGATGAAAACCGAGAACAGCTTCCCCCAGGGGGTGCTCAGCGTGATGTCACCGAAACCAGTTGTGGTCAGGGTGGCCATGGTGAAATACAGCGCGTCTATGTAAGGCGTCTGTGCGTCTTCCGGAATAAAGAACACCAAAACCGCCGTAGAGGTGGCAAAGACAAAAACCATCAGATTGATCGCTGCAATCACCGCGTCTTCATGGGTGCGAAAAAAGCTGCTGTCGCGTCGCAAGTCCCTGAGCAGATGGTATGAGTGGATCAGGCGCAAGGCACGCAGAATCCTCAGGAAAGCCAGGTTCCCCGTCAGGAACGGATCCAGAACCAACGACATGATAACGACAATATCCGCCAGCGTATAAATCTGGCGCAGCAGCTTCCAGCGGTCTTTTGAAATCCAAAGCCGCGCAGAGAAGTCCAACAAAATCAAAAAACCGATCAACTGGCTTGCAAGGACCAAGCCGGGACCGTGAGGGACATGTGCCGTCGCGACAAAGAAAACGATTGTCGTAACATCGAACAGGATCAGCGCGTACCGAAACCAGACCGAAATCGGGTCATGTCCGATATACAGATATCTAACTGTCTGCTTCATGTCCGCCCTGTAGCTTGCTGCATCTACAGTGAAATTAGCGGCACTTGGGCAATTCACCAAGTCACGAAAAAGGCCACCCCAAACTTGGAGCGGCCCCGTTTTTTCATAGAGTTCGCTATCAGGCAGCGCGTGAGGTCAGAACTTCGTCTACCTGTTTGGCGGCGGATACTTCGCCTGCACCAGAAACGGCCGCGACCTCGCGGGTCAGACGCTCCAAGGCCGCTTCGTATAGCTGACGCTCGGAATAGCTCTGCTCGCGCTGATCGTCCGTGCGATGCAGATCGCGGACCACCTCCGCAATCGAAATCAGGTCGCCAGAGTTGATTTTCTGCTCATATTCCTGCGCACGCCGGGACCACATGGCGCGCTTAACCTTCGCCTTGCCTTTCAGCGTTTTCATCGCCTGGCTGATCACATCGGGTGAGCTGAGCGACCGCAGGCCGGATTCGGTAGCCTTGTTCGTCGGCACACGCAACGTCATCTTGTCTTTCTCAAATGAGATGACGAACAGCTCCAGAGAGAACCCCGCGACATCCTGTTCTTCGATCGAGATGATCTGGCCTACGCCATGTGCGGGGTAGACAACATAGTCGTTCGGGCGGAACTCGAGCTTTTTCGACTTTGTCATTCAGTTTTTTCCTTGCTTACGGACGGGACACAGACAACAAAAACACCACATGCGGGGACTGTTTCAGCCCCGACAGGCGGCGATATTGTCAAAAATTCAGAACTCCAAAGTGAGCATACTTGTGGAGCGCATCCCAATCTCGGTCATCATACAGGTAAAGAGTATATCACAAAAACACGACACCCGAAAGTTTACCCCACGGGAATTTTTCATATTTATCCTGTTTTCAACTGGTTATGCTGCATTCCTTGTGCAGAAAACATGGATATGAGCGCGAATCGCTTAGCCGCCTTCGCCAGGCGCCTCCGAGAAATACTTCTCCATCTTACCTTCTTCACCATCGTGTTCTTCGGCGTCGGGAAGCGGGTCTTTCTTGGTAACGATCACGGGCCATATTTCCGAGAACTTGCGATTGAATTCGACCCATTGCTCCATGCCTGGCTCGGTATCGGGACGGATCGCATCTGCCGGACATTCCGGCTCGCAAACACCGCAGTCAATGCATTCGTCGGGGTGAATGACCAATGTGTTCTCACCTTCATAGAAACAGTCCACCGGGCACACCTCGACGCAGTCGGTGTATTTGCAAGCGATACAGTTTTCGGTGACAACATAGGTCATGATCGGATTCCCGTTTGCGGTTTGAGCGTTTAGCTAATTCAGTCTGGCCTACTCTTCAAGATAAGATCAGCGATCTTCTGTGCGAGAAAGATCAAGTGCGCGACGGTCCTTCTTAGTCGGACGACCTTTTCCCTCGAACCCCGGATTTTTAGGCGGGACGTCCTGTTTTTCGGTCATATCGAAATACAGCATTTGCGCTTCGGGTGCCGGACCACGGCGTTCACCCAGTTTTTCCACGCGTATGACACGAACAATGCGGCCCTGTGGAAACGTCAGAACGTCACCGGGAGCCACAGCTTGCGCCGGTTTCCGCACCCGGTCTCCGTTCAGCCTGACATAACCGCCGCTGACCTGTTTGGCGGCCAGGCTACGGGTCTTGAAGAACCGTGCCTGCCACAACCATTTATCGATCCGCAGCCTGGCCTCGGCCATTTCGGATCAGTTACCGTCCTTCAAACCCATCAGCGCAGCAGCAAACGGGTTGTCGGGATCGATGGCCTTTTCCTTTTTCGGAGGCCGTGACGAGAAGGTCTTGGCCCCCTGAGGTTTGCCGCCTTTCTTGCCATGAGGTTTGCCACGGCCATCCTGCGGTTTGCCACGCGGTTTGCCCTTGCCCTGTCCCTGTTCACGGCGCGGGGCCCGGTTGGGCTGTCGCTGACGGGCCCAGGTGAAGGTATAGAACACTTCAACTTCGGGTTCGTCTGACACAGGTTCTGCGGCTAGACTCTCTGCGGAAACCTCGGCTGCCGCCTCGGTACTGTCAGCGGCCTCGGCTGCCGCCTCGGCGGGTGTGGCGACCTCTTCCGCCGCGACTTCACTCGCCGGAGCCTCTTCGGCGGTCGGTTTGTCAGCCGCATCTGCCGCAGGCTGTTCGACCGGTGCAGGTTTGACTTTCGCGCGCTCGCCACGTTCTGCCTTGTAGCCCAGACCCTGCATCAGATCGGCGAACTGATCCAGCGTCATCCCGGTGATCGACAGCATATCGGGTTTGGCCTCGAAACCGCCGCGGCTGTCTTCAGCACGCAGCATGTCGGCCAAGCGTTCCAGCATGTCGATACGGATCGAGCGCTCGCCTGCATCGCGGTAGCCACACATGGTGTCATAACCCTGCGGTGCATCCTTGGCGACCGGCACGGTGACCAGCCCGGGTGGTGGCGCTTCGGGAAACTCCTGCAACCCACTGGACAACGCCCACAGCACCAAACGCAGACGCGTCGGGGCTGGTTTCAGCAATAGCGGCATGAAGATGGTGAACTGGCCAAACCGGATACCATGTTTGCGCAAGGCGCCACGGGCATCCTGATCGAGATCCTTGACCTCTTGTGCGACCTGAGCGCGCGGCAGAACGCCCAGCGCTTCGACCATGCGGAAGGCAAAACCTCTGGCAAGACCGCTGAGTTCCTCATCGCGTGACAGGTTCAGCAACGGCTCAAACAATGCCGCTACTTTTCGGTCAATGAAATGCT
Source organism: Ruegeria sp. YTSC106 (assembly GCF_059609765.1). Taxonomy (NCBI): domain Bacteria; kingdom Pseudomonadati; phylum Pseudomonadota; class Alphaproteobacteria; order Rhodobacterales; family Roseobacteraceae; genus Ruegeria; species Ruegeria sp. YTSC106. The sequence goes on from NZ_JBXWMI010000002.1 coordinate 416,754, forward strand.
GCAACCGGCGCTGCACTTTCTGTTCGACGTCCGGCCCTGCGGCTTCGTCAACGAATACCTCGACAACAGGTTTGAGAGGTTCTGCCCCGGCAACCAGTTTGCCAACGGCATATTCGCCCCACATCAGGCCACCCTGATCAGTGAAATCAATTTCTGTATCGGGCGCATTGTAGAAGCGGTCGGCGCGCAGATGGAATTGCGGCGCGAGTGCTTGCAGGGATGCCGATTTCAGAGCTTTCGCCTCGGTTCCCTGCGCGCTTTTGTCCGGAGTAAACCGGAACCCTTCCAAACGACCGACGAATTCGCCTTCGACGGTCACTTCACCCTTATCATTTACTTCGGCCAAAAGGGCCTCCTTCTGCTTGAGCCGGCGCAGCAACACAGACGTGCGCCGGTCCACAAATCTTTGCGTTAGACGCTCATGCAGAGCGTCAGACAGTCTGTCTTCTACAGTGCGGGTTTCGTCGCGCCAATGTGATTCGTCACGAACCCAACCTTTTCGCTGCGCAACATATGTCCACGTGCGAATATATGCCAATCTTTTAGATAAAGCGTCGATATCGCCGTGGGTCTGATCGATCCGCCGGATCTGCCGTGCCATGAATTCGTCGGGAATAGATCCCCGTTCATGCAGGTGGCCATAGATCACCTCAAGCAAACTGGCGTGTTCTGCATGGCTGATACCGCGAAAATCAGGGATTCTACACACATCCCACAGCAAGCGGATGGACGGGCCGTCGCTTGCACGGGCTATGACCTCGGTCACTTGCGACAGCGATTTCAACGCGTTCAGGTCGTCAGCGGGGCGGGCTTTGATCAGGTGTTCATCATCTGGGCTGACTTCAAGAGAACCGATCAGCGCGTCAATCGAGCCGAACCTCAGGGCAGCATTCCGCCAGTTCACCTTTTTCATCGGCGTAAACCGGCTGTCCATGATCGCCTGAGCCAACCCTTCGTCCAGCGGTGGGGCCTCTCCAGTCACGCCAAAGGTACCATCGGACATACCGCGACCTGCCCGGCCTGCGATCTGCGCCAGCTCATTTGGCGCAAGTGGACGCATCCGGCGCCCATCGAACTTGGACAGGGATGAAAACGCAACATGGTTCACATCCAGATTCAACCCCATCCCAATAGCGTCCGTGGCGACCAGGTAATCAACCTCGCCGTTTTGGTACAGGTCTACCTGTGCATTCCGCGTACGCGGGCTGAGCGCGCCCATAACCACCGCTGCACCACCTTTCTGGCGGCGCAACAATTCGGCGATGGCATAGACGTTTTCTACCGAGAATCCGACGATGGCGCTGCGCGGGGGCATCCGGCTGATCTTCTTGGAGCCAGAGTAAACCAGTTGCGACATCCGCTCTCGCCGCACGAACTGTGCCTGGGGGACCAGCGCCGAAATGGGGCCACGCATTGTGTCCGAGCCCAGGAGTAATGTCTCGTTCGTACCGCGTGACCTGAGAAGACGGTCGGTGAAGACGTGACCCCGTTCAGGATCGGCACAGAGCTGTATCTCATCGATGGCAACAAAGTCTGCGCCCATGCCCTCTGGCATCGCTTCAACGGTACACACCCAGTATTGAGCGCGAGGCGGCACAATCCTCTCTTCACCCGTAACCAGCGCCACGACCGACGGCCCACGGATCGCAACGATCTTGTCATAGACCTCGCGCGCCAGCAGGCGCAACGGCAGACCGATCACGCCGGTCCGATGGCCCAGCATGCGATCAATAGCGTAATGGGTTTTACCAGTGTTGGTCGGGCCCAGTACGGCCACGATTCGGGATGACCCGCTCACATTCGCCCCCTGCGCCTTGAGCCTTACAGCGCCTTGCCTTCAACCTGAGGCTTCAGCCGATTCACGGCTTTGGTTACTTCTTCATGATGGGGATGTATAGCCAAGGCCCGAGAATATGCTTCGTACGCTTTCTGAGGTTCCCCGATAACTTCGAAGATCAGCCCCAGACCGTAAATCGCCTCATAGTGATTTGGATTCAGGGTCAGCACATGTTCCAGGTCGGCAGCCGCCATACCAAATCGCTCGACGCCGAAAAAGGCAGACGCGCGCAGATGCCAACCTTCGGCAAAATCAGGAGCGTGATCCGTCAGTGCCGTCAGGTGATCCAGTGCGGCGTCGACTTCGCCATCATCCAATGCTTCACGGCCCCGTTCCAGCAACAGATCAGCTGACGGCGAGCCGGATTGCGACCAAAGAGCCTGCAATTGCTTATCAATGGCAAATGCCTGTTCGGGCGTCGAGTGGGCCAGTTTTTGCAACAACTCGCCCTCGTCCCGCGAATCCGCCTGTTGCGCGAAGCAATTGGTGGAAAACGTGACTAGGACAAAAAGTGCCGCAACGGTACCTTTGAGATTGTGAATTGCAATGCTCATAACAATAGTCAGTGTAGCGTTGCGACCGGGGATGTCCATTCACGGCGCACTAACAATATGAGGAAAAGCATGAGCGAGATTCTTGAAAAGGCAGCTGCCGCGCTGAACGAAAAACTGGAAGGCGGCGCGTTCGATGCCTCGGCCAAGTTTGATATCGCCGATCTGGGCGCAATTGTTTTGGACGAGAATGGCGCGCGGGTCAGTGATGACGACGCTGACGTTACCATGAGCGCTGACGCCGACACATTCGAACAGATCCTCAGCGGTGAATTGAACCCTACCGGCGCGTTCATGTCCGGCAAGCTGAGCATTGATGGCGACATGGGTGTTGCCATGAAGCTTGCCTCGGTGCTGGCCTGATGGAGTTGTCGCCGGCCCCCTTTTTTGAAGACGTGGCCGGCGGACCTGCCGGTGGAAAGGCCCACTGGTTGACGACGTCTGACCAAAAACGCATTCGCGTTGGTCACTGGCGTCCGGTTGGTCGCGCCCATGGCACCGTCATGGTGTTTCCCGGACGCACGGAATACATAGAAAAGTATGGCAATACCGCCGGAGAATTCGTGAATCGAGGGTTCGCGGTGCTGGCCGTAGACTGGCGCGGTCAGGGTCTTGCGGATCGGCTGCTGGAAAACCCACGCATCGGCCATGTCGATCATTTCACCGATTACCAGCACGATGTTCAGGCAACCCTGGACCTTGCAGACGCTCTGGATTTGCCGAAACCGTGGTACGTCGTGGGGCATTCGATGGGCGGCGCCATCGGGTTGCGTGCCGTCATCGAAAAAGGGTGCTTTGCCGCTTGCGCGTTCACGGGCCCGATGTGGGGAATTTTCTTCACTCCGGTGATGAAACCCCTGAGCCGCGTTACCGCATATTGGGGCACGGCGCTTGGCCTTGGCGAACGCACTCCCCCGACCACAACGCTTGAAAGCTATGTCCTGTCTCAACCTTTCGACGGGAATATGCTGACCCGCGACCCGGACATGTACCGGATGATGCAAGATCAGCTGAATGCGCATCCCGAACTTGCACTTGGTGCCCCTTCCAACCGGTGGCTGCGCGAGTCGCTGGACGAATGTGAATGGTTGATGGAGCAGCCTGCCCCAAAGACACCCTGTCTGACTTTTCTGGGCAGCCACGAGCAAATCGTCGATCGCAAGGCCATAAGGGCACGTATGGCCAATTGGCCGAACGGCACATTGATCGAAATCCCGGACGGAGAACACGAGGTACTGATGGAAGCACCCGACGTTCGGGGACCGGTTCTGGACCAGCTTGCCAAGCATTTCCTGGCCAACCAATCAAATGGAGCGGCCAAGCTGGTTTCCTCGTAAACCTTTTCACCTTCGGGATTGGCCGCTTGTGATCCGGGCGCGCCAACCCTAGATGTTTGCAAAAGCAGTCTACAAAAGGTGATCCATGCGCGACCTTCCCTTTCCCGTCCGTGACGCAAACGCAATGGGCGGTGCCGACAATCTGGGCAATCTGCCCGAATGGGATCTGACGGATCTCTACGCATCCGAAGAGGCGCCCGAACTGGCGCGCGACCTGGACTGGCTGGAAGGCGAATGTGCGGCTTTCGCTGCTGACTATGAAGGCAAGCTGGCAGAACTGAACGCAGCGGCCCTTTTGACCTGCGTTCAGCGCAATGAAAAGATCAACGCCATCGCAGGCCGGATCATGTCCTTTGCCGGTTTGCGCTATTATCAACTGACTACCGACGCAGAGCGGGCCAAATTCCTGTCGGACATGCAGGAAAAAGTCACGATTTTCACAACGCCTCTGGTGTTTTTCACGCTCGAGATCAACCGGATTGAAGATGATGTGCTCAAGGCACATTTTGCTGCCAACCCGGATCTTGCCCGATACGAGCCCGTGTTCCGCCGCATCCGCGCGATGAAACCCTATCAGCTGTCTGATGAGCTTGAGAAATTCCTGCACGATCTGGGCGTTGTCGGCGACGCGTGGGAACGCCTGTTTGATGAAACCATTGCCGGTCTGACGTTCAATGTGGACGGTAATGAACTGAACATCGAAGGTACCCTGAACCTGCTGACCGAACAGGACCGGTCCAAACGTGAGGCTGCGGCGCGCGAATTAGCCTCGGTCTTTCAGGAGAACATCAAAACATTTGCACGTGTTCACAACACGCAGGCCAAAGAAAAAGAAATTGTCGATCGCTGGCGCAGTATGCCAACCGCGCAAACAGGGCGTCACTTGTCGAATGATGTCGAACCCGAAGTGGTCGAGGCCCTGCGCGAGGCGGTTGTGGCCGCCTACCCCAAACTGAGCCATCGTTATTATGAGCTGAAGCGCAAATGGCTGGGTCTGGACGTCATGCAGGTCTGGGACCGCAATGCACCGCTGCCCATGGAAGATACGCGCATTGTAAATTGGGACGAAGCCGAAAAGACGGTAATGGATGCCTATAACGCCTTTGATCCCCGCATGGGCGACATCGCGGCCCCATTCTTCTCGAAAGGCTGGATCGACGCTGCGGTGAAACCCGGCAAAGCCCCGGGCGCCTTCGCGCACCCCACCGTGACCGATGTGCACCCCTATGTGATGCTGAACTACCTGGGCAAACCGCGCGACGTAATGACCCTGGCCCACGAGCTGGGCCACGGCGTGCATCAGGTGCTGGCCGCCGATCAGGGCGAGATGCTGTCGTCAACGCCGCTGACCCTGGCCGAAACCGCCAGCGTCTTCGGTGAGATGCTGACCTTCCGCAAGATGCTGGACCAGGCCGAAACGCCCGAACAGCGCAAGGTGCTGCTGGCCGGCAAGGTCGAGGACATGATCAACACGGTGGTCCGCCAGATCGCCTTCTACGACTTTGAATGCAAGTTGCACGCAGCCCGGAGCGAAGGGGAACTGACCCCGGACGACATCAACGCCCTGTGGATGAGCGTTCAGGCCGAAAGCCTTGGCCCCGCGTTTGAATTCATGGACGGGTACGAGACCTTCTGGGCCTATATCCCGCACTTTGTTCACTCGCCTTTCTACGTCTATGCCTATGCCTTCGGCGACGGGTTGGTGAACGCGCTGTACTCGGTCTATGAAAGCGGCGCGGACGGGTTCGAGGACAAGTATTTCGAAATGCTGCGCGCAGGTGGATCAAAGCACCACAAGGAACTGTTGGCCCCGTTCGGGCTGGATGCCAGCGACCCGAAATTCTGGGACAAGGGCCTGTCGATGATCTCAGGCTTCATTGATGAGTTGGAGGCGATGGAGGGCTGAGACGCCCTTAACAGAGGGTGGCGACATCTGCCTTGCGGAAAAAAACTTGCCATGTCCGGCAATGTCGCGCCCAAGGGGCTCTTGAATGTCCGCTACGCGGACAAATCTGCCTTTGGCTTGCTAAGACAGACTAGCAACCGCGCCGACAAATTCGGTCCACCGCGCGCGGTCCACAAACCCATAGTGTGCTGCACCCGGCCACTCATGCGCTGTGCAATTGGGAAGCTCAGAGCATAGGTGTCGTGGCATTTCCGGTGAAATAATGTCGTCCGCAGTACCATAAAAGAGTTCCACGGGTTGCGCGATATCACTTGGCGAGAAGCCCCAATCCCAAAGGGCCATCGTCATTTCGAAAACACCCTCCTCGTGTTGTTGGTACCCAAGGCGAAAGTTTTCTTCGAACAGGGCTTGTTGCTCGGGAGTACGGAGTATTGTTTTGGCCTCGTTGGGCATCTGGTCAACGACGGACTCCACATATGAAGGGATGTCTTTCAATGCACTTTTGGCACCAGCACGCTCTGCCCAGCGGATTAGGAAGGTCAGGTGGCGCAGTTTCGCGATGGTCTTCAGGTCCTTCAATACCAGCATTTTGGTAACGCCGGGCTCATCAAACGGAGCCACAGGAGAAGCGAGCGCGACCTTGCGCACACGTTCGGGCATGTGGAATGCCACTGCCAATGCGTGAGGGCCGCCTCAGGAATGGCCCGCGACATTGAAGGTATCGAGGTCAAGATGGTCAGCCAGAGCCTCCATATCAGCGCCCCAATCGACCATTCTCCGATCTTTCTTCGGGCTCGACCCGCCGACACCGGGTTCGTCGGCTGCAATCCACCGTACGCCAAGCGAAGCGGTCAGACTGTCGTCGGGGTGACGAATGACGTGAGAGTCAGAAAACCCATGGCTAAAAATCACCGGTGTTCCATTTGGATCGCCGTAAGTGCTGAAGGCGAGCGTTCTACCATCTCTGAGCGTCATGTGTTGGTTCAAGTTGCTCTCCTACAGCGAAATAGCTTCGAGTCGTGTGTTCATCAGGCTGCTGGCATAGATTTGATTTATAGATACGAGCCATACTCATTATTTCTGAACCATAACTATTAAACCGCACAATGAAACGCAGATGTCGATTTGGGCTCATAGCGGCCATACCCAAGATCACTTCAACTGACTGTCTTTCGATCCACGCCGATTGACACCGCCACGTGCCTTGAACGCGCCGTCCCGCTCTTGCTGGCAATCCAGGCAGAGCTTTACCCCCGGCAACGCGACGCGACGCTTTTCCGGGATAGGTTCTTCGCATTCGGCACAATGGGTCAGGCTTTCGCCCTGGGGCCGCTTTTGCGCCTGCATCCGCGCCAGTTCATCTGAGATCGATGCTTCGATCTGTTCGCTCACAGCGCCGTCGCGTGCCCAACCTCCGGCCATCGGTCATCTCCTGAAATTGTGACACTCAGGATAGCTGAGCCGCTGGCCGCAACGCAAGTTACAGTGAAACCGCGCCCTCGAATACACGATCAATCACCTCTTGCGTCCCGCGTGAGAATTCCAAAGGGCAAGGATATTCCGCCCCTTCCTTGATTGATCGGCAAAAGGCCTCGACCTGCAACTTGTAATGGTCTGCTCCGGGGAAGCGGGTAACCTGAACGTCAAGCCCCGGCCGGTGCAGCTCGACCCGAGCCTCTCCGAACACACGTGCATTGAACGGGGTCGTCAGACGGATCAAACCGCTTTCGCCGTGAAATACCATCTCCTGATGGGGATGCATCCGTATGGACACATAGCTGGAATAGGTAAATCCAGGGAACTGCGCGCGAATTTCGGTAAAGATGTCGATATCATCCTGCCAACGGATCGCGGATTGCACCGACACAGGCTCTTGCCCGGTTGCAAAGCGTGCTCCACCGATCACGTAGACCCCGATGTCACGCAAACCTCCGCCGCCCGTTTCCGCACGGTTTCGAATGTTCCGAGTGTCAGAGCGATTGTCGAAACTGAATGCACCGGTCACATGTGCCAGTTTTCCGATGGCACCATCAGCGATCAGTTTCCTTGCAAGCTGCCATTGAGGGTGATGAACGATCATGTATGCCTCGGCGGCCAGCAGGCCGCTTTCATCCCGCTTTTGGATCAACGCGTCGAATTCATCAGCCTTCATGGTCATTGGCTTTTCGCACAGAACGTGCTTGCCAGCTTCCAAGGCTTTCAGGCTCCATTCCGCATGCATATGGTTGGGCAACGGGATGTAGACTGCGTCAATTCCGGTGTCTGCCAACAGCGCATCATAGCTGTCATACACGTGTAAATCCGGGCAAAAAGACTGAAACGGTTCGGCCTTTGCGGCATCGGACGTTGCCAGCGCGGCTAAACGCGCCCCGTTGGCAGCATGTATCGCTGGGGCCATGTATTCACGGGCAAATTTCGCAGCACCCAATACACCAAATTGAACCGGTTTTTGCATTGCGCCCTCCGTACTCGTCTCGTTTCAGATTGTGCGCTTACAAAGGGTCCCCGAAGGCTCGACCTGCCACAATATCAAAGAAGAAAAACTGTTCTTTCTCGTAGCACAGCTTCCGGCCTTCAGCCACTTTTTCGCGCCTCAGCGTCAGTGGCTGCCAATAATTGCAAAAAAAACGCCCCCTGATCTTCAGAGAGCGTTTTCTGTCTTCGCGTAAACGCGACAGGGTCGGCCCAAGGGCCTATTTGTCAGCTGACGCCCAGCATGCCTTTTTCCCGCGCCAGATCCCGCATTTTCTTTTGCAGCTTCTCGAACGCGCGTACTTCGATCTGGCGAATTCGCTCGCGACTCACGTTATACTGTGTGCTCAATTCCTCGAGCGTGACAGGCTGATCCATCAAACGGCGCTGGGTCAGGATATCCTTTTCCCGATCATTCAGCACATCCAAAGCCGCTGCCAGCAGTTCCCGACGCGCTTCCAGCTCATCGCGTGCTTCGTAATCACCGGCCTGATCGGCATCTTCGTCCTCAAGCCAGTCCTGCCATTGCATGGTGCCTTCGCCTTCGGACCCGACCGTGGCGTTCAGGGACGCATCGCCACCGGACATTCGGCGGTTCATGCTGATGACTTCGTCTTCAGTGACGCCCAGATCCTCCGCGATTTTCTTGACGTTTTCGGGGCGCAGATCACCCTCTTCCAGCGCTCCGATGCGGGCCTTGGCCTTACGCAGGTTGAAAAACAGCTTTTTCTGAGCCGAAGTCGTGCCCAACTTGACCATCGACCAAGACCTTAGGACATACTCCTGAATCGAGGCGCGAATCCACCACATGGCATAAGTCGCCAGACGGAAGCCTTTCTCGGGGTCGAATTTTTTGACTGCCTGCATCAGGCCCACATTGGCCTCGGAAATCACTTCGGCCTGCGGCAGTCCATAGCCGCGATAGCCCATGGCAATCTTGGCTGCCAAACGCAGGTGAGATGTCACCATCTTGTGTGCGGCTTCAGTGTCCTGCTCTTCGACCCAGCGCTTGGCCAGCATGTATTCTTCTTCCGGCTCCAGCAGGGGAAACTTGCGGATTTCCTGCATATAGCGATTCAGGCCGCCCTCGGGCGTCGGTGCGGGGAGATTTGCGTAGTTTGCCATTATGATGTCCCTCCGACAAATGTTTAAGTCTTTAACATAGGATATGGGTAAGGAACCCTTCCCATTCAAGAGGTGCTGCTAACAATCTGGAATTAATCTTACGTTAAGGAAAGATAAAAAGCCCTTATTCACAGGACTTTGCTTATTATGACAGCGGTGTGCGCAGACGTTCAATAAGGTTCTGCATATCTTGCGGCAAATCAGCCTCAAACCGCAGGGTTTCACAAGTGACCGGGTGTTCAAATCCCAAAACGGCTGCATGAAGCGCCTGACGCGGGAAAGCGCTTACAGACCCGGCGGCGGCTGCGGAAAACGCCTTGGCAGAAAGCTTTCGCTTGCCACCATAAACCGGGTCGCCCACCAGCCCGTGCCCTGCGTGGGCCATATGAACGCGGATCTGATGGGTTCGGCCCGTTTCAAGCCAGCATTCGATCAGGGCAAGACCCGCAGGAGCTCCAAAGGTTTCGACAACACGTGCACGCGTCACGGCATGGCGCCCACCGTGGAACAGAACCGCCTGTCTCTGACGGTCAGTCTTGTGCCGCGCAAGTTGCGTTGTCACGCGCATGATGTTGCCGGGTTCAAAGCTGATCCCTTTGACACCTCGCAAACGAGGATCGTTGGCATCCGGCACCCCGTAACACACCGCGCGATAATACCGTTCGACACTATGCGCCGCGAACTGCGCGGCCAGACCGTGATGCGCCGCGTCGGACTTAGCGACCACCAGAAGGCCACTTGTTTCCTTGTCGATTCGATGCACGATACCGGGGCGTTTCACCCCGCCGACGCCCGACAGATCGTCTCCGCAATGGTGGAGCAAAGCATTAACCAGAGTACCGCCGGGTGATCCCGGCGCAGGATGTACGACCATACCTGCGGGTTTGTTGACGACGATCAGGTCTGCATCCTCGAAAACGACCTCAAGTGGGATGTCTTCAGGGCCGATATGGCTGTCTTCGGCCTCGGCCACGACAATCGTGACCCGCGCCCCTTCGACCACCTTGGCCTTGGAATCGCATGTCTCGGCACCGTCGATCTGAACCGCACCTTCTTCGATCAGACGGGCCAGCCGGGTGCGCGACAGGTTTTCCCCATCTGGCACATCCCGGGAAAGCGCCTTATCAAGGCGAGGCGGCGGATTGGCCGCGATGTGAAACTCAATCTGGCGGGTGCCCATGACTGTCCCTTCCGAAGCTCAAGAACCGCAGGAAACTCCGCAACTGCGATTGCTGCGGCGGATGGTCATGCTGTTGACCGCGGTGATGATTGGCGGGGTTCTAGTGACATTCGCCCTGATTGTCATCCGCCTATCGGACCGCACCCCCACCTTACCGGATCAGATCGAACTGCCCGATGGTGCCCGGGCGCAGGCCCTGACCATCGGGTCAAACTGGTATGCCGTCGTTACCGATGACAATCGCATACTGATCTTTGACAAAACAACAGGAAAACTGCGCCAGGAGATCGCAATCGAATAGGCCCTGCAGCCCGTTCCGGCGGCATGAAAGATCAGAGGATCACCTTGCTTCAACCGGGAAACAGCCGAGTTCCGGTCCACGCAGCACCCAGACGCTGATCCAGCGCATCCGACCGTATCTTGTGCTTGCCTGAAACCGGGGACAGCATGATGTCGCTCAAGCAAATCCTGTCACCGACCGGGAAAAGCTCTACGCACACGCATTCGAGGTCCTGCCCCAGGGCTTCAGCGATCTGGATCATGTCATCAAAGCGCTCAGGCCGGAGTTCAACGGCGCTGCTGGTTGGTGAAGACAACTCATCTTCGACATACCTGTAGTCGCGATCATGGAGCATCTGAACGCGCCCTCTCCCCCGGTCACGGTCAACCTGCACAAGCTGCACGCGTCCGGCGATTACCCAGAATTTCCAGGTGCCGCACTGTCGGTCCCCGTTCGTCAGATCCTCTTCGATGTAATAGAGGGGCTGCTTTGTGACTCGCCACCATTCGCCTGTCCAGAAGCCCTCGGGCGTTTTGGTCTTATGCCACGCGGCCAGTTGCTGGTTGACATCGTCGCGCTGCGTACCATTCAGCGGAAACGACAGGGCCAGCGTGTGATCCTGGCTCAATGTTCCCTTCAACCAATACTGGCCGGGCCCTATGTCGGGTGTTTCCGGCAATTCCGGAATTTGCGCCTCCCACATACGCTGTGGGCAGGCAAGCAGTTCCGAGGCATTTCCCACGTATTTGGACCGGTCAGAGATCAACGTATCGGGGACTTCGCCAAACAGCTTCATGACCACCAGCTTTTCGGCAAATGTCTTTGGGGCGCTCAGGTCGGGTAAAGACCTATGGCTATCTGCATAGTTGTAAAGTGACATGCCAAGCGCATTCAGCCGTGCAGGGTCACTGCCGTAGTGTTCCCAACCGCGCGAAAAACCGACGCGTGGCGGATTGTTCACACCGTACAGATCGTCAGTTGTGATCGCGTCGAATTCAGCCTGAGCCGCCTTAAGATAGTCTTCCCGGTCAGACAGAAGGGCAACTGACATTGCGCCGCCGGTGGCGACGTGGATTTCTTCTGTCGTTGCGCGCAATGCGGGCAGATTTGCCGGAAACTCCACCGGTTTCAGGCCCCCTCTGCCGTGGCGTGGCAAAGGCGCATCGCCGGGTCGCACGCCCAGGTTCCTCAGACGTCGGTCCAGAAACGAATGCCGCTTGATACCGTTTGCAATCCACCATCGCATCCGACGCCCCCACAGATGTACGGCAAGCGTTTCGTCTTTGATATACGCGTCCCTGAACTCTCGGACGTGAATATCATTGGCTTGTCCTGCCCGTCTGAAAGGCAAAGGATAAAAGACCGGTATGGGGCTGGCATGTTTCAGTTCGTCGTGGTGGCGAAGAAACCACGTCATGACACCGGGGCCGTAGACGCTGTGTTCCTGATCTGACGCATGCGGCAATTCACCCGCGCGTTTCTGACGTTCCAGTTTCTCCCGTTCTTCACCTTCAACCCACGGGCGGATCGGATAAGGATCCTGACAGTATTCGGAATACGCATTCAACGTGGGGCTGTCGGATGGCAGCCGCATGACGGCATTGCAGATGGTATCGCGGTTGAAATACCCAAAGACATGATCTGCCCTTGGTATCGCGGCAAGCGCCAACACATCCGTGTCGCACCACAGAAAGTCCGTTTTCTTCATCAGGTGCAATCTGAAGATATCGGATTGGGGCACGGGCGTCTTGAACTGGTTGTTTACGATGAACTGCTTAGGTTCGTGGATTTCGTTTGCCGACACCAGTTCGATACCATTCGGAATATTGTCGACTTGTCCATAGTGGAACAAAACGACCCTGTGACCGCATTCCACGAAGGACAGCATGCACATCTGCTCCAGAAAGCTCAGGCTGCCTTCCATCCACAGCATCCCAATCGTCGGAAGAGAGCGATCCGCAACCATTAGTCTATTTCTCCGAGGGCTGTGTTGTCAGGACTCTGTCCGGTTTTCGTCAGACGAAGACGGTGCGCCGGCAGACAGACGTTCCCGCACGCCGCGGTCTTTTGCGACAAAATCCACAGCAGGTTTTTCAAGAAGCTTCTGATACAACTCATCATACTCTGGCAGTTTCAGCAGATCGTTGATCAGGGCCTTGTGCCAGCGGAACGCTCTTCTGTGTAACCGTCGAAGCCTGTCGTCAGCGCGAAACTCTTCCAGCACCGCATCCACTTCATCCTTGTACCGCAGGATTGTTTCATCTTTGGCACCACCACGGTTCCAGCGGTCCCAATATTCGGTTCCCAGTGTCTGCGACGAATGATTTGCCCGACCTCGGCTGCGCTTGGCCAGATAGGCCTGCGTAGATCTCACGGCATAGTGGTTGATCTGTGCGACTTCAAAACCAAATGGGGGCGCCACGTGGTTACCGAATGGGGCAGGTTCCGTGGCGTGCCCTCCGGGCACTGACCGGAACACGCCGGCCTGAAGTTCGGGGCGGGGGTGCGGGTTGTGCAACCCGTAGCGAAGATAAAAATCCCCCTGTCTGAACAGGGATTTGACAAACCGACGCCCTGCCCCGCCTTGTTCGAAATCCAGTTCACAATCGTAGAACTGTCGCGTTACGAGCGTATCGCGCATAACATGCCGACCACTGTTCGAGAATATCTTCCAGGGGATGGAAATGACGTCAACGCCAGGCGTTGCCTCGATCAGATCATCAACCCTGTTATTTCCAACGTGAATATTCAGGAATTCATCCGCGTCGCCGACATATATCCATTTTGCGTCTTTCACCACTGGCAAGCGTCGCGCCTGCCTCAGCGCAGATCGATGAATCCCGCCGGTTCCGACGCGGTTTGTGTGAAACTCCACATGGCCCAAGTCCTGCAAGCGTCTCAGAATCTGGTTGGTGCCGTCCGTGCAATCATTGGTGTAGACAATGATCCGGTCAAACCCCAACACCTTGTGATGGGCCACCCATTCCAAAATATAGGGACCCTCGTTCTTCATCGCAGTGATGAGGACTTTTTCAGGCTTTTCCATCGTTGCCACTTATCCCCGCTGCCTAGTCGTTCTGACCTTTGCTGTCATCTTGCGGGACAATCTTTTCGATTGCGATCTGCGCGCCGGCAATCGCGCGGATGCGCAACTCTCGGGGGTGCTGGCCCAGAAATTCGTTGACCGCACGGATCACGCCATCGCCCCACCAGCCGCGGCGGTGGTAGTCGTCGAATGCCATGATCCCACCGGGTTTGATCTTGGGAAACAAAGCGGCCAGATCGGCGGTCACGCCTTCATATGAATGATCCCCATCAACATAGGCAAACGAGATGCTGTCATCATCGAAAAGCTCAAGCGCGGGCACCGAGAAATCCCGGATAATAGCGACCTTGCCCTCTTCGATCTCGGCCTCGAAAGACTTTACGACCTTCTGGAAGATGGCCTCCATCTTTTCGTCTTCGGTCCGGCCCACAAACGCAGTTGTATGCGAATCCTCACCAATGTGTTTCCACGGATCGATCAGAAACAGCTGACTGGGCTCAATCAACTTCAGAATGGTCGGAGAGAATTCGCCCTGCCAGACACCGATCTCAACGGCCACCCCGCCCTTTGGCAGACGCGAAAGGAATGTGCGACGGATTGCTTCCTTGCTGTTCTTGCGCTTGGTCGCCTTGTCAGCCTTCGGTTTCTTCTGGCTGCCGGGCGCAACACCGATAACCTTGGGTTCGTTTGACATCTCGACCTCACTTGCAGACGGGTGTCCTGTTCACGCAAAACCCGTTTTGTTTATTGAAACATGGCTACCACGCCGTCGGCTCAAGAACCAGAAGCTATGCATCCTTTTTGTCAAGTGGTGGCAACTTGTCGATACCAAGCCACGGTGGCTGCAAGCTGGTTATCCGGTACCGTGCGGCATTGCGCCCCAGAAAACTGTTTATCGCTGCATTCATACCGGTATACGACCCACCTCCATGACGGCGATAGGATGTGAACGCGATACTGCCCCCGGGCGCGAGAACCCGGTCGATGCGGCGTAAAAGCTGGTTCATCACCTGCTCTGCCCGAACTCCGCGAATGATGACCACACCGACGCTTTCGTCTTCAAACAGCTTCAGCATCAAGGGGGGCAGCGCCCGGTAGACATGCAATCGTCCGGCAAGAATGGGGTCGCGGAAATATTCCAGCAGTGCATAAAACGTGCGATCCAATGCCTGTAGCTCGGGATCCTGAGTTGCATCCGCACAGGTGAAGCCGTCCCATGACAGCCCCCAAGGCCCTATGACCGTCAATTTTTCGACAGCGTCCAGGCCAAGAATTTCTTCTATGATTTCAGTCTCAACATGTCCGATCAGCACCCAGTTCTTCTTGCCGCTGATTGATCCAAGAAAACTCTGCCGCTGGTCTCTTGTTCTTTCAACTTCAGGAGGGGCAGCAGGCAGGAAAACAGGATCCTTTGGATCAAACGGCACCGAAACCTGTTTGGCATCCGTAATCTGCGCGTGTTGCGCGGCGGCCTCTTCGTAATCGAACGACGTTTCGAGGGCATCGAGCCGAACAAACCAGGGGAAATTGTTTGGCTTGGAGTTCTCGGGTTTGGACATTTTGCCAAGGCGGGTCCACTTCGCGACCTGGGCAAATGTGATTTCGGGGTCCTTGTACATTTCGGCGTTGAAGGACAAATCACCATCTTCCATCACCCCGAGCTCCAGTGCCTTGACATAGCGCCCGCTGCGAAAGCGGCTGAACTTTGCGATAAAATCCCGCGCTACCTCGGTTTTTCGGAGGCTTGCAATACGTTCCTTGTGAAATGCAACCGCCTGATGATGCAGTTGCCCCAAAACAGGATCTGATCGCAGTTTTTCAAAAACCTCGCGAAGGCGTGTGACTTTGGACAGGACCGAGGTTTCTTCGACGTCGTTATAACAATGCAGTTTCCAGTAAGCTTGACCAGTTGCCTCCATCTTCGGGTGAAAGCTCGAGGTGTTCACATCCCCTCGCAGTCGCTTCATCAGATAGCTTTCCACAGACCTCACCGCATAGTGGTTCATCCGAAAAAGCCTGCGCCCAAACCCTGCGCCCGTCGATGAATACGCCCACCCGCGTCTTCGCATTGCTGGCGGCAACGGGTCACCATCCCCATCTACCCACGCAAATCGATCCGCCTTGTTTGGTATCGGACCCCGCGGACGATGCGTACTTATCGTCCGATACGATCCGTTATTGCGGAACAGCGATTTGAACGCCCGCAAGTTATGGGGACTGACGGCACCAAGCTCGCCTGCACGGGTGAATTGCTCGACAACGAACCGGTCTTCGAACTCGACGATTCCGTTGTGCCCGAACAACTGCCAAATTGCAGCAAACCCATCTGCGTGCGGCAATGCACGAAATAAATCGTCCAGTGTCCCGTCGCCGATGCGAATATCAAGGAATTCATCTACGTCGCAGACCAATATCCATTCGGCCTCTTTGCTCCAGGGGTGTTCCATGGCGTTTGCATAAGCTGAAGCCTGAGGTCCAAACTCCCACGGGCCGGGATTGTCGATATGCGCCAGGAATCCAAGCTCCTCGCATCGCCGAAGGATCGCGTCGGTGCCATCGGAACAATCATTTGAATTGACTATAAAATGCGTGAAGCCGATCGAAAGATAGTATGCAATCCATTCCAGGATGAACGGCCCTTCGTCTTTCATCGTGGATATGACAAGTCTCATCGCATCTACCTGCACCCGTGGCCCGCAAATTCAGGATAGCGGGAAAAAACGCATCTTTGCAGATGTATAGCGCGCATCCCTGCCTGCGGCTTTGTTACGGGCCCCGGAATTGCATTGCAAGTGGACGAGCCCGCGGTTCAGCGACTGCCAACTCCAAACTCCGCAGACGATCGCAGCCCCGTGGGCAGCGTTCAATGCGTAGGGCCTTATGCTTGAAAACGACAATTTGATTGCCTTCGGGCGCCAACCATTTATAGCTGACCTTCAATGTCGCCAAAGGTTTTTGGCAGCAAGGATGCGGTACCTCGAGTGGATCATGACAGGTAATCTAAAAGATCAAAGGGCGCATGGCCTTGATTCACTGCGCGGTATCGCAGCGTCTGCGGTCGTGTTTGTACACGCAGTGCACATTCATCCACTCGGCGTCTACTACAAGAACTGGGGTGCCGACTATTATGCGATGGGAGTGCCGCTGTTTTTCATAATAAGCGCGATGTCTATGTCGCTGGCTTACCAAAAGGGAGTGTCCTTTGATCGAAGCTGGGCCTATGCCTTACGCCGTTTTTTTCGAATTGCCCCACTCTTCTACCTGATGCTCTTTGCTTGGCTGTATATAGGGGTCCAGGCCGAAACAGGTACGATCATCAGGAATATTACATTTCTGTTCGGGTTTGTCCCCAGTGAACAAACCAGTCTTGTTCCGGCGGGTTGGTCAATCGGCGTCGAAGCAATCTTCTATCTTCTGTTCCCCTTCCTTTGGATTTGGCGGAGCATTTGGTCAGCGATGTTTCTCTTTTTGCTCGCCTGCTTGGGATGGGCGTATGTAAACTTATCTGGTCAGGGTGAAGTTCCCGATTTTTACTATTGGACCAGTTTTTTCACGAACGCCCCGTACTTTGCGTTGGGCCTGATCGTTTGGTGCGCCTACCGTTGGACACCTAGGCTCCAGACTCATTGAATTACAGCCAGAATAGGACTGTAGCAGCGAGAGCGATGGCCGAGAGGAATACCTTTGG